>QKGH01000064.1 GCA_003250495.1 Marinobacterium sp.
CTCCCGGTGCTTGTCGGCCAGATATTGGCAAAGCGCTTGCTGGTTGGGGAAGCAGAGGGTGCTGATCCCCTCCAATGCGGGTAAAGCGCCTTCCAGCCCCTGCGCCGCGGCAAAGTTTTGCACGAGGCGCCGGGCGTGTTCCATCTCACTGCGGGAGCACCTCTTCGGGCAGGCAGGGTTCTTGGGCATGCTGGTTCCAGATATCTTCAATCATCCAGTCGATAAGATAGTGCATATAGGCGCACTGCTGGGGATCCTTGCCCCAGATGGATCCGGTCGCGACATGGGCGTTGTAGGGGCAGCCGCCGCCGCAGATAGCGATGGCGGAACAGCCATGACAGTCGGGCATATTGACCGGCTGTCGGCGCGACCATTCGTGAAAGGCCAGATTATCCCAGGGGTCGGAATCTTCCAACACGTTGCCCGCGAAGAACTTCCGTTGCCCGGAAAACGCGTGGCAGGGACCGATGCTGCCGTCGGGGGCTACCACGATCTGCCCACCCACCGCCGAGCAGTCGCGGTGGTGGAAGGTACCGCTATTTACCTGCACCATGCGTCGGCCCAACAGGCCCTCCAACAACCCTTTGCGGCGCATCCGCGCATAGGCCTCCACGGCGTAGGGGGCGGCATCCACCATCGCGATACTGGACTGGTTGCCGCCATTGAACGGGATGTCGAACGGTACTTGAAGCTCCACCGGCACGGCGAATTCGTCGGCGAAATAGTCGGCGATCTCGGGCAGGTCCCGATAGTTGTGCTTGCCGATGGTGGTGCAGATCCCCACGTTCAGGCCGGCGGCCTTGTAGCGGCGCAACGATTCGGCGGCGCGCTGAAAGGTGCCTTTGCCGGACAGCGTGATCCGTTGGCTGTCGTGGTGATGTTCGAGGCCGTCGAGGGAGACGCTGACCGACACCTGGTGGCGACTGAAAAATTCGACCATGCTGTCACGGCAGATCTGTCCGTTGGTGATCACCAACACCTGAACCGGTCGCTCTCTGACCTGACCCGGATAGCGGATATTGCGGATCGCCGGGACCACCGCCTCGATTACCGGCCAGTTGAGCAGGGGTTCGCCGCCGTACAGGGTGACCCGGGGGAAGACCGGCCGGGTCTTTTCCAGATAGGCCGCAAACTTTCGCACCGCGGCGAGGGCGATCTCTTCGCGCATGGTGTTCGCGCCGGTACTGCCACAACCGCCGGCGTCGCTATCGCCTTTGGCGGCGGTCAGCGTCCTCTGGGCGGGTTCTTCGACGTTACCCTCCGTTACGCAGTACTGACAGGCCATGTTGCAGGCTTGCTCGACGACGAGCCACATCTCGCGAATGTGCTCGGTGGGAGGGAGGTAGTGGTTCAGGATGCGTGCTTCGAAGCCCTCCTCGACCAGGAACTGCTGCTGTTGCATGGTTTCCAGCGTCCGCTCGTCGAGCCGTTCGAACTGTCCGTTCTCGACCTGTTGCCAACCTTCGCTCGAGAGATAACAGAAGCGGTGGCCGAAGGGACTGTAGAGTCCCACTATCCCGTTGGGCAAAGCTTTGCTCTGTACATAGCGTGAAAGATGCATGGTCGCCTCCAGCGTCATGGGCTTCCGGGCTCTGCGTCGGGAACCGGTATCACCTCATCGATGCCGTCGATCCCCCCCAACAGCGCTGGCAGATCCGCGGTCGCGCTGTTGGGGACCGATGGGGTGACGTCGACGTCGAGAAAGTATCCGGCGGCGAGCCTCACCGCCGGGCCCGCTTCCGCGACCGTCGCGTTCGGGGCCAGGGCGCGGGACAGCTCCTGCAGGGCCATGGTGGTTTTGATGAGATAGCGCATGTCAAAAGAGATTCAGGGCGTTAAAGATGGCGACCAGATCGGGGAGCGGGCCGATATGCCGTACTCGGTCGTCGTCGCCACTGTCGTCCGCCGCTTGTGTCGGTTGCGCCGAGCCGAATGAGGCAAAGGCCTGGCGTACCAACAGCGGCGAGGCGGGCTGACCGAACTTGTGAATATGGCGACTCTGCACCACGGCCACGGCAGCGGCGATCATCGGGGCCGCGCTGGAGGTGCCGTAAAAGTTGCCGGTGTATGAGTTGTCCCCGCCGGGGCTGCCCCATATTTCGCCGTACCCGGCGCAGATGACGCCCTCTCCCCACCCCTGACAGTCTAGTCGAGCGCCGTAGTTGGAAAAGGATAGCGGGCTGCGCGCCTGGTCGCCCCGCCAGGGCGCATGTCCGGCGCCGACCATGATCGAGCCCGAGTCCTCGGGACCCAGTGTCGTTACGGTGGAGCCCTCCTGGCTGAACGCACCCTGCAGTTCCGGGTCGTCCAGATCGACACCGCCATTCCCTGCCACCTCGACTACGCATATACCCTTGGCGATGCAGTCGCGGATGCTCTCCTTGACGTCGGGCCAGAAGGAGGTGGGGAGATAGCCGGTCTGCTGCGGTGACGACTGAAACTCGGTCGCTGGTCCCGGGCGCTGCACCTCCAGTAACAGCACGTCGCCAGCGTTGAGCAGATCGCGACAGGCGTCGATCTGCTGGGCGACCTGCTGTCGTTTGGGGGAGCCGCTGTAGATGGATGCCAGGGCGCCTCGGGCCCCCGCGGCCAGGCCGGAGATCCCTGCACCGTCCCGTTCGGCGAACAGCAGGGAGCCGACGGCGGTTCCGTGCTCCTTCCAGCCGCTCAATGTCGAAGGCTCGCCGCTCCACAGGTTGAACTGGACCGCGGCCAGGGCTTCATGGCTCAGTACCCAACCGCCCTCCAGATCGATGACGGTGACACCCTGGCCATCCGCGCCGGGAAGGTGGGCGACGGCGGAAAAACCGATGCCGTGGGGCGCCGGCCCCGAATAGCCCTGATAGCCGTGAAAGTCCGGTGTCGGCAGCGCGGGGCCGCTGGCCGCGGCGGCGGCCGGTGCGATGGCCGGTATCGACGGCGGCACCGGCAGTGCGGTCAGGATCTCCTCGGCAAACTCCTTTTCGATCTCCTTGAGGATCGTCGCCAGCGATCGGCGATCGCCTGACTCGACCTCGAGAAACTGCCGCCTGGGCAGCTTCTCGCTGCGCGCACTGGCCACCGTGGCCTTAGCTTCGACAGGCGGTTGGCGGAGCGGGGTCAGCTTGCACTTCTCCTGCAGTCGTTGCATCCGCTCTTCGGTGAATGCCAGCGAGGCGGGTACTATCGCCGCTTGCGCGGGCAGGAATTCGAGCAGTACCGCGGTGGCCTCCTTATCGACACCGAAGTTGAGGCTGGTCTCATCCATTGGGGCCATCAATCTATCCTCGTTACCGGAATCTGGTGTTGTGCCGCGCGGCGGCGCTCCTGTCCTCCCACACTGCTGATCCGCTGTGCCTGGGTGTTCCAGTTTCTGGCTTCGGGGCGTGGTTTACCGCTATACCGGGCCCAGATATCCTCCAGCAGCCAATCGATGAACTGGCTCATATAACCGCATTGCTGCGGATCCTTGTGCCAGATGGAGCCGGCGGCCAACAGCGCGTTATAGGGGCAGCCGCCACCACAGAGGCCGATCGCCGAACAGCCGTGACAGCCCGGCATATTGATCGGCATCCGGTTGTGCCACTCCATGAACGCGGGCAGCAGTTCGGGGTTGAACCCCTCATCCAGCACGTTGCCGCGGAAATACTGCTCCCCGCCGATCGTTGCGTTGTGACAGGGGCCGACGGTACCGTCCGTCGAGACCGCCAGTTCACCGCCGACTGCGGCGCAATCGCGGTGGTGGAAGCGCCCGGCGGAAAAGGCGGTGAGACGGCGCATCGCCAGCCCCTCCTCCACATTGGCGGACCGGGCGAGTTCGAACGCATCCAGCGTTTCGCGGGCCAGTACCGCCATGTTGAGATAGTTCGGGCTGCCATCGGCCACCTGTATCGGCACCTGGAACTGAATCGAAGGGGCGTGGAGGTCGTTCACAAAATGGGATACCACATTCAGTAGCTGTCCCTTGTTGTGGTTGCCCAGGGTGCAGGAGAGACCCACCCTGACGCCAGCGGCGCGATACTTTTGGTAGGAGGCGATCACCTTGTCGTAGGTCCCCTGCTTTTTCCGGAACACGCGCACCTGGTCGTTGATCGTCTTATCCCCGTCCAGCGATAGGCCGACGGTTACATCGTGGTCGAGAAAGCACTGGGTCAACTCCTCGTCGTAGGTCACGCCGTTGCTGAAACAGAGTATCTCGATAGGCGCCTGTTGCCCCGCCCACGACAGCGCCCGAATTTTGGGGATGATGTGCTTGAGCAGCGGGCGGTTCAGCAGGGGCTCACCGCCGTATAGTGTCACCTTCGCCACCGGCTGCCGGTGCCGATCGAGAGATTCGCGGAACACCTCCAGCGCCCGCTCTGCCACCTCCGGTGTCATCCGCCCGGTATTGGGTTGGGTATCGGCCTCCACGACGCAGTAGGTGCAGCCGATGTTGCAGGTCTGGACGACGATCAGCCAAAGGCTGAAAAAGCCGGCGATGGGTTTGCTGGCGTAGCCGTCGAGGACGCTCCTGTCCCACGCTTCGGATACCAGAAAATGGCGCGCGACCAGATCCTCGTAGATAGCGGAGGGGACCCTCTGCAGATCCCCCCGGTGCAGAAGGTCGAAGACTGGGAGCGATACCAGTGCGACCTCATGCCCGAAGGGATGGTAGAGGGCGACCACTTCGTCATCCACCTGATGAGAGTGTACGTAGCTGGATAGGGTGGGCAGCGCCTGCCCACCCGGCACGGAGTGCGTCTGCTGTTGCATGCCTTGTCCTCGCGTTCGTTGTGTCGTTAGGCGTCGGGATCGGCGGAGGAACCTTTGATCACGCCGAAGGCGTTCGCCGGACCGGATGCGGGTGCGGCCACCGAGGTGCAAACGTATTTCAATGCGGCTGCATCGGTGGCACCGCTGGCGACGGAGGTGCAGATATATTTCAGCGCCGCGGTATCGCTGGCACCGCTGGCGACGGAGGTGCAGATATATTTCAGCGCCGCGGTATCGGTGGCGCCGCTGGCGACGGAGGTGCAGATATATTTCAGCGCCGCGGTGTCGCTGGCGCCGCTAGCGACGGAGGTGCAAACATATTTCAATGCGGCCACATCGCTGGCACCGCTAGCGACAGAGGTGCAAACATATTTCAATGCGGCTACATCGCTGGCGCCGCTAGCGACGGAGGTGCAAACATATTTCAATGCGGCTACATCGCTGGCACCGCTAGCGACGGAGGTGCAGATATATTTCAGCGCTGCGGTATCGCTGGCGCCGCTGGCGACGGAGGTGCAGATATATTTCAGCGCCGCGGTATCGGTGGCGCCGCTGGCGACGGAGGTGCAGATATATTTCAGCGCCGCGGCATCGGTAGCGCCGCTAGCCACGGAGGTACAGATATATTTCAACGCCGCAGTGTCGCTGGCGCCGCTGGCGACGGAGGTACAGATATATTTCAGTGCCGCGGTATCGCTGGCGCCGCTGGCCACGGAGGTGCAGATATATTTCAATGCGGCGGCATCGGTAGCGCCGCTAGCCACGGAGGTACAGATATATTTCAACGCCGCGTTATCGGTGGCGCCGCTGGCGACAGAGGTGCAGATATATTTCAGCGCCGCGGATGCGCCTCGTGCCGGTTCGACGTTAGCGTAAAGCTCGCCGGCCTCATCGATATAACCGACGAGCTCATTGTCGGTTACGGATGCGGCGCTTCCAGACG
>QKGH01000098.1 GCA_003250495.1 Marinobacterium sp.
CAAAACGCCGGAAAACAAAAAACAGGACGCCTGGAACCTGATCGTCTCCACCTATCAGGCGCTGCTCGAGGAGCGGGGCGAGGGGGAGAAGATCTGGGGCTCCATGATCAAGCAGACCCTGAAGCGGCAGCGTCCCGGCTTCAGCGAGTCCTACTACGGTTTCCACTCCTTCGGCGATCTGTTGGAGGAGGCGCAGAGCCACGGCATCCTGGAGCTCGAGCGCGACGAGCGTTCCGGCGGCTATATCGTACTGGGCTGCGCGTCCGAGTAACCGGCGGAGCGGCCCCGGACCGGAGACTTCAGACGTTGCCGACGGCCTGGTCGGATGACGCCTGCGAACAGGCGGCGGCCTCCACCCGATTGCGCCCGGAGACCTTGGCCCGATAGAGGCAGCTGTCCGCCAGCATCAGGAGCTTGCGGGTGTCGATGCCCTCGGTGGGCAGGCAGGCGACCGCGCCGATGCTGATGGTGATCAGCCCGTCGATGCCGGCTTCATGGGGAATCTGCTGGTCGAGCACCGCGCTGCGCAGTTTCTCGGCGATCTGCTTCGCGCAGACGAACTCCTCGCCGCCGTAACGCGCCAGCAGGTCGCCGGAGCGGTTGAGCTGCGCCAGCATCGTTCTGGCCACCAGCTTGAGGCAGTCGTCGCCGGTGAGATGTCCGTAGATGTCGTTGTAGCGCTTGAAGAAGTCGATATCGATCATGAGGGTGGAGAGCGGCAGCCCGGCGCGGCGGCAGCGTCGGTGCTCGCGGATCAGGGTGTCGTCGAAATAGCGGCGATTGGCGATGCCGGTGAGGCCGTCCTGGTAGGAGAGGGTCTTCAGCAGCTCCTTCTGCCGCTTCAGCTCCACGTGGGCGTGCACCCGCGCCTTCACGATCTCCGGATTGTAGGGCTTGGTGATGTAGTCCACCGCGCCGCTGCGCAGGCAGTGGGTCTCGTCCTCGGTCTCATGGGAGCCGGTGACCACGATCACCGGGATGTCCGCCGTCTCCAGGTTCTGCTTGAGTTCCCGGATCACCTGGTAGCCGTCGATGTTCTCCATATTGAGGTCCAGCAGGATCAGATAGGGGTGCTGGCTCATGGCGATGCCGAGGGTATTGAGGCTGTCGCTGTCGGTGATCACCTCGTAGTGGGCGGACAGCAGTAACTCCAGGCTTTCCAGATAACGCCTGTCGTCGTCGACGATGAGTATCTTCGGTCGTTCGTTGTTCATCTGCTCTGCCACCCAGGGTCACTTCGCTCCGGATCGGAACTATCCGGTGTCGCAAACCGATAGCGGCGGGCTGCCGCGGCGCCGGTGTCCGGTGCCGCCCGCTGGTACGGTTCAGTGTCTGTTGTGATTATTGTAGGTTCCGGAAGCGGCCGCATCGGCCACTGGCGTTCCGGCTCTCCACTGCAAGAGTCAGGCGGGGCGGAGGGAGGCGGATTCGGCGATGGCTCGATTCGGCATCCCTGCAGAGTGACTAGCGGCGATCTGGGGTAAATCTTGACCCTTTGTCTGCCGTTTTGTCCATGGCGGATCTGAATTTCGTTGATTGGAGTGGAATCGCAGTCACGTAGCGGGGGGGAATGCCCGGCCGATGCCGGAATCGCGAAGGCCCGCCGCCGCAGCGGCGGCGGGCTTCGGCAGGATCAGCGACCCATGCAGTTGGCGTAGTAGGTCACCGTGGCGGGCCAGTCGGAGAAGATACCCTCGATGCCCACGTCCTGGGCCAGCACGTCGAGCAGCACCAGCATGTCGCCGTCATTGTCGACGGCGTCGCTGATGCCCTGGTAGTACCAGCCGCCGCCGGTCTTGAGCAGGCCGGAGCGCTCCAGGGTCCAGGTGATCAGC
>QKGH01000378.1 GCA_003250495.1 Marinobacterium sp.
AGCGCGATCAGACGTTCGCGTTCGGCATCGGTCATATCGGGTAGTTGCCAGCGCTTAACTTCGCGCAGGTCGGCGGCGGGAATACGGACGGGGAGGGTGTTATCGCTCTTCATGCTGGCATCAGATCATATCTTCGCCACCACCGCCAAGCACGATCTCGCCCTCGTCGGCCAGGCGCCGGGCCACGCTCAGAATCTCCTTCTGCGCCAGCTCGACTTCGCTGACCCGTACCGGCCCTTTCGCCTCGAGGTCGTCGCGCAGCAACTCCGCCGCACGTTTGGACATGTTGCGGAAGATCTTCTCCTGCAACGAGGTATCCGCCCCTTTCAGCGCCAATACCAGCATATCGGTGGAGATCTCGCGCAAAATCACCTGAATACTGCGATCGTCGACATCCGCCAGGTTGTCGAACACGAACATCATATCCTGGATCTGCTGCGCCAGATTCTCGTCGTTATCGCGGATCGCGTCCATCAGCTCGGCTTCGATATTGCTGTCGATGTAGTTCATGATGTCGGCGGTCTGCCGCACCCCGCCCAGCGTGGTCGACTGGCTGGTACGCGCACCGACGAACTGGCTCTCCAGCATATCGTTCAGCTCCTGCATCGCCTGCGGCTGCACCCGGTCGAGCGCCGAGATACGCAGGATCAGGTCGAGACGGACCTTCTCGTCAAAATAGCTCAACACCGCGGCGGCCTGGTCGGGATCGAGGTAGGCGATGACCACCGTTTGAATCTGCGGGTGCTCGAAGCGCAGCATTTCGGCCACCTGGCGCGGCTCCATCCAGCGCAGGGTATCGAGCCCCGAGGTGTTGGTGGTCATCAGGATACGGTCGATCAGCGTTTTCGCCTTCTCCTCGCCGAGCGCCTGGTTGAGCATGGCGCGGATATAGCGGTCGTTATGGATGCCGATTCCGGTCTGGTCGCTGACCACGCCGAGGAAATCCGCCACCACGCCCTCGACCCGCGACTGCGGCACGTTATCCAGCTTGGTCATCGCCTCGCCGATCTTCTGCACCTCTTTCGGACCGAGATGTTTCAGGATCTCGGCGGCGTCGGACTCGCCGAGGCTGATCAGCAGGATCGCCGCCTTCTCGATGTCGGTCAGCCCGCCCTCACTCACGCTCGATCACCCACTGCCGTACCGCCTGCGCCACCTTGGCCGGGTCCTCTGCCACCATGCTGCGAATCGCATTGAGCTGATATTCGAAGCTCTCGTTGGGGGTCGCCAGCATGCTGTTGTCGACGCCGCCGAAGGTCACCTTGTCGTCGGCGATGCCGGCCCCTTCGAGCCCCTCGAGTTCCGCCGAAACCTCGCCCGCCGGCCCGAAGCCCTCGCTCTCCTTGGCACCCGAGCCGTGGGACAGGTTGCGCAGGATCGGCCGCAGCACCCCGAGCACCAGGATCAGCACCAGCAGGCCGGCCAGCAGCTGCTTGCTCAGGCTCCAGAACCACTCCTGCTGCCAGAACGAGAGCGACTCCGGCTCCACCACCTGCTCCGCCACGAACGGCGAGTTCACCACCGTCACGCTGTCGCCGCGCAGCGCCGAGTAACCCACCGCGTTCTGCACCAGCATCCGCAACCGCTCCAGCTCTTCCGCCTGCCACTGCGTGCGGATCTCGCTGCCATCCTGCGGATTCAGCGCCGCCAGATCGTCGACCACGACCGCCACGCTCAGGCGCTTGACCCGTCCCTGCTGGTGGCGGGTATAGCTGATGGTGCGGTCCAACTCGAAGTTACGCACCGATTGCTCCCGGCTGGAGCCGGTCAGCGCCGCCGACTGCCCGCCACTGGCCCCGGCCTTGCCCACCACTTCGGGTACCGAGGTGGGCCCGGGTGGCTGATTCGACAGAGCCCCGGGCACGCCGCCAACCGCCGCATTGCCGGCACGGTTCTCCTCCAGCGTCTGTTCGCTGCGCAGTGCCGGAAGATCGGGGTTATACAGTTCGTCCGCCTGCTCGATCTGGGTGAAATCGACCTCCGCCGACACCTCCGCGCGGAAGTTGCCGATGCCGACCACCGGCTGCAGTATGCTGTTGACCCGGTTAAGCAGGGTATCCTCGATCTGGCGCGTATATTCGAGCTGTTTGGCGGCCAGCACCACATCGACATCGCTATCGCGGGTATTGAGCAGCCGCCCCTTCTGGTCGACCACCGTCACATCCTTGACGTCCAGCTCGGGGATGCTCGACGCCACCAGGTTGGCGATCGCCGCCACCTGGTTACGCTCCAGGGTGCGTCCGGAAAACAGCTCGACAAACACCGAGGCTCGCGGTTTGCGCGGGTCGCGGATGAACACCGACTCCTTCGGGATCGCCAGATGGACCCGGGCACTACGGACCGAGGTCATGCTGCTGATGGTGCGCGCCAGTTCGCCTTCGAGGCCACGCCGGTAGCGCGCCGTCTCCATGAATTGACTGGTGCCCAGCCCCTGCTCCTGGTCCAGCAGCTCGAAGCCTACCGTCTTATCCGCCGTGAACCCCTCCGCCGCCAGTTTCAAACGTGCCTGGTGCACCTGCTCTTCGGGTACCAGGATCGCGCGCCCGGTCGCATCGAACTTGTAGGGGATACTGTATTGCTGCAGCTGGTCGATCACCTCGTTGGCGTCGGCAAAGCTGAGTTTGGAGAACAGCACGCGATAGTCGGGCTGTTGCGACCAGAGCACCACCGCGAAACCGATGGCAACGCTGGCGGCCAGCCCGACCATCAGGCCCAGCTGACGCAGGATACCCAGGCTATTGAAACCGGCCATCCATCCGCCACGGGTACCCATCTGTGCTGCGGTGTTATCCATGCGCCCTCAATTACCTGTCCATGAGGATCAGATAGACATATTCATAATATCTTCATAGGCCGAAACCAGCCGGTTGCGCACCTGGGTCATCGCCTGGAACGAGACCGAAGCTTTCTGTGCCTGAATCATCACCTGCGGGAGGTCGACGCTGGGGTCGCCGAGTTCATAAGCCTCTGCCAGTTTTTTGGCACTCATCTGCTGCTCGTTGACGTTGTCGATCGCCATCTTCATCAGGTCGGCGAAACCGCCCGACTGCACGCGTTCCGGCGCCACCGGCTGCGGCATCTCGATCTGACGGACACCCTGCTGCGCCTGCGCTTTCAACGCCCGCATCTGCTCCAGAACACTGTTGATGTCGGCACGATCGACGACCATATTTCACCCCCAACCAAGCGGCAACATTTTGACATTATAGGCGCATCATTTGATGCTTCAAGCCGTTATGGATGCCATATACGACAGAAATCCGTCAGTTACAGGATGACGAGCGTTGCCATTAGCAGTTTAATGCAAGAAAAGGACCACCCTTTACGTTCAGATTTTGACGCCGGCAGGTCAATGTGCCGAAGGCGACTCGCCGTGCTTGAGCCGGACGTACATCAACGCGACGGTGATCGCATCGCCCAGCGCGGTATGCCGCTGGATGATCGGGATATCCAGTTTACTGGCGATCGTATCGAAGCGCAGATCGACATCGCCGCCGACATGCTTCCATTTGATGATGTCGTGATAGACGTGGGACAGCTCTATCGCCTTGTTCGGCAAACCAAAGCCAAACAGCGGACGCAGAAACTTGTCGATGACGCGGATATCGTAGTTGACGTAATACCCCAGCAGCGGGCGATTGCCGATGAACTTCAGCAACTGACCCAGCGCCTCGTTCAGCTCCAGCCCATCCGCCAGATCGGTGGCGCGAATCTTGTGCACCTTGATCGACTCGGCGGAGAGACTGAGCGGCGGCTTCAGGCGCAGATCGAGCCGGTCGCTGGTCATCACCTTGCGTCCCTTGATGCGGACGGCACCGATCGACAGGATCTCCGCCTGCTTGACATCGAGACTGGTGGTCTCGCAGTCCAGCGATACCACCTCATCCCCGGCATAGGGTTCGAAGTTATCCGCCCAGAGCCCGCTCTTGTGAATGCGGCGCTCCTGAAAGCGACGGATCGTGCGCGGAATAATCATCTTTACTCTCCCAGGTGATAACGCAGCACCAGGTGTTTCTTGAAGCTCTTGACGATCTGCAGCGCGTCGCGCAACAGGTCCCGCTCCATCTTATTGAGCAGTTGCAGGTCGAGCGTATTGGGCGTCGGGTCCACCCCCTCGGGACTGCTCTCCATCCGCCTCATCTGCTGGCGCAGGCGTAGCTGGATAAACAGCGACAGGGCCTCAGCCAACTCCTTGCCCTCCAGTTCACGCAGCAGACCCGCCTCGATCAGCGCTTCGATCCGCTTGAAGGTGTTGGTCACCAGAATGCGCTGCTCCAGCGCCAGGGTCCGGACCCCGTGGACGATCGGGAAGATCCCCCCCTTCTTGATATCCAGCTGCGACTTGTCCTTCAGGTTGCCAAAGAAGGTCAGCGGCGTATCGAACTCGATCGACGCCCGCGCGAAATGGGAGAAGAACACATCATTATTACGCAGGTGACGCAGGAACCAGTTACGCGCCACCTTGAACAGCGCCTGGTTGCCGGCCACCGGCTTGGCGTCCACGGCGATCGCCAGATTCATCTGCGCGACGCCTTCGCAGGTATCGGCCCAGTCGCTCAGCTTCTGGGTCCAGTCGCCGACAGAGTTTACCCACTGTGGATTGGAGACCATGATATTGCCTGGGCAGGGCGGGAAGCCGAACGAGATCAGCATCTCGCTGAAGCGGTTCAGCGTCTCCTGCATCGCCGACCAGGCCAAACCGTCGCGGAAGATCAGCGCATTATCCTGGTCGGTTTTCATGATCTGCTCTCCGCGCCCCTCCGACCCCATCACGATCAGGCACACGTGGGGCTGCATATCGCTGGGGATCACCAGATCGAACAGCTTGGCGATCAAACGGCCGTTCATCGCCGCCAACAGATCCATGGTGAAGCGGATCTTGACCCCGGTGGAGACCAGCGCCTTGATCAGGTCGTTGAGCCCCCGCGCGGCTTCGCGCAACTGCTCGATGCTGTTGGCCCGCTCGACCCGCAGGCCGATCACATGGGAGTGGCTGGAGAAATGGCTGAGCACGTCGGTCAGCTCGACCACCCCCTGCAGCTGCTGACCGCGCATGATGACGACACGTTCGATCTGCTGCTGGGTCATCATGATCAACGCATTGAACAAGTAGTCGTCGGGATCGGCGGTCACCAGGCGATAGGAAGCGATCTCCGCCACATCCTGCTCCAGCGGCAACTCGCGCATCACCAGCGCATCGAGCAGGTCGGTACCGGTCACCATGCCGTAACGCCCGCCTTTACGCACCAGCACGCAGTCGGCCTTACGCTCGCGCATCAGGCGCGTCGCTTGGCGGATCGAACAGCCCTGCTCGACCACCAGCGGCTCGCGCACCAGCGCACTGCCGATATGGGCGAGCATGAACTCCGCCATATCCTGCGACTCGCCGTGTTGGGCGACGATCTCGCTCTTGGCGGCCAGGTTCTGCTGGAAGTAGTCGGCAAACAGCGCGTTACTCTGGATCAGCTCCAGCAGCACCCGCGTCGGCAGGATATGGCAGATGGTCTCCTCTTCGGCGATAAAGTCGTGGATCGCCCTGCCGCGCAGGGCCGACCAGCCGCCGAAATAGTCTTCGTTCTGGTAATGCACGAAGACATGGCGATCCTCCTCTTCCCCCTCCGGCTCACTTTCGCGCACCCGCCCCTTCAGGATCACATAGACCCCCTCGGGCGCCTCGCCGGCGCTGATCACCCTCTCCCCGCGTTGGTAGTAGCCCAGGTCCAGACTCGCGTTCACCAGCGCCTGTTCGGCCGGGTCCAGCAGACTGAACGGGATATTATCCATCTTGAATGTATCGCTCATGCACATCGCCTCTCAGGTCGAGTCATCGGTCCGACGGTCCGGGGAAGCCCCAAAACAAAGGGGCACACCAGCTGTGCCGGCGTGCCCCTTCTTTTACCTAGCGACTGATCAGCGATCAGTGCGCATGAGCAGCACCGGCACCGCGCGGGATACGGATATCCTCGACGATGTGCTGGATTTCAGCCGGCGGCGGCGGCGTCATCGAGGAGACGACGTAGGCCACGACAAAGTTCAGGATCATACCGACGGTACCGAACCCTTCCGGGGAGATCCCCATGAACAGCTGGTCCTTGGTACCCCCCATGAACTTGAAGTAGACGATGTAGGCCATGGTGCTGGCGATACCCACCAACATACCGGACACCGCACCCTGGGTGTTCATGCGTTTGCTGAAGATACCCATGATGATGACCGGGAACACGGAGGATGCCGCCAGACCGAAGGCCAACGCCACCACCTGGGCCACGAAGCCCGGCGGGTTGATACCGAAGTAACCGGCCACGCAGATCGCGACGACGGCCGCCATACGGGCGTACATCAGCTCCTGCTTGTCGGTGATATCCGGCTTCAGCGTTTTCTTCATCAGGTCATGCGAGATCGAGGTGGAGATAACCAGCAACAGACCCGCTGCGGTGGACAGTGCCGCCGCGACAGCGCCGGCTGCGACCAGGGCGATAACCCAATCCGGCAGCTGTGCGATCTCCGGGTTGGCCAGTACCATGATATCGCGGTCGACATACACTTCGCTGGCGAACGGCTGCTTGGCCGCGTTGAACTCGCCATTGGCCGGGTTGGTGGTCACTCGCTCACCATTAACACCGGTGCCTTCACCGAAGGCCGGTTTACCGCCGGCAAAGGCGTTACCTGCCGCGTACTGCACCTTGCCGTCGCCGTTCAGGTCGGTCCAGCCGATCAGACCGGCATTTTCCCAGTTTTTGAACCAGCTCGGCATCTGGGTGTACTCGACACCGGCATTGTCCTTACCGTTCAGGGTCTGGATCAGGTTCACACGGCCGAAGCCTGCGACCGCCGGTACGGTGGTGTACAGGATGGCGATGAAGATCAACGCCCAGCCGGCGGACAGACGGGCATCCTTGACGCGCGGCACGGTGAAGAAACGCACGATAACGTGCGGCAGACCTGCGGTACCGCACATCAGCGCCGCGGTCATAAAGAACAGATCGATGGTGGTCTTGCTACCGTCGGTATACTTGTTGAAGCCAAGCTCCACCGACAGCTCGTTCAGCGTCGTCAGTACGGACTTGCCGTTCTCCAGCGTCGCCCCCATACCGGTCTGCGGCAGCATGTGCCCGGTTACCTGCATGGACAGGAAGATCGCCGGTACCATGAACGCCAGGATCAGTACGCAGTACTGCGCCACCTGGGTGTAGGTGATCCCTTTCATACCACCGAGTACGGCGTAGAAGAACACGATCGCCATACCGATGATGACACCGGTATTGATATCGACGTGCAGATAGCGGGAGAACACGATACCGACACCACGCATCTGACCGGCCACGTAGGTGAAGGAGATCAGGATGGTGCAGACCACCGCGATCGTGCGTGCGGTGCTGGAGTAGTAACGGTCACCGACGAAATCCGGCACCGTGAACTTGCCGAACTTACGCAGGTAGGGAGCCAGCAGCATCGCCAGCAACACGTAACCGCCGGTCCAGCCCATCAGGTAGGCGGAACCGTCACGGCCGATAAACGATACGATACCAGCCAGAGAGATAAACGATGCGGCTGACATCCAGTCAGCGGCAGTCGCCATACCGTTGGCAATCGGTGGCACACCGCCCCCTGCCACGTAGAACTCCTTGGTAGAGCCCGCGCGGGCCCATATCGCGATACCGATATAGATCGCGAATGACCCGCCTATAAACAGGTACGTGAGTATATCGAGACTCATGGTAAGCGTCCTTCGTAATTATTTTTATTCGTGAACGTCGTACTTTTCGTCGAGCTTGTTCATGCTGAACACGTATGCCCAGATCAGCCCGAGAAAGACATAGATAGAACCCTGCTGAGCAAACCAGAACCCCAACGGGAAGCCGAAGAACTGAATTTGGTCGAGTTGATCTACGAACAGGATGCCGCACCCGTAGGAGACGACAAACCAGATGACCATGTAGGTCATGATGATCCGCAGGTTTTCTTTCCAGTACGCCTGCGCGTTTTCGCTATTGCTGGACATGGCACCATCCTTACTATTGTTGTTATTCAAAATCGATGGAAGCAGACTCCCTGAATCTAGCAAAGCCGTTCTGCGAACTGAGCCCCGACTTTAGTCTGATTCATATTGTCAACAATTCTGCCGACCGGCCGCTAACCCGCGCCGGCGCTGAATCTGCCGCCCCCCGCAGGGAGCCGGCCCAGTACCACCAAGCTAGACCATCGTCTTACACCCACCCGCTGCCGGCGCCGGCGAAACGCCTCTCCCGAAGGCAGTGCCGCTCAGGTTACACTTGCAGCGTGAATTTCATTTGATCAACACCAGGTGTCGACATGTTATCCGGTCTGAGCATCATTCTTATTTCGCTCGCCTACCTGAGTCTGCTGTTTGCGCTGGCCTATTACGGCGACAAAAGCAGCTCCGGTAAGCGCTGGGCCGGAAATCCCGTGGTCTACTCGCTGTCGCTGGCGGTTTACTGCTCCTCCTGGACCTTTTTCGGGGCCGTGGGCCGTGCCGCCTCCACCGGCTGGGAGTTCATGGCCACCTATCTGGGACCGATCCTGGTGTTCCTGCTGGCCTGGCGCGTGATCGAGAAGATCATCCTGATCAGCAAGCAGCAGAACATCACCTCGATCTCCGACTTCATCTCCTCGCGCTACGGCAAGAGCCAGAGCCTGGCGGTGCTGGTCACGCTGATCGCCGTACTCGGCACCATCCCCTATATCGCGCTGCAACTGAAAGCGGTGGCGATCAGCTACAACGCCCTGGCCCCGGGTGCCACCGAGGCCCTGAGCAAGGGCAGCGACACGGCACTGTTCGTGGCGCTGGCGATGGCGGTGTTCGGCATCCTGTTCGGCACCCGCCATATCGACGCCACCGAACATCACGAGGGGCTGGTACTGGCGGTGGCCTTCGAGTCGATCGTCAAACTGACTGCCTTCATCATGATCGGGCTATTCGTCACCTTCGGCCTGTTCGGCGGCATCGATGGGCTGATCGCCAGCCTCGACAGCGAGTTGCGCTATAACGCCAACTTCAGCTCGCCGTTCAGCGATAGTTTTTTGACGGAGATAATCCTGGCCTGTGGCGCGGCGATCTGCCTTCCGCGTCAATTTCATGTCACCATCGTCGAGAACACCCGCGCCCGCAACCTGCGCATGGCGCGCTGGCTGTTTCCACTCTACCTGTTCCTGCTCGGCCTGTTCGTGCTGCCGATCGCCACCGGCGGCCTGCTGTTCTTTCCCCACGACAGCGTCGATGCCGATACCTTCGTGCTGATGCTGCCGCTGTCGCGCGGTCACGATTACCTGGCCACCTTCGCCTTCATCGGCGGGCTCTCCGCCGCCAGCAGCATGGTGATCGTCGCCAGCATCACCCTCGCCACCATGGTGTGTAACGACATCGTGGTACCGGTGCTGCTGCGCATCCCGCGTCTGCGCCTCTCGGAAGCGGCCGATCTCGGCGCCCTGCTGCTACGGGTCCGCCGCGCCACCATCTTCAGCCTGATGCTGCTGGGCTACTTCTACTACCGTATCCTCGGCGAGGAGGGGTCGCTGGCGTCGTTCGGCCTGCTGTCGTTCGTCGCCGCGATCCAGTTCCTGCCGGCGATCATCGGCGGCATCTACTGGAAAGAGGGCAACCGCCACGGCGTGCTGGCGGGGCTCAGCGCCGGTTTCGCGCTGTGGATCTACACCCTGGTACTGCCGGCGATGCTGCATGCCAACCTGCTGCCCGACTACCTGACCCCCTCCTGGCCGGTGCCGCACTGGCTCGCCCCCACCGCGCTGTTCGGCTTCGACAGCCTCGACCCGCTCAGCCACGGCGTACTGTGGAGCCTGGGCGCCAACCTCGTACTCTACCTGCTGGTCTCCAGCATGACCCGGCAGCGCCTGGTCGATCGCATCCAGGCCAGCGCCTTCATCAGCGTGCATGCCAAGGGGTTCTCCGAACCGGGCCGGCTGACCAGCCAGGTGACCGTCGGCGACCTGCAGATGTTGACCGAACGCTTCCTCGGTATCAGCCGCACCCAGCACGCGTTCACCGGCTATGCCCTGCAGCGCGGCGAGGAACCCGCGGTGCCCGGCCATAAAGCGACGCCGGAGCTGATCCAGTACACCGAGCGCCTGCTGGCCGGCGCCATCGGCGCCTCCTCGGCCCGCATCGTCATGGACTCGACGCTGCGCGGCAAGGAGATGCAGATCGGCGACGTGGTCGCCATCGTCGACGAGGCGTCCCAGGCACTGCGCTTCAACCGCTCGCTGCTGCAGTCGACGATCGAGAACATCAGTCTCGGTATCAGCGTGGTCGACCAGCGCATGCGCCTGGTGGCGTGGAACCAGCGCTATATCGACATGTTCGGCTATCCGGAGGGGCTGGTCTGCGTCGGTCGCCCGATCGAAGAGGTGTTCCGCTACAACGCCGTGCGCGGCGAATATGGCCCGGGTTCCGGCAGCATCGACAGTCAGGTGGAGGAGCGCCTGGCGCTGATCCGCTCCGGCAAGCCGCACGCCTTCGAGCGCTTTCGCCCCGACGGCACGGTACTCGAAGTGCGCGGCAACCCGATGCCCAACGGTGGCTACGTGAATACCTACATGGATATCACCCAGCACAAGCGCACCGAGGAGGCGCTACGCGAAAGCGAGCAGAACATCCGCATCTATACCGACAACGTGCCGGTCCTGATCGCCTACCTCGATCCGGACCGCAACTACCTGTTCGTCAACAAGGCCTATGCCGACGCCTATGGCATCGATCGCCACACCATCGCCGGCACCCCGTCGCACCGCATTCTGCCCCCCGGGGAGCATGAGCAACGCCAGCACTACATCCGCAAGGTGCTGGCGGGCGAGCGCCAGCGCTTCGAGACCCGCATGCCCACCCGCGACGGCTCGGTGCGCTATGCCGAAGTCACCTATATCCCCCATATCGGCGAGTATGGCGACCTGCTCGGCTACTTCACGCTGTACCAGGACATCACCGAACGGCGTAAGGCCGAGGCCGCACTGCAGGAGACCAACGAGAACCTGGAGAAGCGCGTGCGCGAACGTACCCATGCGCTGTCGGTGGTGAACAAGGAGTTGCGCAAGGAGAACACCATCCGCGCCCTGATGGAGGATGAGCTGCGCCAGGCCAAGGCCGATGCCGAAGCCGCCAACCTGGGCAAGACCCGTTTCCTCGCCGCAGCCAGCCACGACCTGTTGCAGCCGCTGAATGCGGCGCGTCTGTTCACCTCGGCGCTGGCCCAGCAGACCCACCAGCCGCAAACCAGCCAACTGGTCGAGAACCTCGACAACGCCCTGCACGCGGCGGAGGAGCTGATCACCGCCCTGCTCGATATCTCCAAACTCGATGCCGGCGCGCTGGAACCGCGCTTCAGCCACTTCCCGCTCGACAGCCTGTTCCAGCACCTGAATACCGAATTCACCGCCGTGGCCCGCGAGAAGGGACTGGAGTTCCATTACGTCAACTGCGCCCAGGTGGTCTATTCCGACCAGGCGCTGCTACGCCGGGTGCTGCAGAACTTTCTCTCCAACGCCATCCGTTACACCGCCCACGGCAAGGTGCTGCTGGGCGCGCGCCGTAACGGCAAGCGCCTGCGCCTGGAGGTGTGGGACACCGGCGTCGGCATCCCCGAGAGCAAGATCAAGGAGGTGTTCGAGGAGTTCCGCCGTATCGACAACCCGCGCCACAGCGAGGTGAAGGGGCTGGGGCTGGGGCTGGCGATCACCGAGCGTATCGCCCGCATGCTCGGCCATGAGATCAGCGTGCACTCCTGGCCGGGCCAGGGCACGGTGTTCGCCATTACCATCCCGCTCGGCGATGCGACCCTGGCGCAGCGTCCGAAACCGGAACAGCGCGGCTGGATCCGCAGCAAGGGGCTGAACGGGATCAAGGTGCTGGTGATCGACAACGAGCCGAAGATCATCGAAGGGATGAGCGCCCTGCTGAAGGGCTGGTCCTGCGAGGTGATGACCGCGCTGTCCGGCGCCGAGGCGCTGCAGAACGTGCTGGACCAATCCTGGGAGCCCGACATCATCCTCGCCGACTACCATCTGGGCGAGACCGAAACCGGCCTGATGGCACTGGGGCAGCTGGCGCCCTGCTGGGATAAACCGATCCCGGCCGTGGTGATCACGGCGGACCGCACCGACGAGGTCACCGAGGAGATCCAGGCCTCCGGCGCCCAGTTGCTGAACAAGCCGGTCAAACCGGCCGCGCTGCGCGCGCTGATCAACAAGATGATTGCCACGGCCCGGAGTTAAGGCGCGCCGTAGCCCGCATGAAAAAAGGGACAGACCTTGCGGGGTCTGTCCCTTTTTTCTCGTACGTTATCGGCTACGTCTATCAGACGCCCGTTTTGACCGGCTCGACGCCCAGGCGCTGGGCGGCGATGACCGCCTGGGTGCGGCTGTGTACGCCAAGCTTGCGCAGAATAGCGGTAACATGCGCCTTGATCGTCGCTTCCGAAACATTCAGTTCGTAGGCGATCTGCTTATTCAGCAGCCCTTCGGTCAACATCGTCAACACGCGGAACTGCTGCGGCGTCAGCGAGGCCAGCGCCTCGGCGAATTTCTGGTCCTCTTCGCTGACCTCGTCGTCCAGGCTCTCGGAGATATCGGTCGGCAGCCACTCCTCGCCCTGCAGGACCGCCCGAATCGCTTCGGAGATCACCTCCAGCGGCGCGGACTTGGGAATAAAACCGGAAGCGCCGTAATCGATGGCGCGTTTCATCACCTGCGCCTCTTCGCTACCGGAGATCACCACCACCGGGATGCCCGGATACTGCCCGCGCAGGAACACCAGACCGGAAAAGCCCTGGGCGCCGGGCATATGGATATCGAGTAGTACCAGGTCGGCATCGACGTTCGCTTCGGCCGTTTCCTGCACCGCCGCCAGGGTATCGGCTTCAAGGATGGCAACCCCGGGTACGGCCTGTGCGACCGCCTGTTTCAGGGCCGCACGAAATAACGGGTGGTCGTCAGCGATAATAATCTTTTGCGCCAGTTGCATGCATTACTCCCCCTGCCTGCAATCAAGAACGCCCGCCTCTACGCGCGGTACGTCCCAAAACCCCATCAGAGAACGCATCATAGCAGGCTTGGCCCGCTTTCCATAAAAGAAAACGCCCCACAGAGCGTTCTGCGGGGCGTTCCTGGTATCCGTTCAGCTGACGGAGATCAGCCTTTACGGTTCAGGCGGTGCTCGATCAAATCGTCGACCACGGTCGGATCCGCCAGCGTCGACGTATCGCCCAGGGCACCGAAGTCATCCTCGGCGATCTTGCGCAGAATACGGCGCATGATTTTGCCGGAACGGGTCTTCGGCATGCCCGGCGCGAACTGGATCAGGTCGGGCGACGCGATCGGACCGATCTCGCTACGGACCCAGTTGCGCAGCTCCTTCATCAGCTCGTCGCTCTGCTCGAAGCCAGCCTGTAGCGTCACATAGACGTAGATCCCCTGACCTTTCAGGTCATGCGGGTAACCTACCACCGCGGCTTCGGCCACGGCCGGGTGCGCGACCAGCGCAGACTCCACTTCGGCGGTACCCATGCGGTGACCGGAGACGTTGATAACGTCATCGACACGGCCGGTGATCCAGTAGTAACCGTCGGCATCGCGGCGGGCGCCGTCACCGGTGGTATAGCAACCCTTGAAGGTGGAGAAATAGGTCTGCACGAAGCGCTCGTGATCGCCCCAGATCGAGCGGCTCTGGCCCGGCCAGGAGTCCTTGATCACCAGGTTGCCCTCGCAGGCGCCCTCAAGCTCGTTGCCTTCGTTATCCACCAGTGCCGGCTGCACGCCGAAGAACGGGCGGGTCGCAGAACCCGGCTTGGTCGGCGTGGCGCCCGGCAGCGGTACGATCATGATGCCGCCGGTCTCGGTCTGCCACCAGGTATCGACGATCGGGCACTTGCCCTTGCCGATGACGCGGTTGTACCACTCCCAGGCTTCCGGGTTGATCGGCTCGCCGACCGAGCCGAGCAGTTTCAGCGTGGACAGATCGGAGTCGCCCAGCACATCCTCGCCCTGCTGCATCAGCGCACGGATAGCGGTCGGCGCGGTATAGAACTGGTTGACCTTGTGCTTTTCGATGACGCGGCCGAAGCGGCTGTTGTCCGGGTAGCTCGGTACACCCTCGAACATGACCGTGGTCGCGCCGTTGGCCAGCGGGCCGTAGACGATATAGCTGTGACCGGTAACCCAGCCCACGTCGGCCGTGCACCAGTAAACATCGCCCTCGTGGTAGTCGAACACGTACTGGTGGGTCATCGACGCGTAGACCATGTAACCGCCGGTAGTGTGCTTCAGACCTTTCGGGGCACCGGTGGAGCCGGAGGTATAGAGGATGAACAGCGGCGCTTCCGCCTCCATCTCTTCAGCCGGGCACTCGGCAGAGGCCGCCGCGACGGCGTCTTCGTACCACAGATCGCGGCTATCATCCCAGACCACGTCCTTGTCGACGCGCTTGACGACCACCACCTTCTTGGCATGCGCCGCCGCGCCCGGGTGCTTCAGCGCCTTGTCGACGTTCTCTTTCAACGGCACGACCTTGCCGCCACGCAGGGAGTAGTTGGAGGTCACCACCAGCTTGGACTGGGCCCCTTCGATACGCGCTGCCAGTGCTTCGGGAGAGAAACCGCCAAAGACGATGGAGTGCACCGCACCGATACGGGCACAGGCCAGCATGGCGACGGCGGCTTCCGGAATCATCGGCAGGTAAAGGGTTACGACGTCGCCCTTCTCAATCCCCTGAGCTTTCAGGACATTGGCAAAACGGCAGACACGCTGGTGCAGGTCGCGGTAGGTGATCTTTTCATCTTCGCTGGGATCGTCGCCTTCCCAGATGATGGCAACCTGGTCCCCGCGAGTTTCCAGATGACGATCGAGACAGTTATAGCTGGCATTCAACGTGCCATCTTCAAACCACTTGATGGACACGTTATGAGGGTCGAAAGTGGTGTCCTTGACCTTGGTATAGGGTTTAAACCAGTCGAGACGCTTGCCCTGCTCCCCCCAGAAAGCATCCGGATCGTTCACCGACTGCTCGTACATCGCAAGATATTTCTCGTTATCGACGTGTGCCTGTGCAGCGAAATCCGGTTGCACCGGGTAGATCTTTTCTTCGCTCATGTTAGATGCCCTTAGCCTTGGAATTTTGTTGTTATACGCGCGACGTGCCGGCCATGCCCATGCGAATCTTCTTGTATTTATTGCCGCTCTTATTGTTATTTCGGCCGACACCGCGACTCGTTGGAATATGTCGCAGGATCTGGCTAACGTTATACCGAAGCGGTGCTGATCGGCTGAATTAGACATTGGTCTATCGACCATTAGACTAAAGAACAGAGGCCTACAACGTCAGCAAGTACTCACATACGCCATCGGAACAACGCCAGGCGGCGACAGCCGTTGGGACAGTATAGATCGGAAAATATGATCGGGAGATGACGGGGTTCACTCCCCGCCGGGCATAATCCCCTCTTCCCGCATGCGGGCGAGTTTATAACGCAGGGTGCGGGGACTGATGCCGAGTTTTTCCGCCGCATCCTTGCGGCTGCCACCGCAGCTTTGCAACGCGTCGAGAATCAGTTGGTACTCGCGCTGACGCAGATCCTGCCCCAGCACACTGCCGTTATCGGCGTTATCCGTTGGCTCTGCCGGGCGAGGTTCATCGCCCGCGGCAAGCGCCACCGATGACAACTGCAGCGGGATCGCGCCCGCCTGCAAATGCAGGTCGGCGCTGTCGATCAGCGTGCCGGGCTGCAGGATCAGCGCCCGCTGCAGGACGTTATCGAGCTCGCGCACATTGCCCGGCCAGCGGTAATCGCTCAAGGCCTGGCGCGCCAGCGGCGACAGCTGTACCGGTGGGCGCTTCATTTTGCGGCAGTGACGCGCCAGGATGCGTTGCGCCAGCGGCACGATATCCTCCGGGCGTTCGCGCAGCGGCTGCCACTGTAGCGGAAACACGTTCAGGCGGTAGTAGAGGTCTTCACGAAAGCGCCCCTCCGCCACATAGGACTCCAACTGCCGGTTGCTGGTCGCCAGCACCCGTACATCGAGCTTGATCGTCTTGCGCCCGCCGATGCGCTCCACCTCCTGCTCCTGCAACACGCGCAATAGCTTCGCCTGCAAGCCGAGATCCATCTCGCTGACCTCATCCAGCAGCAGGGTCCCGCCATTGGCCTGCTCGAACTTCCCCGGCGCACTGCTATAGGCACCGGTAAAGGCCCCCTTTTCATGCCCGAACAGCGTGGCTTCCAGCATATTTTCCGGAATCGCCGCGCAGTTGATCGCCACGAAGGGCTGTTCGACACGGGCGGAGTGATCGTGAATATAGCGCGCCAGCACCTCCTTCCCAGAGCCGGATTCACCGGTAATCAGCACCGTGGAATCGGTCTGTGCCACGCGCTCCGCCAGCTGCAACAAACGCCGGCTGCCCTCCGCCTCGGCGATCGGTTGCTCGCGCTGCTCGGGCGCCTGGCGGCCGCTGGTATGCAACCGGATCAGCTCGAGCAACTGCTGCGGCTCGAACGGTTTCATCAGGTAATCGACCGCCCCGCCGCGTATCGCCTCCACCGCCTTCTGTACCTGCCCGAATGCCGTAATCAACGCCACCGGCAGCGCCGGATGGGTGCGGCGCAGCTCGGCAAGCAACTGATGGCCGTCCATACCGGGCATGTTGACGTCGCTGATTACCATCTGCACGCTGTGCTGCTTCAAACGCTCCAGCGCCTCGATACCGTTGCCAGCCAACTGGAAACCGATCCCGGCCAGCGCCAGGGTATCCGCCAGTGCTTCACGCAACTCCAGATCATCTTCGACAATCAACACGTTGACACTGCTCTCGGCACTCATACGGGCTCTCCTTCCGGGTGATTGACGCAGGGTAACAAAAAGGTGGCGCAGGTCCCGGCACCGGGCGCAGAGGTCAGCCGGAACTCGCCATGATGGGCACGGGCGATCACCTGGGCGACCGCCAGTCCCAGTCCGGTACCATGCGCCTTGGTGGTGTAGAAGGGCTCCAGTGCGCGACGCAGCTGGTCGGCGTTCATCCCCGGTCCGTTGTCGATCACATCGAGCCGCAGCGCCGCCCCCTCGGCACTGAGCCGGATCAGCAACTCCGCTCCCGCGCCGCACGCCTGCAACGCGTTGTTGACCAGGTTCAACACCGCCCCCAGCAGGGTCTCCAGATTGCACTGGATCTCCAGATCCCCCGCCTGGTTGTCGAAACTGCAGTCGGCATCGTGCTGGGCCAGCGGTACATCGAGCAGGTCGTCGATCCGGCTCTGCAGTTCGGCCGCACTGATACGGTTCTCCAGTCTGGTCTCGCCGCGGGCGAACACCAGCATATCGCGCACCTGCTGCTCCAGGTGGCTGAGACTGGACTTCACCTTGCCGGCAAAGCGAATCCTCTGCTCCTCGGTAAGGCCCGGGGTCATCAGGTGACTGGTGTAGATCAGCGCGGTAGAGAGCGGCGTGCGTACCTGATGGGCCAGGGAAGCGGTCATTCGCCCCATCTCCGACAGGCGCTGATAATGATGCAACTGCTGCTGCAGCCGACGTGTATCGGTCTGGTCCGACAGGAATACCAGCTGTCCCGGCTCCCCCTCCAGCGCCCGGGTTGCCAGACTGACGCGTCTCCCGTTCCTCAGCGATACCTCGTGGCCATCGTCGGGTCGAGGCGCGAAGCAGGCGGCGATCACATCGACCCAGCGCTCGCCCCGCAATGCGGTGCCGAGCAGACGCTCCGCCGCGGGGTTACATTCGCTGACGGTGCCGCGGTTATCGATCACCAGCACACCGCTGGGACTGAGGTCGAGCAACTTGCGCAAGCGGTCCCCGGCCTGCTGCCCCTCCCGCGCAACGCGCAACTGGCGCTGTAGCTCAGCAACCTGCTGCTCCAGCGCCCTGATCCGCCCGTCCTGCCCCTCACCGCCCGTCATGGCCGCGAAATCCCGTACTTGCGCATCTTTTCGACCAGCGTCGTACGCCGCACGCCGAGCAGTTCCGCGGCCCGGGCTACCACGTTGTCGCACTGTGCCAGGGCCTGCTCGATCAACGATAACTCCAGCCGTTCCAGTACGGCCTTCAGCTCTATCCCCTCCGCCGGCAAGGTCGGTGTGCACTCCCAGATCGGGAGGCCCTGGGCCGCCATCCCGTCGGCAGCGGCGGGCTTCTGCGCCCGCTCCGCCAGATAGCGTTCGGGATGCGGTTCCGGGATATGACGGAATTTTGGCGGCAGCTCGGACACCCCCACCACCCCATCGGGATAGATGATCGCCAGACGTTCGAGCAGGTTGGCGAGTTCGCGCACGTTCCCGGGCCAACGATGGTGCTGCAACGACTCCAGCGCCGCGGGGTGAAAGCGAAAACGCCCCATCCCCTGCGCATTCAGCTTTTCAATCAACGCATTGATCAACAACGGCAGATCTTCGATCCGCTCGCGCAGGGCCGGCATCTCGATCGGGAAAACATTGAGCCGATAATACAGATCCTCGCGAAACTCACCGTTCGCAATCATCTGCTCCAGATCCTTGTGGGTGGCCGCCACGATCCGCACATCGGCCTCGAGCGTACGATTACCGCCAACCCGCTCGAACTGGCGCTCCTGTAACACACGCAGCAGTTTGACCTGCATCTGCAACGGCATATCGCCAATTTCGTCGAGGAACAGCGTCCCTCCCTGTGCCAGCTCAAACCGCCCGGCCCGGCTGGAGATCGCCCCGGTAAACGCCCCCTTCTCATGGCCGAACAGTTCGCTCTCCAGCAACTCCGAGGGGATGGCACCACAGTTGACCGGCACGAAGGGACCGGAAGCGCGCGGCGAGTGCTCATGTAGCGTGCGCGCTACCACCTCCTTCCCGGTACCCGACTCACCGGTGATCAGCACACTGATATCCCGTGGCGCGACTTGGGCAATCAGGTGTTTGACCTCGCGCATCGCCTGGGTTTGGCCGACAAAGGTACTGTATTCGGGAGGTTCGTTGTCATCCTGACGGGCATTGAACAGCCCGCAGCGGTGCAGCAGGTCCAGCACCTGCTCATAGCGGTAGGGGGGATCCAGCTGCCCGACGATGCCGGCCTCTGGCCGGGTTTCCAGCGCCAGCTCCGGCCAATCGCAAACCAGGATCTTGGGCATGCGCCGTTCGTCGGTATCGAGTTCGGCAATCAGCTTGGGCAGAGAGATTGGTAAGCTGCTTGCCCCCAGCAATACCGCTTCGACTCGATTGAGGTCTACGGACTTGCCCCGTTGCAACCAGCCGACAAAGTCAAAAACATGACACTCTCGATCGATGAACTGCAGGCAGTCATGCAACTGACGCCGTCTTTCCAGGTGATCGTCGATCAACAGCAGCGCAGCGCGGGGGATATCGGGCAGCTTTTCTCCGGTGGCGCGCATCAGCGGATCCCTGTTTGTCGGTATTCTGGCAATCTACCGCAAGGAAACCTCATGTCAATAGATTGACACTCGCTCCCGCCGCTACGCCGTTGCCCTTTCGATCTTTCTTTTTATATAGGTCGCCCTCGCCCCGCACCGATTCCCCTCATCGGCAGCGCCCGAACCAGACGTCCGTGAACGCAGACAGTCTGTTAATCATTACACAAAATTTTTCTTAAAGTTTTCGTCTGCCAGGTCGCTAACCCAATCAAGCCGAAGAAAACGGATCAAACTAAACCGCTTCAACGGCACTCGATTCACCAATTTGCCGCCCTGGCAACGCCGCCCAAGGCAACCCCGATACAGGGTGGATGAAGGAGAACTAAAATGGCTGTTATCAACACAAACATTGCGTCCCTCAACGCCCAGCGCAACCTGTCCCGTTCCCAGGGTGATCTGCAAACCTCTCTGCAGCGCCTGTCTTCCGGTCTGCGCATCAACAGTGCCAAGGACGACGCCGCAGGCCTGCAGATCGCCAACCGCCTGACCAGCCAGGTTAACGGCTTGAACGTAGCGGTGCGCAACGCCAACGACGGTATCTCCCTGGCCCAGACCGCTGAAGGCGCGATGCAGGAAACCACCAACATCCTGCAGCGTATGCGTGAACTGGCGCTGCAGTCAGCCAACGGCAGCTACGGCAATGACGAACGTAAAGCGCTGAATGACGAAGTCGTTCAGCTGAAAAACGAACTTGACCGTATCGCCACCACCACCCGTTTCGGCAGCAAAGATATCTTCGGCGGCAGCTTTGCCGAAAACATCCAGGTCGGCGACAAGGCTAACGAAACCATCAGCGTCAAGATCGATAGCTTCCGTACCACCGAATTGGGCACCCGTGGCAGCCGCGATGCGACCGCAGCAGCGCTGACCGCAACCGGTAATATCAGCAGCCTGACCATTGGCACTTCAACGGCTGCTG
>QKGH01000299.1 GCA_003250495.1 Marinobacterium sp.
AAGCTGGCGCAGTATGGCGAGCCGTTCCTGGCGCTGATCGCCGAACACCAGTCGGCGCCGGCGGAGGCGAGCGGCGGCCAGCAGGCGGAGGAGTCGCTGCTGCTGTACCGCGCCGGGATGACGGTGGCGCAGGTGGCGCGGCAGCAGAAGCTGTCGCCCAATGCGATCTACGGCCACTTGGCGCAGGCGATCCGTAACGGCCAGATCGCCGTCGACGAAGTAGTGGAGCTGCCGGCGGGCGAGCGGCAGCAGATCGAGCAGACCATCCTCGAATACCGCCGCCACAAGGGCGGTTCGCTGAAGGCGGTACATGAGGCGCTGGCCGGCGCCTACGACTACGGCCTGCTGCGCTGTATCGCGCAGGGGCTGGAGGCGGTCTGAGCGGCATGGCCTGGTCCGCGCTGTTGGCGCTATTGAACGAGCATTCGTTGCTGAGCCTGTTTCTCAGTGCGCTGATCTCGTCGACCCTGCTGCCGGGCGGTTCCGAAGCGCTGCTGGCCTGGCAGGTGGCGCAGGGTAACGGCTTCTGGCTACCGGTGCTGGTGGCGAGCGCCGGCAATGTGGCCGGCAGCCTGATCACCTTCCTGATGGGCGTCTGGCTACGCCGGCGCTGGCCGCTGCATCTGCTGGAGCAGCCGTCGCAGCAGCGTGCGCACCGGCTGCTGCTGCGCTACGGTCCGCTGGCGCTGCTGCTGGCCTGGCTGCCGCTGATCGGCGATCCGCTGTGCCTGGTGGCCGGCTGGCTGGGGTTGCGCCTGGCCCCCAGCGCTGCGCTGATCGCGCTGGGCAAGCTGGCACGCTACCTTGTCGTCGCCGGGCTGTTTGCGTGATGATGGTGACAACGGCCCGGCAGTGCGCCGGGCACTGATTGTGGCGGGCATTTTGTGGCGGGCATTGAACGGAGGCGAGGATGAGGCGTGCTGCACTGTTTGCCTGGTTGCGCATCACGCTGCTGACGCTGCTGCTGGCCCTGCTCTGCCTCTACCTGCTGCTGGCCCTGCCGCACCGGGTGGACTGGCACTCGCCGGTGCGGGTGCGAATCTACCCGATCAACGCCGATCACCAACCCGCCACCGCCCGTCACCTGGCGTCGCTGGACGCGAGTTCCTTCGCCGATATGGAGCGTTTCTTCAGCCGGGAAGCCAAGCGCTATCGACTCGGCCTCGACAAGCCGATTTTGGTCGAACTGGAGCCGGAGGTGCAATCGCTGCCGCCGGCGGTTCCGGAAACCCCCAGCATCCTGCAATCGTTGTGGTGGGCGCTGAAGATGAAGCTGTGGGTCTGGCAATATGATGGCTGGAGCGCCGGCGGCGATATCCGTATCTTCATGAGCTTCTATGCCCCCGGCAACCCGTTGGGGCTGCAGCACTCGCTCGGTATGCAGAAGGGGGGGATCGGCCTGGTCAACGGCTTTGCCAGTGCCGAGCGGCAGAGCGTCAACAATTTCGTCGCCGCCCACGAGCTGCTGCACACCCTCGGTGCCAGCGATAAATACGATATGCAGACCGGCCAGCCGCTGTGGCCCGACGGTTTCGGCGACCCGGTGCAGACGCCGCTGTTTCCGCAGCAGCGGGCCGAGATCATGGGTGGGCGGGTGCAGGTCAGTCCCGGCTGGGCGTTGCTGCCGCCGAGCCTCGATTTCGCCGTGGTCGGCTCGGCGACGGCGATCGAGATCGGTTGGCTGGCGGTGCACGAATAATCCGCTTACGCACGGGAATAGGGCCCAGGGAGTTGTGTCCCGGTAGTTGTGCCCCGGGATAAGTTGGATAAGATATCGATATTATCCATTGGAATAAGCGCCGTCGTCCGAGCCGTCGCCGGCGCGTTGCCGAATCATCAGGGATCCAGATGTTCAATCGCCTACGCATCCGCACCCGCATCATCATCGGTTTTTGCTCTCTGCTGCTACTGGTCTGTGCCGTCGTGCTGCCGGCGGTGATGTACGACATCGTCAATATCATCCACTCCGCCGAAGCGCGTGAGCTGCGGGGGCATTACGACAAGATCGTCGACCGTATCAACTCCGAGAAACGGCTGGCGCTGGCGCTGGCCACCGAGCTGGTGGAGCAGCCGCAGCTGCAGCAGCTGCTGAAAAATGGCGACCGCGATGCGCTGCAGCGGGAGTTGCAGGGGGCGTTCAAACGTCTCGGGGCCGAATATGGACTGCGCCAGCTGCAGTTCCATACCCCACCGGCGACCTCCTGGTTGCGGGTGCACAAACCGGAGAAGTTCGGCGACGATCTGTCCGCTTTCCGCCAGACCGTGGTCGATGCCAATAGCACGCGCCAGCCGGTCGGCGGTGTGGAGCAGGGGGTCGCCGGTCTCGGTATCCGCGGGGTGGTGCCGGTCACGCTGGAGGGGCGCCACTGGGGGACACTGGAGTTCGGGTTTTCGCTGGGACAGACGTTCTTCGACCAGGTGAAAGCCGATACCGGGCTCGATCTGGCGCTGTTGCTGAACACCGACGCCGGCATGAAGACATTCGCGACCACCTTCAGCGACGGGCAGCCGTTGCGGGCGGAGCAGTTCGCCAGTCTGCTCAATGGCGGGGTGCTGGAGTTCAAGGACGATTCCGGCACGACCCCCACGGCGGTATATGCCCGGGCGCTCGACGATTTTTCGGGGCGGCCGCTGGGCGTGTTGATGATCCGGATGGATCGTTCCAGCTATGTCGATGCCTTCGCGGCGGCACTGTATGAGGTGCTGCTGATCGGGGTGGCGTTCCTGCTGGTCGGCACCCTGATCTCGCTGGCGATCGGGCGCACGATTGCGCTGCCGCTGGCGCGGATGAGCGCGGCGATGAACAACATCTCCAGTGGCGACGGCGACCTGACCCAGCGCCTGGCGACGACCGGCAACAACGAGCTGACCGATATCGCCAACGAGTTCAATCTGTTCGTCGGCAAGATCGAGAGCCTGGTACAGCAACTGATGGTGACCTCCGCGTCGGTGTCGTCGGCTGGGTCGCAGCTGTTCGAGGTGACCGAAAAGACCCTGGTGCTGGCGAACCGTCAGCGCCAGGAGACCACCGACGTGGCGGCGGCGATGAACCAGATGACCGCCACGGCGCAGGAGGTGGCGCACAGTGCGGCGGTGACCGCCGACGTCACCCTGCATGCCGACGACCAGACCCGGCGCGGTAGCGAAGTGGTGCAGCAGTCGATCGCGTCGATCAACATGCTGGCCGCCGATGTGGCGTCGACCGGCGCGGTAGTGCGCGATGTGGAGACGCGGACGGCGGAGATCAACTCCATCCTCGATGTGATCCGCGCCATTGCCGAACAGACCAACCTGCTGGCGCTGAACGCCGCCATTGAGGCGGCCCGCGCCGGCGAGCAGGGACGGGGGTTCTCCGTGGTGGCCGACGAGGTGCGCTCGCTGGCAGCGCGGACGCAGAACTCCACCGCCGAGATCAACGACATGATCCAGGCGCTGCAGGGTGGGACCCGCAAGAGCGTCGAAGTGATCGAGGACAGCCAGAAACAGTCCGCCGAAACGGTGGAGCGCGCCGCCGAGGCGGGGGAGGCGCTGACCAGCATCGCCGGCGCCATGGACGCGATCCGCGATATGACCGCCCAGATCGCCTCGGCGGCGGAGCAGCAGACCCAGGTCAGCGAAACGATCAACCGCTCGCTGGTGGCGATCGGCGGCGGCGCCGACGAGACCGCCAGCGGCGCCAGCGACATCATGCGTTCCACCGCGTTCATCGGTCAGGAGCTGTCGCAACTGATGAAGATGGTGCGGCGCTTCAAGGTGACGCGCAACGACAAGGTCGAACTGGAGGTGGCCCGGGCCGCGCACCAGGCGTGGAAGATGCGGCTGCGCGCGTTCCTCGATGGTCAGGCCGAGATTCCGCGCGAGCAGGCCGTTTCCGGCCATGACTGCGACTTCGGGCGCTGGTATTACGGCGCTGCGCGGGAGCAGTTCACGGCCCATGCCGGCCTGCTCGACGCGCTGGAGGCGCCGCATACCCGGATGCATGAGCTGATCGGGCGTATCCTCGAGGCCAAGGCGGCGGGGCGCACGGTCGAGGCGGAAGCGATGTATGCCGAGGTCGAGCAGCTGTCGGAGCGGATCGTCGACGGGATCAATCGCCTGATCGAACGTATCGGTTGAGTGTCGGGCACGCCGTGATCCGGGGCCGGCATCGCGTTATACTTGCGCCCTTTGTGACCAGATACACCGGCAGCCACCCTATGCAAAGCGACTCTAACCAGCACGACTCTACCCACAGCGATATCCTGCAAGACTTGAAGATCGGCGCCGCCGCCCTGGAGGGCGAGGCGGAGCGCAAGCGCAAGACCCGTATGAACAAGCTGCAGAAGCGGCTGCGGCGCGAGATGGGGCAGGCGATCGAAGCGTTCAACATGATCGAGGATGGCGACAAGGTGATGGTCTGCCTGTCGGGGGGCAAGGACTCCTTCGCCATGCTCGATATCCTGCTCAACCTGCAGAAGAGCGCGCCGATCCGGTTCGAGCTGGTGGCGGTGAACCTGGACCAGAAGCAGCCCGGTTTCCCCGAGCATGTGCTGCCGGCCTATCTGGAGCAGCTCGGCGTGCCCTTCCATATCGTCGAGCGCGACACCTATTCTATCGTCAAGGCGGTGGTGCCGGAGGGTAAGACCACCTGCGGTCTCTGCTCGCGCCTGCGCCGCGGCACCCTGTACGGTTTTGCCGACCAGATCGGCGCCAACAAGATCGCCCTGGGCCACCACCGCGACGATATCCTCGAAACCTTCTTCCTCAACATGTTCTACGGCGGCAAGCTGAAGGCGATGCCGCCGAAGCTGGTGTCCGACGACGGCAAGAACATGGTGATCCGCCCGCTGGCCTACGCCCGGGAGAAGGATATCGCCGAGTATGCCGAGCTGAAGCAGTTCCCGATCATCCCCTGCAACCTGTGCGGCTCGCAGGAGAACCTGCAGCGCCAGGTGATCAAGGAGATGCTGCAGGGCTGGGACAAGAGCCATCCGGGACGGATCGAGACCATGTTCCGTTCGCTGTGCAACGTGGTGCCTTCGCACCTGGCCGATACCGAACTGTTCGACTTCAAGTCGCTGCAGCTCGGCTTCCCGCACGGTATCGCCGATCCGCAGCAACTGGCCGGGTTCCGTGCCGAGGCGGATGAGGAGGCGCCGGGCAACAGCGGCGGTGCGGTGCAGGTGATGGAACGGATCGACGTGCTGTCACTGTGATGCGGCGCGCGCCAACCCTAACGAAGCCATAAGATAACGATTTCATAACGAGTTCAGGCTCCTGCCGGAGCCGACTTTTTGACCGGGTGAGATGTGATGCAGAACGAACAACAGCAGCTTTTCCGTAACGCGATGTCGCAACTGGCGGCCGCGGTCAATATCGTGACCACGCGGGGCGAGGCCGGCACCTGCGGCCTGACCGCCACGGCGGTCTGCTCGGTCTCCGATACGCCGCCGACGCTGCTGGTCTGCATCAACCGCAACAGCGATAGCAATGCCGTGTTCAAGGCCAACGGCCGGCTCTGCGTCAATATCTGCAGCGCCCAGCAGCAGGAGCTGAGCTGCCATTTCGCCGGCATGACCGGCATGCCGATGGAGCAGCGTTTCGCCCTCGACGGCTGGGAGCAGGGGATA
>QKGH01000032.1 GCA_003250495.1 Marinobacterium sp.
GCCAGGCCACGCCGGGACGCAGGCTCAGGTCCAGCCCGGCAATGCTGTTGCCGACCCCGCCGCGGCGCTCGAGGATACGGGCATCGGCGGAGCATAGGATCAGCTGCGCACGGGAACCGAGGTGGTGGGCCAGGCTGTCCAGCTCGGGCTGGGCGCAGCGGATCAGCAGCTCGTTCTGCTGCAGCACCCCGCGCTCGTCGTCCACCTCCGGCGCGCAGCGCAGGATCGGGGCGTGGCAGTCCACGCCGGCACGCAGGCTGCGGCGCCAGGATTGTTCGATCTCGGTGCGCAGGAAGCCGAACGGTACGCCGCCGTGGCTGAGCATATAGGCGCGCGCGGCGCGCGCCAGGTCGGCCGGGCGGGTGGCGATATAACCGCGGATCGACTGCAGTGGTTGGTCGCTGGCCGCAGTCGCTTCAACAAGTACGGACACAGTTGCCTTCTCCTGATGCTGTTTCTGTCGCTGGCTCCACTATCGCCGAGCGGGCCCCGCAGCCGGTATCACAAATCGGCAAGGTTTCACTCTCCTCCACCTTTACCGCCACCGCCGCCGCTGGCGCATGGCGACAAAAAAGCCGGGGCACAGGGCCCCGGCTTGCAGCGCTACCGGCTAAAGCCGCAGCGGATCAGCGGATGAACACCTGCGAGGTACTCGGCGCGAAATCACCGCCCGGCACCTGGATCTTGTTCAGCGGCTCCAGCGTGTCGGCGTCGAACACCGCCACATCATTGAAGGTGCCGCCGACATAGACCTTGCTGCCGGCATGGTTCAGCGCCACGGTGTAGTAGCTGTGATCCAGGTTGGCCGACTTCAGCAGTTTCTTCTGCTTGATGTCGTACTTCGCCAGGTGGTTCAGCACGCCGTACATGATGTTCGGGTCCTTCGGCGAACGCATGCCGGTGAAGTAGATCTCGGTGAACGGCGCGAAATCCGTGGTCTCGGTCGCCCCCGTCTCCAGGTCGATGTTGAAGTAGCCGTAGATCCACTCCGCGCTATCCATGTTGTAACTCTCATCCGCGAACTTGGCGGTGGTGTAGAGGATGGTGAACTCCTTCTGCGGGGTCTGGATCGGCCACACGTTCAGCACGTCGGGCGGCGCATAGAGCGGGCGCTGCCAGTTGCGCGACGGGATCGCCACATCGACCTTGCCGCTGTGCACGTCCATCTTGTAGATGTCGGCACCGGCCATATACAGGGTGCCGTCGCTGCCGACCTGCATCACGCTGATCTGGCGCGGTACCGGGAAGGTGCGGATCGGCTTGGCATCGAGCCCGGCGGCGGTGTCGTACACGGCCAGGCGCGGCTCCATGACCTGGTAGCGGTCGGGGTGCAGCAGCACCGGGGTCTGGATGGTGTAGAGCTCCTTGCCGTCCGGGCTCAGCGCCATCGAGTACATCGTCTTGGCGCGCTCGTTGGGCTGCTGCGCCATCTTCGCACTGAAGCTCAGCGCGCAACTATCCAGGTTGACCGCGTAGATCCGCTCGTAGTGGTCGGTCAGGATATAGGCGGTCTTGTGGTCCGGCGCGATCTGCAGCGTGCCGGGGCCGAAGTCGCCCGGGACGTCGCAGCTCTTGTAGAGCTTGTCGGTCTGCAGATCGAGCACGTGCAGCTGGCTCGGACGGTTGGCCATCACCATGTACTCGCTGCCCGGCGCCAGGCTCGGCCCGGTCGCGGCCGTGGACTCCAGCCCCGCGCAACCGCTCAGGCCGGCCACCAGCCCCGCGATCGCCAGTGCCAGCGGGGCTTTGCTTTTCAGCTGTTTCATCATCTCGTTACTCCACCTTACTTTTTATCGCCCGGGAACACGGTGCCCAGATTGCGCCAGTCGTCCTTGGTGCTTGCGGCGTTGTCGTCCCAGTTCGGATAGGTGTTCATCATGTCCGGCACCTGGGCCGGCCACCAGCAGGGGTCGGAGCAGCCGTACAGGTCCGCTTCCATCGGCTGGCACAGCGAGGCCACGCCGCCGAAGGCGTCGATCTCCCAGCCCGGGTCGAAGGTCGAGGCGCAACCGGCGACGGAGTTCATCGCCACCACCTCTTCCACCTTGTCCTGTTCCGCAGCCTGGCTGAGCAGCTGCGCCTTGTTGTTGATGGCTTTTAAATGTTTCATCAGCTCGCCCTCCGCGGCGAAATAAAGTGGTCAATGAAGGCGGGGTTGGACGCCATGATCCGGCTGTAGACCTGGATGCCGAAGTCCACCCAGTCCCGCATCAGATCGCAGTAGTGGTAGGTGGGATGGGCCGGATCGCCATAACGGGCATAGCTCTCGTGGTAGCAGCCGCCGGAGCAGAGGTTGCGGATACGACAGCTGGCACAGCCGGTGTCGGTACGATCCAGCCGCTGCGACAGGAACTCGCCCAGCTCCACCTTCTGCACGCCGCTCTTGACGTCGCCGAAGGTGGGCAGGTCGGAACCGGTGAAGCGGTGACACAGGTTCAGGCCGCCCTCGTGGTCCACCGCCAGCATCTTCAGCCCGGCGCCGCAGGGCAGCGACTTCTTGTGCCCCTCGTGCAGGTCGGTGATCAGCTGGTGCATGTTGGAGAAGCCGATGTTGCGGTGCTCCAGCGCCGCCTCCAGGTACTTCTGACCCAGCCGCTTCATGCCGGCGAACACCTCCTGCAGCTCATCGCCGGTCAGGTTAAAGCTGGAGATATCGCCGGAGGTGACCGGCGCGAAGCCGACCTCGGCAAACCCCATCTCGTTGAACAGGTGATCCCAGATCTGCTCCACCTCAGTGGTACCGCGGGTCAGCGTGACGCGGGCGCCAATCGGGCGCGAGTCATAGCGCTCCAGCAGACGCAGCGCCTTGCGCCGCACCAGGTCGTAGGTGCCCTGGCCGCCGACAGTGATGCGGTTCTTGTCGTGGATCGCCTTGGGGCCGTCCATGCTCACCGACAGGCCGAAATGGTGGGCATTGAGCCAGTCGATGATCTCGTCGGTCAGCAGCGTGGCGTTGGTGGTCATCACGTAGTCCACGCGCTTGCCGAGTTCGGCGAAGCGGCGGTCGCAGTAGGCCACCACGGCTTCGATCAACGGCCGGTTGCTGAGCGGCTCGCCGCCGAAGAACACCACGTTGTACAGCTTCTCGTCGGGTGACTCGCGCAGCAGCAGCTCGATCGAGTCGATCGCGGTCTGCAGCTCCATCTTGCGTCCGGCGGAGGGCTTGTCGAGATCCTCCTTGTAGCAGTAGGTGCAGCTCAGGTTGCAGCCGGTATTGACGTTCAGCACCACGGTGGAGAGCGGGAACTGCTCCACCCGCTGTACCGGGCTCTCGGCGCTGAGCGGCCGGCCGTCGCTGATCAGCTCCAGCGCGATCAGCTCGCGCACCGTGTCCTGGATCTCGCTGTCGTCGAAGCGCTGGCGCAGCCCCTCGACCAGCTGTTCGGCGCTTTTGCGGCCACTGCGCAGCGTGTCGATGATGTCGGCGGTCAGCGCGTCCATGCTGAACAGCGAGCTGGTGGGGATATGGAACAGCAACCGGCTGCCCTCCACCGCGACCTCGTGCAGGTTGTTTTCGTTCAGGTTGAAATAAGCACCCATACTCTCTCTCCTCGAATGGATCGGCCGGGGACGCCTGGCGCCCCGCGGACGTTCGGGCAGCAGCGCCCGCTCCTCAGGAACAGCGGTTCGATCAGGGGATCGGTGGGTTATTCCAGCGCTGTACGGTCACGATCAGTTCCGCCTCGGCGCTATGGGTCTGACCGGCATCCGCGACATCGGCGATCACCTTCAGATGGCCGGCGTTGTTGGTCATCATCTTGCGCTCCGGGTTGGGGCCCGCGCCGGCCGGCGTGAAGATGCCGCTGGAGGTCTGCATCACCCCGGCGAATTTCACATCCTGGTCCTCCTCCGCCTGGGCGTCGAACGGCGCTACCTTCCAGGTGGCCGGCATCACACCGATGCGGAAGTCGTCCGCGGTACCGGCTTTGCCATCCTTACCGGCGGACCAGGCCTCGGCATCGAAGCGCGCCGGCAGTTCCTTGGTGGAGCTGCCATTGCCGCCGATACGGGCCACGGCGAACTCGGGCACCACTTTCACGGCAGCGACCTTGTCGTAGACCGCCAGGCTGGCACCGCCGGCGCTACCGACGCTGACCGCCTGCACGCCCTGGGCCTTGGCGGAGGCGCGCGCCAGCACCCGGATCTCGTTATCGCTGCTATCCAGCACCTTCAGCAGCCTGACCCCCTTGCCCAGGTTCGGCGTGCCCTGCAGGTTGCTGCCGACCAGCGTCAGTTCGGTGTCGACGCCGGCTTTCAGGTAGCCCGGCTGCACCGCCAGCAGCTGGCTGGCGCCGGACTCTGTGCGGGCGCCGAGGATATCGATACCGTTGCTGTCATCGCTGATATCGAACATGCGTCCGCTCAGTTCGCCATCCTTCAGCGCGAACACCTGGCGCATCTCGATATCGCCCAGGCTCAGGCTGGCGCGCCACTCGTAACCGGTGTAGACGATCGCACTGCCGCTGCCGCTGACCGGCGTACCGTCGGCAAAACGTCCGCTCAGGGTCAGGCTGTATTGATCCTTGCCTGCCGCCGGCACCACGGTCATCTCCGCCATCAGCTGACCCTTGCCCGGCAGGTGACCGGCCAGGGTCCAGTGTCCGCTGACCGGCAGCGCCGGTTGCTGCTGCCAATCGCTCCAGGCCTTGGTTGCCAGCGGCTGCTCCTTGCCCAGCATCGGCACGATCTCGTTCTGGGCGATCGGCCACCAGTCGCGGTCGCGGGCCAGGGCGTGGTATTCGAGGGAGGGGATCTGCCCCAGGTGGAAGTTGGCCAGGTAATCCCACTCGGCCTGCGGACGGTACTGCAACTTGACCCGCGCCCCGGAATGGCAGCGTGCGCACATCTCGGTGAACTGCTGGGAATCGAACTCTTCGTGGGTGTTGGTGCGCCGCTCCAACGCGTAGCGGTAACCCTCGGTCTCAGCCGGCGCCAGCCCCTGCTTGTCGGCCAGGTATTTGACCAGCGTGCGGCGGTCGGCATCGGAGATCTTCAGGCCATGCATGGTCTGCATCCGGGCGATGGTCATCAGCCAGCCTTCCGGCGTCTTGCGCATATGGCTGATGCGGCTCCAGGACTGGTCGGACTCCTTGGTATGGCAGGCGACGCAGGTGCTGTCGATGATCTGCTGCGCCTCGCCTTCGGCATGGGCCGCCTGGATCCCCAGGGCCAGGGCCGATGCCATCAGCCCCTGCAGCAGCGGTTTCGGCATGGGTTTATTCAAAATGAGACCTCCTCATGGGGTCAGGACAGGAGCGCCTGATTCAGGCACCAGCCCCCTGCCCTGCCGGGTAAGATTGACGGACATGAGGAGTAAAGACACAGAGCGTGCCAGATTTTAAATATCGTTATTTTTCAATTTATTAAGTTGTTTTAAAGGCGATTTCTGACACTTAAACGCTGTTTCAATTCGCGACGCCGTCTCAGCCTGAGACGGTGGTGAACAGCGCAAAGACACTGCTGTGGCCAGGGGTAAACTGCTCCTCTGTCAGCAGACTAGATAACAGGGTATCCAGTGGCTGATGGGTGGAGTCCGACGTGGTCTGAAATGAGCCGATTCAACAGAGGATTGTGTGGTGGCTCTTGGTCAGCGACACGAAGTCGGAATGACCTGGTATCGACCCGACTCAGACATTAGGCATATAGCTACGATTTGGCACACCCGACTTGTGCCTTTATCGAAAAGGCACCACACTGAACCAGGCATCAGACAGGCAGTAGATGCATGAAAATACCACGAAAAATCCAAAGGGACTGATTGATGGATTTTCAAAGTTCACCCCCGCCTTTGGCGGCAATTCTAATCCTATTCGCTACAGCTGCCGCTTGCCGGCAGGGGCCGGGCCCTTCTTTAGCCGCAGTACCCTTTCGGCAGTGAGCAAACGGTATGAAATACCCTTTTAGATCAGCGAAAGATCTCCTTATGTTATTTT
>QKGH01000345.1 GCA_003250495.1 Marinobacterium sp.
GGAGTACAGAAGCCGCACTGGCTGCCATGATGATCGGCCAGCGCCTGCTGTACCGGGTGCAACTGCCCGGCGTTGGCCAGATGTTCAACGGTCAGCAGCTGTTTACCGTGCAGCGTGCCGAGGAAGGTAATACAGCTGTTCAAACTGGCATAGTGCAGTTGGGGGCCGCCCGCGGGCGTCGTGATGGCGCTGGCGACAACCACGGTGCAGGCGCCGCAATCGCCGGAGGCGCACCCCTCTTTGGTACCTCTATGCATCGAAATGGTGCGCAAGTATTCCAGAACGGTCTGTTCCGGTGCGTTCTGCTCGAGTGTGACCGGCTCATCGTTGAACAGGAAACGGATCATGGTTCGACTCTCCGGCACGCATTGCTGGCGCTTTCTATAATGGAAATATGCTTCATAACTACTTGTATTTAATGATAGTGCGGCTTGGGTTCATGCGCTAAGGGCGGATCCGTCCCAGGTTGGGTAAATGTGCGTAAACCCCGTTATAATTCCGCCATGTAAGTTGTCGGGTCAGTCAAATAAAGCACAAACTCTGCCAAAACTGACCGAATAGTCAACTTTAAAAAGATGACCAATTGGTCAGGTTTTTGCATCGATTGCGGGTCTCGTTTGAACCGACAGTTTTTATCGATAGCACGAGGGGCCAGGGGCTCGGTTTCCGCGCCCGGCACTCCGACCAGTATTTGAAGAGCAGAATCGATGGCCGACACACAAGCAGTACCGCCAGCGCCGCCCCGCTTGACCCTGCGTGGCATCACCAAGGTCTACCCCGGCTGCGTGGCGAACGATGGTATAGACCTCACGATAGCGCCCGCCGAAATCCATGCCCTGCTCGGCGAGAACGGCGCCGGCAAAAGCACCCTGATGAAGGTGATCTACGGGCTGGTGAAACCCGATCGCGGCGAGCTGCTGTGGGACGGCCTGCCGATCGAGGTCCGCGACCCGGCCCACGCTCGCAAGCTCGGTATCGGCATGGTGTTCCAGCACTTCTCGCTGTTCGATACCCTGACCATCACCGAAAACATCGCCCTGGCGCTGGGCGACGATGCCGGTGACCTCCCGACGCTGGCGGCACGTATCAGTGAAGTGTCGAAAAAATACGGCATGGAGCTGAACCCGGAGCGCGAGGTGCACACCCTGTCGGTGGGCGAGCGGCAGCGAGTCGAGATCGTGCGCTGCCTGGTACAGCCGATCAAGCTGCTGATCCTCGACGAGCCCACCTCGGTATTGACGCCGCAGGAGGTGGAGACGCTGTTCGTGACCCTGCGCCAATTGGCGGCCGAGGGCTGCTCCATCCTGTTCATCAGCCACAAGCTGAACGAGGTGCGGGCGCTGTGTCACCGCGCCACCATTCTGCGCGCCGGGCGTGTGTCCGGGGCCTGCATCCCCGCCGAGGAGGATGCCAGTTCGCTGGCGCGGATGATGGTCGGCGATGATACGCCGATCAGCACCGATTACCCGAAGGTGCTCGGCGAGGAGCCGTTCCTGCAGGTGCGGGGGTTGAGCCGGATCAGCGAAGACCCGTTCGGGGTCGATCTGCAACAGGTCAGTTTCGACGTCAATGCCGGCGAGATCGTCGGCATCGCCGGAGTGGCCGGTAACGGCCAGGAGGAGCTGCTGGCCGCGCTCAGCGGCGAGGACCAGATCGAGAACCACGATGCGATCCACTTCCCCAGCGGCCCGGTCGGTCACCTGTGTCCGCGGCAACGGCGTAGCGAGGGGCTGGCGTTCGTGCCGGAGGAGCGTCTCGGCCGCGGTGCGGTACCGGACATGAGCCTGCGCGAAAACGCCCTGCTGACCGGTTTCCTGACCGGGCTGGTCCGCCGCGGCATGGTTTCCCACGGCAAGGTACGTGCGTTCGCCGAACAGATCATCGAGCGCTACAAGGTCAAGACGCCGGACAGCGAAGCCCATGCCGCCAGCCTCTCCGGCGGTAACCTGCAGAAGTTCATCATCGGCCGCGAGATCATGCAGGGGCCGAAACTGCTGATCGCCGCGCACCCCACCTGGGGCGTCGATATCGGCGCGGCGACGGCGATCCATAAGGCGTTGATCGAGTTGCGCGACCAGGGTGCGGCGATCCTGGTGGTGTCCGAGGATATCGACGAGCTGTTCCAGATCTCCGACCGCATCGGCGCGATCTGCCACGGCCGGCTGTCGCCGCTGAAGCCGACGCCGCAGACCAGTATCAACGAGGTGGGCCGCTGGATGGCGGGCGACTTCCCTCAGGCCGACGCGGCCGCGTGACGATTTAGGACGGAATAGACCGATGATCAAACTCGAACCCAGGGGCCAGCACTCCAAGCTGATGGCGTGGCTCTCCCCTGTCCTAGCCGGCGTACTGACCCTGGTCAGCGGCGCCATCCTGTTCGGCCTGCTCGGCCAGGACCCGCTGGTCGCCTTGCATACGCTGCTGGTGAAACCGATCTCCGATACCTACGGCCTGGCGGAGCTATGCGTCAAGGCGGCACCGATCCTGCTCTGCGCCATCGGCCTGGCGGTGGTGTACCGCGCCAAGGTGTGGAACATCGGCGCGGAAGGGCAGCTGCTGATGGGTGGCCTGGTCGGCAGCGCCTGCGCCCTGGCCCTGATCGATATCGAAGCGGCCTGGGTGCTGCCGGCGGTACTGCTGGCCGGCATGGCCGGCGGGCTATTATGGGCGGCGCTGGCGGCCTGGCTGAAGACGGCGTTCAACGCCAACGAGATCCTGACCACGATCATGCTCAACTACATCGCGTTGAACCTGCTGATCTGGTCGGTGCACGGGCCGTTGAAGGATCCGGACGGCTACAACTTCCCCGAATCGGCGATGTTCTCCGATTCGGCGATCCTGCCGACGCTGATCGATGGCACCCGCATCCACCTCGGCATGGTGTTCGCCCTGTTCGCCGTGGTCGTGGTCTGGGTACTGCTGAGCCGCAGTTTCCTCGGCTTCCAGATCAAGGTGCTCGGGCTCGATGCCAGCGCCGCGCGCCTGGCCGGGTTCCGGGAAAAGCGCCTGGTCTGGATCAGCCTGCTGATCAGCGGCGCCCTGGCCGGCCTGGCGGGGGTCGGCGAAGTGGCCGGTCCGATCGGCCAGCTGGTGCCGAGCATCTCCCCCGGTTACGGCTACGCGGCGATCATCGTCGCCTTCCTCGGTCGCCTGCACCCGGTCGGAATCCTGCTGGCGACGCTGCTGATGGCGTTGATCTACATGGGCGGCGAGATGGCACAGATCGATCTCGGCCTGCCGGTGGCACTGACCGGCCTGTTCCAGGGGATGCTGCTGTTCTACCTGCTGGCCTGCGATGTACTGATCAACTTCCGCATCCGTATTCCGGCCCTGTCCGCCGGTAAAGCCGTTCCCGCTACCGCCCCCGTTAACCAGGAGACAGCGCTCTGATGGATATCGATCTGCTTTCCAATATTCTGTACGCGATGGTGCGTACCGGTACTCCGCTGCTGCTGGTTGCCCTCGGTGAGCTGGTATGCGAAAAGAGCGGCGTGTTGAACCTGGGCCAGGAGGGGATGCTGCTGATGGGGGCCGTGATCGGCTTCGTCGTCGCGCTGCTCAGCGGCAGCGTCTTCCTCGGCTTCCTGCTGGCGATCGCCGCCGGCGTGCTGATGTCGCTGCTATTTGGCGTGATCGCCCTGGGGCTGAACGCCAACCAGGTGGCCACCGGACTGGCGTTGACGATCTTCGGCACCGGGCTATCGGCATTTATCGGCAGCGAGTTCGTCGGCAAACCGATCCAGGGGCTGGAGCCGATCGCACTGCCGCTGCTCAGCGACATCCCGCTGCTGGGGCGGATGCTGTTTCACCAGGACCTGATCGTCTATCTGTCGTTCGCGCTGTTTGCGGCGGTGTTCTGGTTCTTCCGCAGCTCCCGCCCGGGGCTGGTGGTCAAGGCGGTGGGCGAGAACCCCCATGCCGCCAATGCGATCGGCCTGCCGGTGATGCGCACGCGCTACCTGGCGGTGATGTTCGGCGGCGCCATGGCGGGTCTGGCCGGGGGCTACCTGTCGCTGGCCTACACTCCGCTGTGGGTCGAGAACATGAGTGCCGGACGCGGCTGGATCGCGCTGGCGCTGGTGGTGTTCGCCAGCTGGAAGGTGGAGCGGGTGCTGCTCGGCGCCTGGCTGTTCGGGCTCGCCAGCATCCTGCACCTGGTGTTCCAGGGGCTGGGCTTCGGCGTCTCGCCGAACCTGATGGCCACCCTGCCCTATGCGGCGACCATCGTCGTGCTGGTGCTGCTGTCGCGTAACCAGGTCCGCGCGCGTCTGCTGGCACCGATGTCGCTCGGTAAACCGTTCCACGCCCAAAGTTAAATAATTAGAGTTAAGTAAAGAGTTGAGTAAGAAGTTGAGTTCGATGAACAGCAGCGCCAACCGAGTCTGGATCAAGCAGCCGCTGGCGATCCACACCAACCATGACGCCGACTGCCGTGGCGGCCTGGTGATCGAAGCCGGCAGCATCGTCGAGTGCGTGGCACTCGGCGGCGAACCGGCGCAGCCCTGCGACGAAGTGTTCGATGCCAGCCGGCATGTGGTGATCCCCGGGTTGATCAATACCCATCACCACTTCTACCAGACGCTGACGCGGGCCCTGCCAGAGGCGCTGAACAAGGAGCTGTTCCCCTGGCTGCAAACGCTGTATCCGGTCTGGGCCGGCCTGGAGCCGGAGATGCTGCACCAGGCCACCCGGCTGGCACTGGCCGAGCTGCTGCTATCCGGCTGTACCACGGCGGCGGATCACCACTATCTGTTCCCGGCCGGATTGGAGCACGCGATCGATATCCAGGCCGAGGCGGCCGCCGAGATCGGGGTGCGAGTCACCTTGACCCGGGGCTCGATGAGCCTCGGCGAGAAGGATGGCGGGCTGCCGCCGCAGAGCGTGGTGCAGAACGAGCAGACCATTCTCGATGACAGCGAACGACTGATCCGGACCTGGCACGATGCAGCCGAGGGCTCGATGGTGCAGATCGCGCTGGCGCCCTGCTCCCCCTTCTCCGTGACCACTGAACTGATGCAGGAGAGTGCCCGCCTGGCCAGCCGCGAGGGGGTGCGCCTGCATACCCACCTGGCGGAGACGCTGGATGAGGAGCGCTTCTGCGAGCAGCGTTTCGGCCTGCGCACGGTGGACTACCTCGATAGCGTCGGCTGGCTGAGCGGCGGCACCTGGCTGGCGCACGGTATCCATTTCAACGACGAGGAGATCGCCCGCCTCGGTGCCGCCGGCGTCGGCATCTGTCACTGTCCCAGCTCCAATATGATGCTGGCGTCGGGGATCTGCCAGGTGCGGGCGCTGGAAGCCGCCGGCAGTCCTGTCGGCATCGGCGTCGACGGTTCCGCCTCCAACGACTGCTCCAACCTGATCCAGGAGGTGCGCCAGGCGATGTACCTGCAGCGGCTGCGCTACGGCTCCTCGGCGATCACCCACAGCGACGCACTGCGCTGGGCGACCCAGGGCTCGGCCCGGGTGCTCGGACGCGAGGATATCGGCGTGCTGGCGGTCGGCAAGCAGGCCGATATCGCGCTGTTCACGCTCGACGAGCTACGCTTCAGCGGCAGCCACGATCCGCTGGCCGCACTGCTGCTGTGCGGTGCCCATCGC
>QKGH01000095.1 GCA_003250495.1 Marinobacterium sp.
ACCTCAGTTTCAGTGTCAAGCTTTATTTTTCATTTTCTTTGCCGTGAGGCGAAGATGAAACCGCTTTAACACCCCGGACCTTCAATCACACAAAGAGCAAAAAACTCTTTGTAAACAACCTCTTGAACGACCGTCTCGCGAGAGCCAGTGCTTCCGAAGAAGCGTTCGTCTCAAGCGAGGAGGCGTATTCTACAGATCTGATCCGGGGCGTCAACAGGCATTTCAATAAAAGCGTAAAAAACCGCTGTAGCCATCGACTGCCCGTTTGAGCTTCGGCCTTGGCCACAGCAGCTAGCCCGCCACGTAATGCAGCGGTGTCAAGGTGCTCCAGAGGATCACAGTCGCAGCGATCAAACCCACGAGCACGACCAACCCCACCGTCAAAATCGAGGTGGAGAAGAAGAACGCCCTATCCTCGGGTATCTGCATGATCTCCGGCGCACCCCCGTATAAAGCAGGTAAATCGTGTAACAGAGGGCTATCAATCCCACTATCACATTGAACCAAAGCATCGGATACAGTCCCACCAGGCCAGAGAGGAATAACGGTGTCGCGGTAAAGGTCGTCAGCACCATGCACTCATCTATCCCGACGTTGCCGCCGTAGGTCTTCTCCATCCAGTGAATCGAATAGGCAATGACGCCTACCGCAACCCACAAGGCGATATAGAGTGCCAACGCCGCCGGCAGCGCACTTCCCACACTGAGCTTGACGAACTCAGCACCGGTAAAACTCCACCCTACCTGGGTGGTACCAATGAATAGTGCTATTGCAGGGATCGCCGCCAGTATGCTGATTTGAGCCAGGAAAACATGTGTTGTCGAATAGTGTTCGCTACGGATCGAGCGCCACTCTTTATGCGGGTGGTAAAACACTCCCATCATGTGTTGCAGGAACATATTGCTATCCTCCTCACGGGCGTTTTTATTTTTTTGCCCGTTTCACTCTAGTTTTTCACGGATTGATTACCTTCCATCCACAATCTTCTCAGCGAAGATGCATCCTACTTTGAACGTTAGATCTTTAGATAATGGTCAATCAGAAGTATGGCAAAGAGCCCCATGATGTACAGGATCGAGAAGCGAAACATCAGCATTGGTTCCGCGCGATGACGGTAACGCCACAGACGCCAGCTCCAATGCAGTAAACGGGTATTCAGGACTGTCATCCCCAACAGATAAAGGGCCCCGGCAATCTGCAGGAACCAAGGCAATAGCGTCAGCAACACGGTTAGAATGCTGTATAGCAGGATCTGCAAGCGCGTGAAGCTTTCACCATGGGTTATGGGCAACATCGGGATCCCGGCACGGGCGTAATCGTCTTTGCGTGCCAGACACAGCGCCCAGAAGTGCGGCGGAGTCCAGGCAAAGATAATCAGCATCAACAGCAACCCCTGAGGCTCAACTCCTCCAGTGACAGCCGTCCACCCCAGCAGGGGCGGAGCAGCCCCCGCTACTCCTCCGATCACGATATTCTGCGGTGTAATACGTTTTAACAACGCCGTGTAGATGAAGGCATAGCCAATAAGAGATGCCAACGTCAGCCACGCGGTCAACGGGTTTACCAGCAGCGCCAGCAAGGTGATGCCGATACTGCCGAGAACGGCCGCAAAGCTGATCGCCTGGCGCTGACTGAGCCTTCCTTGGGGCAAAGGACGCCGCGCCGTACGCGCCATTTTGCAATCGATATGTTGATCCAGCACGTGATTGATGGCCGCCGCCGACGATGCCGCCAACCCTACCCCCAGATTGGTCACCAGCACCAGCCAGAGATCCGGTACCCCTGGCATCGCCAGACACATCCCAACCACCAGCGTCAACAACATCACCGCAACGACACGTAGTTTGCATAGCGCAAGGTAATCACGCCAACCGGGGGCCGCATGCGCAACCACCACGGGCTTAGCCAAGGGATAGGTAGCCATTCAACACCTCCTGTTTTCGACTTTCAGCACGCTCATAGAGACCCAATACCGCCAGCAGCAGCATTACCGCGACGAAGTGGTGCGCTACAGCCAGAACCAATGGCAGATGCCAGACCGCATTCAGCCCCCCAAGCAGTATCTGCAAGCCGATCAGGCCGCCGCATAACGCGAGCCATGGCCTTAGCTCCCGATCAGAACGCAATTTACGTGCAGCGATAGCGAACAGACACAACACCAGTAGCGCGCCGATCCTGTGTGTCATCTGTATCGCCGCACGCGCTTCCAGCGGCAGCAAACCGCCCTCGTAGCTGTGCCCTAGTGGCATCACCAGATTGAATGCCGCCACAAAGTCATATTGCGAGGTGCTATCCTGCCGGCAGCTGAACCAGCCGTCGCAGGCCCAGCCGGCGTAGTTGGTGCTGGTCCAGCCACCGAGTGCCAGTTGCAGGAACAGTGCGGCCAATAGCAGGCGGACACCACCATCCCGCCTTTGCACACTCTGTCCGCCCAGTCGTTCCCGGCGCAAATGCTGCCTGAGCCTGACCAGCAGCGTCAGCGTCAGCAAACCACCCAGCAGATGCAACGTGACAACCCAGGGCACCAGCTTCAACGTCACCGTCCACATGCCAAACAATCCCTGCACAACCACCAACAGTGAAAGCAATAGTGCGAGTCGCAGTGTCACGGTCATGCGCGGCCGATGACGCAGGTGACATAGCGCCTGGAGAATAATCACCAGCCCCAGCAGGGAGGCCGCATAGCGATGGATCATTTCGATCCACCCTTTCGTCAGATCCACCTCATGACCCGGAAAATGGGGAGCGATACGCTCTGCCACCTGTGCCGCCGGGGGAAGCACCAGGTGTCCATAGCACGCCGGCCAGTCGGGGCAGCCCAGTCCCGCATCGTTAAGCCGGGTCCAGCCACCCAACAGCACCACCACCAGCGCCAGCCCCAGCGCCAGATTGACCAACCGCCATCGCCACTGCATTGCTCCTTTCCTCCCCACCATCCAGCAGGCAGCTCAGCCCAGCTTGGAGACCTTCAGCAATCGGCGCAGATCATGCAAAAGATCCTCACCCGGCTGCTCGAAGCTGTAGTACAACAACAGATTACCTACCGGATCGACCACCCAGACCCCTGGATCCAGCGGCAGTTGCCCCCGGTTTTCGTGCGCGACTCGAACCCGTCCGGCGTCACGCCCCAGCGCATCATGTACTGCATGTAATTTAGTCTGCTCTCTTTCGCATTCAGGATCGCAGCAGTCCGTCCCACAACTGGATGCCAGGCTGAGCAGCAGAGTCCAATGCCCGACATAGCGCTCCCGGTCTCCGCCCCACTGTGCCAAAGGCTGCACCGGTTGCTGCAGCTGACCACGATTGGTGCGCCCCTGACTGGGATTTATCCCCAAGCTGTAGCTCAACACGGCAGCCAGCAGCGGCAGCAAAGCCACGGCCCAGATCATCCCCAGCGTCCAGTTACGCTTCATCGCTCAGCGACCTCCTGTAGAACACTGCTCCCGCGATCAACAGCACCAACGCCAGGCCGAACCACTGCACGGCATAACCCAGATGCCGCTCCGGCGGCAGTTGCTGTTGCAGCGGAGCGCGTGCACGGATGCCCGCTGCGACTGGCTGCTCCAGCCATAACACCCAGGGCGCCAGGCCCACCTGCCAACGGCGTTGCAACGCCTCCAGATCGATTCGCTGCACCCGCCAAGATTCACTGGGCGTCTTACCCAACAGGTAGCTCTGCGGCGCAACGCCCACCACCCCGGTGACGGATGTCATCCCCACCACCGCGGGTAACAACGGCTTGTCACTGCGCAGGACGGGCGCTGGAACCCAGCCCAGGTTGACCGTAACCACCCGGCCATCGACCATCCGTGCCGGCAGCAGCACCTCGTAACCCACCTGACCCTGTGCGGTGCGGTTATCCAGTAGTAATGGTGGTCCGGGCAACCACTCCACCGTTAGCCGCACCGGCACCCAGCGCTGGGAGTTCAGCGCCGTTCCAATACCGGCCAGCTCCGAGTCCTCGAGCCGCTGCTGTGTGCTCTCCGCCAGCCAGCGCCGTTTCTGTTCGGCCCGCTGCAACTGCCAGACACCCAGGGCCAGCAGAACGCCGATCAGCACTACCCAACACAGCAGCCCCAGGATCAGTCGAACCGGGCGCTTGCCCCTGGACGGGGCGTCGACTTTACTTGAACAGACCAACATCCCCGGAGACTCCCATGCTGCGCCTGGTTGCACTGTTGCTGTTCGCCCTGGTTCTCATCGCCCTGTTCTCCAGCCTGGTCTCGCTGCTACGCGAACCCTCGGGTTCACGCCGTACCGCCAACCGTCTGATGCTGCGTGTGGCGCTCAGCGCCGCGTTACTGCTGTTACTGCTGCTGGGCTTTCTCAGCGGCCAGCTCCACTCCCACGCGCCCTGGTAACTTCTCCGCTAGTACCCCTGGCAATACTCCAGATAAATCAGAGTACGTAGACAAACAGGAACAACCCGATCCACACCACGTCGACAAAGTGCCAGTACCAGGCCACCCCTTCGAAACCGAAGTGGTGGCGGGAGTCGAAATGCCCTTTCAGTACCCGCAACAGGATGATCAGCAGCATCAACGTGCCGAGGGTGACATGCAGACCGTGGAACCCGGTCAGGATGAAAAAGGTCGCGCCGTAGACGCCGGCATTCAGCGTCAACCCCAGCTTGGTATAGGCCTCTGTATACTCGTAGGCCTGAAAGCCGATGAATGTCGCCCCCAGCAGCACGGTCAGCGCCAGCCAGCGCTTGACCTGCCCACGTCGATCGCTGAGCAGGGCGTGATGGGCGAGGGTCACGGTAAAGCTGGAGCTGACCAGCAGCGCCGTGTTCAGCAACGGGATATGCCAGGGATCGATCACCTCGTGGGGACCGGGGAACTGCTGTGCATCGGGCGGGTTCAACAGCGGCCATTCGGCGCTGAAACCGGGCCAGAGCATCTGCGACACGCCGCGCGCGCCTTCCCCTCCGAGCCAGGGCACCGCCAGGGTCCGGACATAGAACAGGGCGCCGAAAAAGGCGGCGAAGAACATCACTTCGGAGAAGATGAACCAGCTCATCCCCCAACGGAAGGAGCGGTCCATCTGTGCGCTGTATAAACCGGCCCGGCTCTCCCCGATGACATTGGAGAACCAGCCCACCAGAATCAGCCCCATCAGCAGTCCGCCGGACAGCAGGATCAGCAGACCGGCACCGCCGCTGCGCTCCGCCGTCAGTGCGTTGATCAGCGTCCCGGCACCGAACGCCAGCAGGAACAGCGCTGCGGAGGCCAGGATCGGCCAGCGGCTTTGTGCAGGAACGTAATACTCGGCATGAGCGCTCATATCGCTCCCTCCCTCTTCCCGGCTGCATCCGCGGATGCAGCCGCCGGTGGCTCGCTCCCCTTCGGCGAGATATCGAACAGCGTGTAGGAGAGCGTGATCGAGTGAATCTGCGACGGCAGTGCGTTATCGATCACGAACAGCAGCGGCATCTCCACCCGCTCCCCGGCCGCCAGCGTTTGGCTGTTGAAGCAGAAACAGTTGATCTTATGCAGGTACCTGGCCGCCTCTCCCGGCGATACCGAGGGGATCGCCTGGGCCACCATCGCCCGTTCAGTTGGATTCTGCGCAATAAAGGCGGTCTGGCGCATCTCGCCGGGGTGCACTTTGACCACCCCCTCCTCGGGACCGAAACGCCAGGGCATCCCCTCGTTGTTGATGCCGATCAACCGCACCCGGACCAGCCGCTCGCTGTCGACCGGCTCCAGTAGCGCCACACTGGGCCCGGTAATCTTGCCGTTCAAGCCGGTGACCTTGCAGAACACGTCATACAGAGGGACCAGCGCGAAGCCGAAACCGAACATCAACACGCTGGCCAGCAGCAGTCGCCCCACCAGCCGACGATGACTGGCAGCGATCTTGGCTGGAGTCTTATCTGTCGGGCCACCCGCGGCGGTACTGCGAAGGTGTGGTAGGGCGCCGGCGAAGGTACCTGCCACTCCAACCCTTCAGCTCCCTCCCAGGGTTTGGCCGGTGCCGGCGCGCCACCGCGCACGCAACTGATCACGTTCCAGACGAACAGCAGTTGCGAGAGTCCGAAAATGAAGGCGCCGATCGACGCGATCATGTTGAAGTCGGCGAACTGCAGGGCGTAGTCGGGGATGCGCCGCGGCATCCCGGCCAGACCGATAAAGTGCATCGGAAAGAAGGTGATGTTGACGCCGACGAAGCTGAGCCAGAAGTGCAACCGCCCCATGCGCTCATCCAGCAGGTGACCGGTCCATTTCGGTAGCCAGTAATAGACCCCGGCCATGATTGCGAACACCGCGCCCGGCACCAACACGTAGTGGAAATGCGCGACGACGAAATAGGTGTCGTGGTACTGGAAATCCACCGGTGCGATCGCCAGCATCAACCCGGAAAAGCCGCCGATGGTGAACAGCACGACAAAGGCGATGGCAAACAGCATCGGCGTCTCGAAACTGAGCGAGCCGCGGAACATCGTCGCCACCCAGTTGAACACCTTCACCCCGGTCGGCACCGCGATCAGCATCGTCGCGAACATGAAGAACAGCTCGCCAGCCAGCGGCAGGCCGACGGCAAACATATGGTGGGCCCAGACCAGGAACGACAGAATCGCGATCGACGCCGTGGCGTACACCATCGAGGCGTAACCGAACAGGCGCTTGCGGGAGAAGGTCGGGATGATCTGGCTGATGATGCCGAACGCCGGCAGGATCATGATGTACACCTCGGGATGCCCGAAGAACCAGAACACGTGCTGTTGAAGAAACTGGTGCCGAAGTGGATATCCATCAGCATCATCGTCACTACCCCGGCCAGTACCGGCATCACGGCAATCAGCAGGAACGCGGTGATCAGCCAGGTCCAGACGAACAGCGGCAGCTTCATCATCGTCATCCCCGGCGCGCGCAGGTTCAGGATCGTAGCGATGATGTTGATGGCGCCCATGATCGAGCTTATCCCCATCATATGGATGGCGAAGATGAAATAGGTGACGCTGGGCGGCGCGTAGGTGGTCGACAGCGGCGCGTAGAAGGTCCAGCCGAAGTTGGGCGCGCCGCCGTCCATGAACAGCGTCGATATCATCATCGCGAAGGCGAACGGCAGGATCCAGAAGCTCCAGTTGTTCATCCGCGGCAGCGCCATGTCCGGCGCGCCGATCATCAGCGGCACCATCCAGTTGGCCAGGCCGACGAAGGCCGGCATCACGGCACCGAACACCATGATCAGGCCGTGCATCGTCGTCATCTGGTTGAAGAACCCCGGTTCCACCAGCTGCAACCCGGGCTGGAACAGCTCGGCCCGGATCAACATCGCCATGCTGCCGCCGGTTAAAAACATCAGTAGGCTGAACCAGAGATAGAGGGTGCCGATATCCTTGTGATTGGTGGTGAACAGCCAGCGCCCGATACCCCGGGCTGGGCCATGCTGAGCTGAGTGCACTTGCGCCGCAACTGAGCTGTTCATTGGCGGCCCTCCCCCGATCCATTGCTAAGCAGTTCAGTGATGTGACTCGGCGCCACGGCTTCCCCGCTGCTGTTGCCCCAGGCGTTACGCTCGTAGGTGATAACGGCGGCAAGATCGCTGGCACTGAGTTGGTCGCGGAACGCCTGCATCGCTGTGCCGGGGCGCCCATTCAGCACCACTCCGATATGGGTATCCACATCGCCCAGCGCGATGGGACTGCCTTTCAAGGCCGGAAAGGCCGGCGGTATCCCCAGTCCCGTCGGCTGATGACAGGCGGCGCAGATCTTCAGGTAGACCTGCTCGCCCTGGGTCATCAGCTCGTCCAGCGTCCAGCTGCGCTGCGCTGCGCCCGCGACGGCAGCTTGAGCGGCCTTGGCCTCGGCCAGCCACTGTTCGAACTCCGCCGGTGGTTTGGCGTCGATGACGATCGGCATGAAGCCGTGGTTCTGCCCGCACAGCTCGGCACACTGCCCGCGGTAGATGCCGGGTTCGTCGATCTCGGTCCAGGCCTCGTTGATGAAGCCGGGGATCGCATCCTTCTTCACCGCCAGCGCCGGCACCCACCAACTGTGGATAACGTCGTTGGCCGTCAGCAGGAAGCGCACCTTGGTGCCGGTGGGCAGCACCAGCGGGTGATCCACCTCCAGCAAGTAGTGTTCACCCTTCGCGGCCTGGTTGTCGATCTGTTCGCCGGGAGTGACCAGGTTGGAGAAGAAATCGAGCTCCTGGTCCAGGTATTGGTAGCGCCACTTCCACTGGTAGCCAGTGATCTG
>QKGH01000390.1 GCA_003250495.1 Marinobacterium sp.
GCCGACGATATCCTGCGACATCGTCAGGTCGGCTTCACCGCCACCGAAGGCCGCCAGCGATCCCTTGCCCTTGACCGTCTCCTCCAGCGCATGGGTGTAGGAAACGGTCAGGCTCTGGGCCGAACTGATCTCCCAGCTGGCGCCGACGCTGACATGATCCTGCACCACGCCCGGCGCCAGAATGTTCAGCAGCGTCTGGCTCGCTTGGACTGGCTGTTCGGCGTGGCTGACACCGGCGCGCAGTGTCAGTTGCGGGCTCGCGGCATAGATCACGCCGAGCTTGTAGACGTTGATATCCTGCCAACCGAAGCCGGAACCGTTGTCGGCTCCCAGCGGCGCGGTCAGCGACAGCGAGTTACCCACAGAACGCACGTCGCTGTATTCGATCCGCTCCCAGTCGCCGGCCAGCGTCCATTGCGGAGTCAGTTTCCACGCAAAGCCGAGGCCATAGCTCTCCGGCACATCGAAACCGCCCTGCTCGGCAAACAGGCCACGGTAACGGTCGAATTCGTCGGTATGGATGCGGGAGGACCAGCTCGCGCCCAGCGTCAGCGTATCGGTCAGCTTGCCCTGCCAGCCCAGCTTCAGTCCCCAGCCGGTGCTGCTGTCATAACCGTTATTGCTGACCGCCGCCGGATCGCTGCTCATGCCGCTGAACCCCTGAATCCCCTCGGCGCTGAAACGCTGGTAGACGTAGGTGACACCCACACCCAGGCTGTGACGGTCGTTGACCTTGTAGGCCGCCGAACCGGTGACGAACAGCTGGGACAGATCGACCCCGCCGGCACCGCTGGAGCCCAGCGCCGCGAACGGCGTTTCCCCGTAGGAGGTGTTCATGCCGCCATTGGCGTACATCGCCAGACCGTAGACGATGCGGTCGGAATAGGCACGGGAGAAGCCCATCTCCGGAATCAGGAAGTAGCCGTCGGTGTTGCCGGCGTAATGGCCGTCGAAACCGGGTACCGGGCTGCCGTCGATATCGGCGCTGCGTTGCGGCTTGAACCAGGTCACCCCCAGGTCGTACTCGCTGCCCAGCGCGATCAGCGACGCCGGGTTGCTGGCCGCCTTGATGCTGTCATGGGCCAACGCAAAGCTGACGCCGGCCATCCCCTGCGCCTTCACACTGCTGCCATGCATGAAATAGCCATTAGTGGCATGGGCGGTGAGTGGCAGCGCGGCCAGCGCGAGGGTCAGGGTGGTGGTGCGAAGGTTCGGCGTCATCTCTGGGCTCTTGAATCGCAGAAAATTATTAAGGATGCGCATCCTAGAACAATTCGATATATAAATTAACTAACATAAAGTAATTTAGATATAACAAATACGCAGCTGTGCTCCGGCCTGACAGGCCCTAGAATAGGCGCCTTTATTCCAATGACGTTGTCTTGCCGAGGTTCACCAGACTGATGTCGATCGTCAACTTCACCCCCGTGCCGGCCCTGATCGGCGGCGCGCTAATCGGCCTTTCGGCCGCTTTTCTGCTGCTAGCGAGGGGACGCATCGCCGGCATCTCGGGTATCGCGGGAGGTATCGTTTATCCGGCGTATCCGAACGATATCAACTGGCGCATCCTGTTCGTGCTGGGCCTGGTGCTGGGCGGGTTCATCTATCAGTGGCTCGGCCTCGGCGCCGGCGTGGAGCAGATCCAGGCACTGGTGGACAAGCCGATGCTGATTCTGGGCGGCCTGCTGGTCGGGATAGGTACCCAGATCGGTACCGGCTGCACCAGCGGTCATGGCATCTGCGGCCTGGCACGGCGCAGTCCGCGCTCGCTGGTCGCCACCCTGAGCTTCATGGGTAGTGCGATTCTGACCCTGTTTATCGTTCGTCATCTACTGGGAGTTGGCCAATGAGCCCCATATTGCGTTGCCTGTCGGTGCTGATCGCCGGCACCCTGTTTGGCTTTGGCCTGGCCGTCGCACAGATGATCGACCCGGCCAAGGTGCTGAACTTCCTCGACTTCGCCGGGAGCTGGGACCCGTCGCTGGCGTTCGTCATGGCCGGCGGCCTGGCGGTCAACGCCCTGGTCACACCGCTGATCCTGAAACGCGACAAACCGCTGTTCGCCGAGTTTTTCCGGCTGCCGAAGAAAACCCAGATCGATACCCGCCTGATCGTCGGCGGCCTGATCTTCGGTGCCGGCTGGGGCATCGCCGGTTACTGCCCGGGACCGATGATCACCTCGCTGAGTTTCGTTAACAGCGATATCCTCACCGTGCTCGCCGCATTTATCCTGGGTACGTTCGCCAGCCGCTGGGTGCTAGCACAGCGCGACAAGCCGGCGGAGTCCACCGGCGCAATGGTGGTCGGTGCGGCTAAAGCCGGCCGTTGATTCGCCTGCGGCGACGGAGTGCAAGGGGTCAAGTCCCTTTCTCCTTCGCCGCTCACACACAAAAATGGCTGTCATACAAAAGAGAAAGGGGGCTATGCCCCCTTTCTCTTACGTGTACAGGAACCCGTTCCTCTACACGCTATTGGTTTGTGTTACCGATGCAGCAGACCCGCGCGTTCGGGCTGATAAACCACCTCTTTAATCATCACCGTCATCAGCCCTTCACCCTGCTTGGGCCACTCGATCTCGTCCCCCTGAGAGAGCCCCAGCAAGGCACTGCCCACCGGGGTCAGGATCGAGATCTTGGTGCCGCTGGCATCGGCATCCCTCGGGTACACCAACGTCAGTTCAAACTCTTTCTGCGTCGACGCTATAACGAACCGGACCGTGGAATTCATCGTACCGGTTCCACGATAACGGCCCGCTCCAACTCCGCCTCCAGCCCATCTTTACCGGCAAAAGCCTGCCCATCCAAAGAATCCAATAGGTTGTACAATCGATCAGCATCCAGCGTTGATACGATTATATCGGGCTTCTTATCCATGATTTTCCTCAATCAGTACAATAAAAAAGGGAGACCTCTCTCCCCTTTGTTCTTTTTTCTCATCCTTGCTATCGGCGTTGAGATAAAATTAAACATATAATAGATATATAGCCTGAACACCAATAAAAAACAAGAAAATAAAAATAAACGCCATGTTGGCGAAGGCGATTTCTCCTCCACCTGCATTTATCAAATCATCATGAATTTTTCACAACCAGAATAAAGGCGATACCTGTTTGAACATCACCGATAAACATTTAAAAACAACCGACTGGCCATTTTAACTTGAATAGTGGCGGCGTTCTTGCCCTTATTCTCGGAATATATTACCTGAAGAGTCTACACCTTCAACAGAAGGTTTTGATATACAGGGCTTCAACTTTATCTCGCGCCCAGGGCGTCTTACGCAGGAACTTCAACGAAGACTTAATAGAGGGCTCGTTGTTGAAACAGTTCACATTGATATGGTCGTGTAATCCTTGCCAGCCATAGTGCTCAACCAGGCGTGTCAGAATTTTTTCAAGAGTAAGGCCATGGAGCGGGTTATTAGGCTGGATTCTATTCATAAACGACTCATACTGATCAGTTAACTGCGTTTCCATATCACAGGATATTTTCGCTGTAGAGCAATATATTCAGCCGGATGAAAATCATATACCAGCCTTATGTGAATAAATATTCAGATATTTTATATTTTCTTATCTCGATAATCAATTTTAGTTGTATGACAGCGAAATCCTAGCGGATTCCGGAAGGAGAGTAGTGGGCTTAAGCTAACACCAAAGCTTTACCCCCTACCTAGTTGAACACGCCCTGGTACCCAAAGGCTCTTCCCTCATCCTGAGTCCTGCAATCACTTGAAAAAATCCTCGAAAAAACCCGTTTCCGCCGTCAGCAGGAACGGGGTCGCCGGCTAGAGCCGCTCCTGTTTCCCCAAGCGCAGACAACATGGATTTTTTATTAAAAAGATTACCAATATTATTTTTATATCATAATAATTTCAGTTACATCCAGCAAATGAAAGATGACCACTTGGATTAATTGGGTCCATTCTAGGATCCTGTATCGGCTGGTACTCCATAGGATTTCCCTTGTAGGAGATATAGGTCCGCCTGGCATGCTGGTAATCATTAAAGGTAAGAGCAATACCTCCATTCCAGACAAGCCCCCAGGGTATCCCGGATCCCTTCTCTGAAGCCAGCAGACACACCAACCCATCGATGAGCCTGACATCCGGATAGTCATTCGTCAGGATTAGCGCGTGAGCATAGCTGTTTACACCATCCAAGAACTGATCCCAACTCAACATTGTCAACGTTTCCCGGCTGGACACCATCTGTTTAATCTTTTCTAACTGATCACCACCAATACTTTTGGGTATACCTGTGAATACGATAAATGCCGACTCACTGCTATCAACAACAACAAACCTCGATTTCGAATCGATCGCCATATCGGATCGCGGAGCCACTGTATTTGCATCGGAAGATTTAGTGATATGAGTTACACAACCAGCAAGTGATAAAAAAATCACTATCAAAAAAGACATACAGGTTTTATTAATTATTTTCATTGTATATCCCCTAAGGTTATTAATATCTCTCCATATAAATAAAACTCCAATTGAGCATAGTGCGAAAAGCGCTTTGTGCAAAAAAGTATAGCAACATATATGAAAACGAACGCAATATGCCACATCCACTATGGCACATAAAAAGTGACAGCGGGCAACCTGCCGAAGTCGCCAACGAGGGGCAGAAGGGAGCAAGACGGAGCTGGATACCTTGAGTTACATCCGCGATAACTTCGAATTCTCCGACGCCGCCAGCTGTTTCGATGCGGAGCTGACAAAAATCTAATCACCAGGGGTCTATCGGCCGCGCCGCCGGAGCTTCTAACCATTGCCGGGCTAGGACCTCCCGGTTACGCAAAGGCGACAGCGCTTCATGCGGGCAGACAAACCGGGCGCCCCCCGCAGCAGCAACTTTCCCGCCACGGCGACTGTTGAGCAAAACTCAACCAATTGCAGAATTTTTGTCGTTTGTACTGGTCGAGCAAAGACAGCATTATTCACTGTGGATAATGCCAATCTAACAAGATTCGCACTTAATTACAGAGCGATATACATGAGATATCGCCGATTTTCAAAGGCCCCTCACCATGTCTACATTCGATCTGCAGCTGAATGCTGCACCGTTGCGCCCATCATTTGACAACGAAGCCCAAAAACAAGCGTTGCCTACACGCCTGTTTCAGTCGTTGAGCCAGCGTCTGGCCGAGTGGAAGCTCCGCCGCAGGCTGGCCAGGCTGCTGGACCGTGACGATGCAACGCTGGACGATATGGGCATGCCCCGTCGCGACCTGCTCGCCGCACTGGACCTGCCGCTGTCGGTAGACGCCGCCTGCGCCCTGTCGCAATGGCGTGCCGAGCGCCGTATCACCGGTTGAGCATCTACGAAAAAGGGGGCAGCAGCCCCCCTTTTTTTAAATAATGCATAACACGAACTGATTAAAAACACCGTTCCTATACCGATTTTATTCTCATAGCTATCATATTAGGCACTTGGACTATCGCCATTTATATATGAGTACAGGGCTATGTCCTTGCGATCCAACCAACCCAGGCTGCACCAGAATTTTTTCGCACGATCGTTATCGGCAAGAACCATTAGATGCGACTTCAATATCCCATCCTCCCTCAAAGCCTCTAGACACAACCTTACGAGCTCTCTAGCAATCCCCCTCCTTCGATACGAAACGTCAACCGACAGATGCTGGATATACCCCCTTTTTCCATCATGCCCGGCCATGATCGTTCCAATGATATTGCCCGTATCCTGAGCCACGAAACTTAAACCAGGATTTCGAGACAAGTACCTGTCGATCCCCTCTCGCGAATCCGCGTCCCTCAACCTGACGCCATCAGACCGCTTCCAGAGGTCGATGATCGAACTGTAATCATCAATAGTCATTACTCGGTAGTGCATCAGATATCCTTAACAAGGTAACTCGCAATTAATTCGCCAAAAGAGCGACGCTTTTTTGTTTCTAGCAGGCAACGGTGAAGCCCAATGCACCGTCAGTGCGGAATACTGCAAATGTAAAAATCCTTCGTTAAATTTCGCACCTGCGGCATTGCAGCCTATGGTCTACAGTCAAACAAGGTGTTTTGGAAACAAATACACCACTTCCCGCACGGCATCGACCCACCCACCAATGAAGGAATCGACGATGGCTTACGTAACCCTAGACGGCAAGAAGTACGAGAAGGAACTGCTGGAACTGGCGAAAGCCCACACCACCGGGCGTGGCGAGGGCAAGATCTCGAAAGAGGAGGCTGCCGACCTGCTGCAGTCGGCCAGTGACGGTCAGGGGGTGACTGAGACGGAACTGGATACATTGAAATATATCCGCGCGAACTTCGAGTTCACCGACGCCGCCGCCAGCTATTTCGACGCTGAGCTGACGAAGCTCTAATCACCCCAGATCTGCCGGCGCAACGGAGGACACGATATGAACCTGATCGGTATGGCAGCACAGCTGTTTATCAGCAAGCTGGGCAGCGGCGGTGATCAACTGCATGAAACCAGTGTCGTTAAGGCGTTGCTGAACCTGCTTCCGACACAGGATGGCGAGCTGGATCTGGCCGCGCTGGTGGCACAGTTCACCGGAGGCGGAGAAGGATTGGCCAGCCTGGCCAGCTCCTGGCTGGGTGCCGGTACCAACGCGGAGCTGTCGCCGGCCCAGCTGCTGGAGGTGCTGGGAAGCGAGCGCGTCGCGGATTTCGCCTCGGCACTGGGTTTGGATCTGGGCACCTCGGCCAGCGGACTGGCACAGATGATCCCGGCACTGATCGACAGTAACAGCGAAAGCGGTGAGCTGCTCGGCGGTGCCATTGGCAACATGGCCAAGGGTATCCTGGGCAAGTTGTTCTGATCCGCTAAACCAGCATTCAATGCAAGCCGGAAAACCGAAAAAGGGGATGTTTAGTCCCCTTTCTGTTTCGTACCGACACCTCAGTCCGACGCGTCTGTTTGAGAATCAGGCAAAAACGAAGTATTTACGGACGGTTTCCACCACCTCCCAGGTGCCCTTCATGCCAGGCTCGATCACGAACACATCGCCGGCTTTGAGGTGCTTGGGCTCCTCCCCTTCGGGCGTGATGATGCAATAGCCATCAAGGAAATGGCAGAACTCCCACTTCTCATAATTCACCTCGAACTTACCCGGCGTGCAAATCCAGGTGCCCATGATTTTGCTGCCGTCAGCGGAGGTATAGGCGTTCAGATTCACCGTATGGGGGTCGCCACCGATGCGGGTCCACTTAGTGGCATCCACCACTGGAGTGGGACAGGTTTCGCGCAGGACAGTGATGAAATCGGACATATCAGCTCCGTGTGTTGCGATGAAAGATCGGACATTATGGAGCCGATAAGAGGGTGACAGCTGTCTGGTATCGACACTGGCAGACAGAAATGCGTCGACAGACCTGGCCCCCTGAATTAGCCCCATAGTGACGACTTTCCCACCACGGCGACTGTTGAGCACTCAAACCCATTGTGGATTTTTTGTCGTTTATGCTGCCCACGCAAAGACAGCATTATTCGCTGTAGATAATCTCGATCCAACGAGATCCGCTCTTGATTACAGCGCGATAGCGATCGGGTAAGGCGAAAAAAGGGGGCGGCCCCCCCATTTTTGCTTTTTCAACAAGCCGCTCTGCTGTAATTTGCCCCAGATTTGGGACACGATTGCTAAATGGCTAATTTCAATACACATTTCCTCGGCGGCGCGATCACATCCTGTGTACTGACATCGACAACGCTGCTGACCGGATTATTCACACCCGCTCAGGGCATGAGCCTCTGGATCGCGGGCACTGTCGCCAGTCTGGCCCCCGACCTCGATTCGGACACCACCGGCATCCTGAAAGGACTGTTCAGTGCACTCGGCGTGATGGCGTCCTTTGGTGTCCTGTTCAGATTCCCTGAGCTGCCGTTGCTGCACCTGTGGGGCGCCATGCTCGCCGCCTTCCTGCTGGTCCGCTTCGGCCTGCTGCAAATCTTTGCCCAGCTGACCGAGCACCGTGGCTCCTTTCACTCGCTGCTGGCCGCCGTCAGCCTGGGCCTGTTATCAGCCTTCCTGTGCTGGCGCTTCACCTCGCAAGGGATCGACTTTGCCTGGGCACTGGGAGGAGTGGTGGTTGCCGGCTATCTGGTTCACCTCATTCTCGATGAGTGTTACGCCGTCAACCTGGCCGATATGGAGTTCAAACGCTCTTTCGGTACCGCCTTGAAACCGATCAGCATCGACAACTGGTGGGCCAGCGGCATCTTTCTCGCCATCGCCATCTACTGCGCCTGGCAGTTGCCGCTGCCGCATAAGCTGCCCGGTGAAGTAATCAAGATCGCCAGCGCCAATTTGGCCTGAGGGGTAGAGGTCAGGGTTGCTCCGGCGGCCCCAGGCCAGTGACAAACCAGCGCAATGCATTTACCGCTTAAAACGCCATTATTCAGGGACGACTCCGTAGTCCGCGCATGATTGCAATTCCTCTGCACTCATCTCGCAATGAAAAATCGTACTGGTAGCGAAGCGGTATTGTTCAACGTGCTGGCTACACTGTGCTTTAACAGTGAACAACACTGTTACGGCAAACAATAACTTATAAGTCACAGCTCCTGTCGCTCGCGCAGTTAGTTTTGGCGCACGCAATTACAGGACGTTCCCGGTGAACTTGCACTGATGACAATCAGCCCAGCAAGCCAACCGCCCAATCGGTTTCAATGTTGATGGATTCAACAGAGTGACGATACCGGATGGGGGCTAATGGCTATCCGCGAAACCAAGATCTGCGGAGGTACAGGCTATGGCTGGAATACAAGTCCGCTCACTCGATGGCGGCACCCTTTCCCTTGATGATGATCTACTTGCCCAGCTGGTTAGCGGCGTGCGAGGGCAGGTTCTACGACCGGATGACCCAGAGTATGACGCTGCCCGACAGATCTGGAACGCGATGATCGATCGCCGGCCGGGTCTGATCGTCCGATGCAGCGGCACGGCGGATGTGATGCACGCGGTGAAGTTCGCGCGGCAGAACAATCTGCTGGTTTCCGTGCGCGGCGCCGGTCACAACATCGCCGGTAAATCCCTGGCCGATGGGGCGATACTGATCGACCTCAGTGCGATGCGAACGGTTCGGGTCGATCCGGACGCCAGACTGGCGGTGGTCGGTCCCGGAGCCACCCTCGGCGATCTCGATCATGAATCCCAGGCCTTTGGTCTGGCCTGCCCCGTCGGCATCAACTCGACGACGGGCATCGCCGGCCTGACGCTGGGCGGTGGCTTTGGCTGGCTCAGCCGCAAATATGGCATGACGGTGGACAACCTGACCGCCGCCGAGGTCGTGACAGCGGATGGCAATCGGCTGCGCTGCAGTAGCGAGCAGTGCCCGGATCTGTTCTGGGCCATACGGGGGGGCGGCGGCAACTTCGGCATTGTGACGTCATTCGAGTTTCAGCTGCACCCGGTAGGGCCGCAGGTGATGTGCGGGCCGGCGGTATTCCCGTTCGCGCAGGCAGGCACGATACTCCGGGCCTACCGGGAGTTCTGCGCCACCTGTCCCGATGACCTGACCGTTTGGGCGGTGATCCGGGATGCGCCACCGCTGCCGTTCCTACCAGCCGAGGTGCACGGAACGCGGGTACTGATCATCGTGGCGCTCTATAGCGGCGCGGTGGCCGAGGGCGAGAGGGCGATAGCACCTTTGCGCGGACTGGGGGACCTGATCGCCGATGGCTTTGCGCCCCATCCCTATGCAGGCTTCCAGCAGGCATTCGATCCGCTACTGACACCGGGCGTGCGCAACTACTGGAAGTCGCATAACTTCACCGCACTGAGCGACCCACTGATCGATACCCTGGTCGACTACGGCAGCCGCCTGCCGAGCCCGCATTCCGAAATCTTCGTTGCCCAGATGGGCGGCGCGACCAACCGGGTCGATCCGAGCGCAACGGCCTACCCGCACCGGGATGCCGAGTTCATCATGAACGTGCATACGCGCTGGGAGGAGCCGGGGCAGGATCAGACCTGTGTCGGTTGGGCGCGAGACTTCTACGAGGCGACACGCCCGATGGCGACCGGCGGCGTCTACGTCAACTTTATCAGCGAAGGTGAAGAGCGGATCGAGGGCGCTTACGGCGCCAATTTCGAACGCCTGGCCCGCGTCAAGGCGCAGGTCGATCCCGACAACTTCTTCCGCGAAAATCAGAACATCCGGCCGAAATAGAGTAAGGACCTTTGGCGCGCAGGCGGCAACGCCGTCAGCACCGGCACCTGATGAGGTAATGGGAGAGCGGTTCTCTCCCATTGCCCGGTTAGATGGGCAGAGCAGTTGGCGCTTCTATACGTCATTTAAAAAAGGTAAAAATGAGCTCTGTCCCTGAGGTATTCCCTTTTACTCTCCTTTTACGCTACTCACGCAAAAATATTGGCGATGGTACTACCGGAAACGCGATTAGCGTAAATAGGAATCACTCTACAAGCCATCTCAGACTTTTAAGGTTTCGATGTTACAATAGCGCCGTCTTAATTTATTGTACGCGGTGCTTGTTTATGAGCTTTTCCACTCTAGGTCTTCACCCGGATTTATTGACTGTACTCGATACGCTGGGTTATCAAACGCCAACGCCGATCCAGCAAGCAGCGATCCCGGAAGTCCTGGCGGGTCAGGATGTCATGGCGGGGGCCCAAACGGGTACGGGTAAAACTGCCGCATTTGCCCTGCCATTGATCCAACGTCACCTCGTTCGGGAAACGCCTGAAAAAACCATTCGTGTGTTAGTGCTGACGCCAACACGCGAACTGGCTCAACAAGTACACCAAAGCTTTGTGAAATACAGTCAGGGTTTAGGTCTTAACTCGGTAGTGGCCTATGGTGGGGCGAGTATTAACCCGCAGATCGATGCGTTAAACGCAGGCTGCGATGTGCTCGTGGCTACACCGGGCCGATTGCTGGAACTTGCCATCAAAGAGCTAATCGACCTCAGCACAGTTGAGACACTGGTTCTCGATGAAGCGGATCGCATGCTGGATATGGGATTTATTGTCGATATCGAGCGCATCCTGAAACGCCTGCCCGAAACGCGCCAAACCCTGTTCTTCTCCGCTACCTTCAACGATGAAGTGTTTTCCCTGAGCAAAACCATCTTGAAGCAGCCAAAACTAATTGAAGTCGCCGAACGAAATGCAACAGCCGCGAAAATCGAACAACGCTTTTACGAAGTCGACAACAAACGTAAAGCGGGTTTAGTCGCGTACCTGATCGGCTCCAAAAATTGGCAACAGGTGCTTATCTTCACGCGTACCAAACAAGCCGTGGATGAACTTGCCAGTGAGCTTGAGAAAGATGGCATCAGTGCCGCCGCAGTGCACGGCGATAAATCCCAAGGCGCCCGCGATCGCGGCCTGGAAGAGTTCAAAACCGGCCAGGTGCGTGCACTTGTCGCCACCGATGTAGCCGCCCGCGGGCTGGACATCCAGCAACTGCAATATGTGATCAATTACGAGCTGCCATA
>QKGH01000343.1 GCA_003250495.1 Marinobacterium sp.
CGCTACTGGCTGTTGCCGGACAGTGTGGCGGGTGGTTTCGAGCTGGGCCGACGGCTGGCGGCAAGGATCGGCGAGCGCCCGGCCACCCAGGCCTGGCAGGTTGATACGGAGCGTTGTACCTGCCGCGGTGGCGGCGGCAGCAGCGATATCGTTCGTGATACGCCACGCCTGCTGTTGCTGGCAGAGGAGTGTGCCGAGCCTGTCGATGAAACCCGGCATGAGGTGTTGCCGCTGGCGCTGCAGCAGGCGCCGACGCCGCGCGGACTGATCGAGGACCGCGGACAGGTTGCGGTCGATCCGAACGCCATCCCGTTGGCGGAAGCGGAGTTCATCCTCTCGGCCGGTAACGGGGTGCAGGATTGGGCGTTGTTTCATCGGGCGGCGGAACAGCTCGGGGCGACCGAGGGGGCGAGTCGGGTGGCGGTGGACGATGGCCATATGCCGCGTTTTCGCCAGGTCGGCGCAACCGGTACCTGGGTCACCGCACGGGTCTACCTGGCGGTGGGTATCTCCGGGGCCGTGCAGCATCTGCAGGGGATAGGGCAGTGCGACAAGGTGATCGCGATCAACACCGATATCGGTTGCGATATGGTCAAGCGTGCGGCTCTCAGCGTTATCGGGGATAGCGGCGAGATTCTGGCGGAGCTGATCCGCCTAGCGCAAGATTATCGGCAGGAGGAGTTGAACCATGCAGCCTGATAATGTGTTTCACGGACTGCGTGTCAGTGCCCTGATTTCGGTGGGCAGGCACCCCGGATCTGGGCGCGCGCGCAGAGCCGAAACCGATGCCCGGGCCGTCGAACTGGGGCTGAAGCTGGCGCCTACGGCGTTGGAGGTCATCCACGCGGGGGACGCGCAACAGCCGGCCTTGCGCGCCTACGCGGGGATGGGACTGCAACGGATCCGCGTGTTGGAGCAGAGCGTAGCGGCTGACGCGCTCCCCGTGTTAACGCGCTACCTGAGAACGGATATGCCGGATATCGTGTTGACCGGGGTGAAGGCGGAAAACGGCGAGTCGTCAGGGCTGTTGCCCTATCTGCTGGCCGAGGCGCTGGGGTGCCCGGTGGTTACCGGGATCGCCGATATCCTGCACATCGGCAATGGCATCGCGGAGGTGTTGCAGGCCCTGCCCAGGGGACAGCGGCGAGCCCTGCGGGTGCCGTTACCTTTTGTCGCCAGCGTCGATATGGCCGCCGCAACGCCGAGGCAAAGCGCATACGGCCCCGGCAGTCGCGCCGAGATGACGGCGCTGGCAAACAGCGGGGCGGTGCTGGATGAGGTGCGCAGCGGTTGGAGTGAGTCGCCTGCACGCAAACGGCCGAAGCGGCTCAAGGTGGTTAAAGCGAAGACGGCAGCCGATCGTTTCAAGGCGGCCACCGCCAAGTCGCAGGCAGCGGGAGGCCAGGTTCAGAGATGGCGCAGGCGGTATTCGACCTGCTGCTGGAGGAGGGTGTGCTGCGTTAAAACGCCGCGCAGTACTTGTCGTTATAGACAACGCTGAGGACGATTATAGGCAGCTCTCGCTGGCGCCTGGGCTGCATAATATGCCGGTATTCCAGATAAGGCGGGTTGGCCTCACCTCCCACTGCTGGCGCTGGAGTGCTACCCGGTCGAGCCGTTCCACCCTGCGGTTGCGACCAGATGTCATGCCTCGTTACGGGGTATCGCAGATCGATTATTAGGCCCCCTGAACAGGGGGCCTTTTTTA
>QKGH01000258.1 GCA_003250495.1 Marinobacterium sp.
CATCAGGAGATGGACCGCACGGCAGAGCTGTTGATCTCGCTGGCCGGCAAACACTCGGTGGTGGTGGTCGAGCACGATATGGATTTTGTGCGCAATCTCGCTGCCGGCGGACGTACCGTGACCGTGTTGCATCAGGGCAGCGTGCTGGCCGAGGGCAAAATGGAGCAGGTGCAGAACGATCCGAAAGTGATCGAAGTCTACCTGGGCGAATAACGGAGGAGGGGAGCGATGCTGGAGATCAACGGCCTGAACCAGTTTTACGGCCAGAGCCACACCCTCTGGGATGTGGCGCTGAGCGTGCCGGAGGGGCAGTGCACGGTGCTGATGGGACGTAACGGGGTCGGCAAGACCACACTGTTGCAGTGCATCATGGGGCACCAGCCGGTCAAGAGTGGCACTATCCAGCTCGGCGAGCGCGACCTGCTGAAATGCTCGGTGGAACAGCGCCCGCGCGTCGGCATCGGCTATGTGCCGCAGGGGCGGCAGATCTTTCCGCTGTTGAGCGTGGAGGAGAACCTGCAGATCGGCCTGCCGGTCTTGCCGCGCGGGCAACGCAGGCTCCCGGAGTTCATCTTCGAGCTGTTCCCGGTACTGGCGCAGATGATGAAACGGCGCGGCGGCGACCTGTCCGGCGGGCAGCAGCAGCAGCTGGCGATCGGCCGCGCGCTGGTGGTCAACCCGAAGCTGCTGATCCTCGATGAGCCGACCGAGGGGATCCAACCCAACGTGGTGCAGGAGATCGGTGATATTATCCGCAAACTGAATCGCGAGCTGGGGCTGACCGTGCTGCTGGTGGAGCAGAAACTGCCGTTTGCGCGCAAGGTCGGCGATCGCTTCTGCATCCTCGACCGCGGCCGTGCCGTGGCCAGCGGCGAGATGACGCAGCTCGATGAAAAATTGGTCAAGGAGTATCTGACGGTTTGATGGAAGAGGCAGTCGCGGTGGCGCCACAGTTGGCGGCCACCGATACAGAAAGCGGTCACCCGACCCCGACACCGGCCCAGCCGGCGGGCTGGGAGGCGGAATTGAGTTTGAGATACGCGCCCAGCGGCGGCGCCACCCGTATCGTCGAGCGCAGCCGGCGCGGCCCGCTGGCGGTGCAGCGCCCGTTCTATCCGGAGGGGGAGGTGTGTCACACCTACCTGCTGCATCCCCCCGGCGGCGTGGTCGGCGGCGACAGCCTCGATATCCGCATTGCGGTCGAAACCGGTGCCAGTGCGCTGATCACGACCCCCGGTGCCACCAAGTTCTACCGCTCCGGCCGGCGGCTGGCAACCCAGACCCAGTTGTTGCGGGTCGACGCCGGCGCCACGCTGGAGTGGCTGCCGCAGGAGAATATCTTCTTTCCCAGCACCACCGCCAAGGTCTGCACCCGCATCGAGCTGGCATCCGGAGCGCGCTTCATCGGCTGGGATATCCAGTGCCTGGGGCGGCCGGTGATCGACGAGGTGTTCAACGACGGCGCCGTGGACTGCCGTACCGAACTGTACCGCGATGGCGAGCTGCTGCTGAGCGACCGCCTGCATACCGAGGGGCGCCGCCTGGTCGACGCCGCTGCCGGGCTGCGCGGATTTCCGATGCAGGCGACGCTGCTGATCGCGCCGGGGGAGGGGGCGCTGCTCGACCTGGTCAGGCAACAACTGCCGGTCAACGACTCGCAGCTGGAGGCCGGCGCCACGCTGATCGACGGCATCCTGGTGGTGCGCCTGATCGGCCGCCGTACCGAAGCGATGATGCGCTGCCTCTGTGCCGTCTGGCGTGCGGTACGCCCGGCGTTACTGGCGCGCCCGGCCTGCCCGCCGCGGATCTGGTCGACCTGAGCCGGCGCCGGGAACATGCGTCTGTTACTGCCGACAAGGAGTGTGCTATAAGGCCAGTATTGGCAGTTAACAGGGAGTTAATGCATGGAGACCGCGCCGGCCGGGAGGCAATCGCCCAGGCGTAAACCCTCAATCAAGCGCAGCCTGACCACCCGCATTACCCTGTTACTGGCGCTGGCCCTGGGAGCGCTGTTCGCCGGCGTTTATCTACTGGTGCTCAAACCGGCGGTCAGCGCCATCGCGCAGAACCAGCTCGACCAGGCGCTGACCCGCATCCGTTACGGCCTTGCCCAGCAACTGGGCGAGGTGGAGCGGATGCTGAACGCCGGCAGCGAATGGACGCTGCGTGCCAGCCTCGGCCCGGGCGATCGCGACACGCTGAACACCCTGTTCATGCCGGTCATTGTGCAGTCCCCCAGTATCACCTCGATCCTCTACGCCTATGACGACAGCAGCGAATGGATGCTGCTGAAGCGCCCCAACGGCTGGAGCAACCGCATGGCCAACCGTCGCCTGTGGCGCGACGGCGTGTACTGGTTCGACTGGAGTTCGCTGGTCGATCAGGCGGTCACCCACTACGAGGCCCGCGATTACGATCCGCGCCGCCGCCCCTGGTATCAGACGGCGTTGGCCGCCGCCCCCGACAGCATCGCCTGGACCGCGCCCTACCGGTTCCTGACCACCCAGGAGCCCGGTATGACGGCGACCAAACACTGGCTCCGGGCGGATGGCCGGGTCTCGGTGATGGCGTTCGACGTCAAGCTGAAGGATCTGTCGGCGCTGGCCAGCCAGACCCAGTTCAATCGCCGCGGCGGGGTGGTGATCGCCACCCAGCAGGGGCAGGTGCTGGCGGTGTCGGAGCAGCGTGATCTGCTCGGCGACAACGCGCTGAACGATGCCCTGTTGCAACCGCTGGCCGCGGCGCTCAAAGGTCCGGCCGCCGCCGGGCTGCAGCGTTGGCGGGAGCAGCACAGCCCGACCCGGCAGTTGGTGCATTTCTCCGCCGCCGGGCTGGACTGGGTCACCGAGTTCGCCCCCTACACCAGCGAAGGCCAGACGCTGCTGATCGGCGTATTCGCACCGCTCTCCGCGTTCGTGCCCGGCGCCGAATACCAGGCCTGGATCATGCTGGCGCTGCTGGCACTGGTGTTGCTGGTGTCGCTGATCATCACCCTGCGCCTGGCCCGTCACTTCAGCGCACCGCTGGTCGCACTGGTCGATACCAGCCGGCGCATCGGCGACCTGGAGCTGGATGCGGTGGTCGATATCGCCACCCCCACGCGCGAGTTACACCAGTTGGTGCAGGCGCAGGACCTGATGCGCCAACGCCTGCTCGATGCCACCGATCGCCTCGAGCAGCAGGTCGCCGCGCGTACCGCAGAGCTCAGCGACCGGCTCAACTTCCAGCGCGTGCTGATCGACGTGCTACCCAACCCGATCTTCATCCTCGACCAGGACGCCCGCTTCATCGACGTCAACCCCGCCTACGCAAGCGCCTTCGGTATCGATAAGGCCGCGCTGATCGGCCGCGACGCGATGCGGCTGGACACCCTGCCCCTGGCCACCCGTAAGCGCTACCTGGAATCGGACCGGCGTCTGCTCGAGGAGGGCGGCAGCATCTTCGAACAGCTGAAGATGCGCTTTGCCGACGGCCAGCTGCACGACGTGCTGTACTGGGCGCGGCGCTTCGACAGCGACGGCGGCCGGGCGCACGGCCTGATCGGCCTGATCGTCGATATCAGCGAGCAGAAGGCCGCCGAGCTGGAGGCGATGCAGGCGCGCACCGTGGCCGAGGATGCCGCCCGCGCCAAGTCCGAGTTCCTGGCCAACATGAGCCACGAGATCCGCACGCCGATGAACGCCATCGTCGGCTTCGGCCACCTGGCCCAGCAGACCGAGCTAACGCCCCAGCAGCGCGGCTACATCGACAACATCGAGCGCTCCTCCCAGGCATTGCTGCGGATCGTCAACGACATCCTCGATTTTTCCAAGATCGAGGCGGGCAAGCTGGTGATCGAGCAGACCGAGCTGGATCTCGACGAGGTGCTCGGAACGCTGAGTGCGGCGGTGGCGCAGCGGGCGGCGGAGAAGGGGCTGGAGCTGCTGATCGACCTGGCGCCGCAGTTGCCGGACCGGCTGTGCGGCGACCCGGGCCGGTTGGAGCAGATCCTGATCAACCTGGTCGGCAACGCGATCAAGTTCACCGCGCAGGGCGAGGTGCGCGTCAGCATCAGTGCCCTCGACGTGACCGACGCGCGTGCCACGCTGCTGTTCCAGGTCAGCGACAGCGGCATCGGCATGCGCGCCGAGCAGATGCAGCGCCTGTTCCAACCCTTTTCCCAGGCCGACAGCTCCACCACCCGCCGCTTCGGCGGTACCGGGCTGGGCCTGAGTATCTGCAAGCAGCTGGTCTCGGCGATGGGCGGCGATATCGGCGTCGAAAGCCACTACGGCGCCGGCTGCCAGTTCCACTTCTCGCTGCCGTTTGCGCGCTCCGCGACCCCGCCGCGCCCACGGGTAGTACCGCAGAAACTGGCCGCACTGAGGGTACTGCTGGTCGACGACAACGCCGGCTCGCGGGAGATCCTGGCGCGATACTGCTCCGAACTCGGGTTCCGGGTGACGCAGGCGGCCTCCGGTCAGGAGGCGCTGTTCGAGCTGAACCGGAACCGGGAGCGCATCGACCTGGTGCTGATGGACTGGAAGATGCCCGCTCTGGACGGCATCGAGACCAGCCGCCTGATCCGCGACCGTTTTGGCCGCACCGCACCGCGGATCATCATGGTGACCGCCTATGGATTCGAAAACCTGGCGGGGGACGCCGGCGCCGCCGGGCTGGACGGTTTCCTGGTCAAACCGGTCAACCCGTCGACGCTGTACAACGCCGTGGTCGACGCCTTTGCCGATCTTATCCGGCCGCCGCAGGCGCAACCGGACGCGCCGCAGAAGCCCTGCGCAAACGCTGACGGCGCGGAGCTGCTGGTGGTCGAAGACAACGAAATCAACCAGTTACTGGCGCAGGAGTTGCTGCAGCAGGCCGGCTTCCGGGTGACGCTGGCCGATAACGGCCAGCAGGCGCTGGAGCGGCTGGCCCAGCAGCGCTTCGCGCTGGTGCTGATGGATATCCAGATGCCGGTGATGGATGGCCTGGAAGCGACCCGGCGGATTCGTCAGCAGCCGCAATGGCGGCAGTTGCCGGTGATCGCGATGACCGCCAACGCCCTGGCCAGCGACCGCGAAGCCTGCCTGGCGGCAGGGATGAACGACCATATCAGCAAACCGATCGATGTCGCCGACCTCTACCGCACGCTCGAGCGCTGGTTACCGGCGCCCTGTTCCCGCCCCGATATTGATCCCGCTAACAGCCCTGATAACGACACCGGTAACGACATCGATAACGGCTTAGATTGCGGCAGCGGGGCGCTAGCGACGCCACTGCCGCCGGCTGCCGGGCCCGCCGACCTGGGCCTGGCGCTGACCCGGCTGGGGGGGCGGCGCGCGCTGCTGCAGGGGCTGATCGAGCGCTTCTGCCGCTCGCGTCGCGACAGTGCCGACGAACTGCGCCGGCTGCTGGCCCGCGACGACCTGGCCGGCGCCGCTCGCCTGGCGCATACCCTGAAGGGGTTGGCCGGCACACTCGGCGACGCGCAGCTGTCCGGCCTGGC
>QKGH01000047.1 GCA_003250495.1 Marinobacterium sp.
GGCCGGGTTGAACATGGCACCGAACAGGCGCGGCACGGCGGCGAAGTTGCAGTAGCTGCAGCAGAGGCTGCCGATCCCGAGCACCGGGGCGAGTAGGTAGACGGCGAGGTAGCCGTAGCGCACCGGCGCCGCCGGCACCGATGCGTAGGGGATTTTCAGCCGCTGCGGTATCAGCCGGCTGCCAAGCTCGGTGGCGCCGCCGATCGGGCAGAGGTGGCTGCACCACCAGCGGCCGAGAAACAGGGTGGAGACGAGGATCGCCAGCACCAGCAATACACCGTAGAGGCTGCGCAGCATGCCGAGCAGGAATTCGTGGCCGCTCATCCCCTGGCGCCAGGTGAAGAACATCCGCGGGCACCAGCTGCCGCAGAAGTCGCCGTCGCCGCTGGTGACCTGGAAAAAGAGCGCCAGCGGCGGCAGGAACAGCAGCAGCGAGCCGACCAGGATCGCCGTGCGATGGCGCTGCAGGAAGCTGCGGCGGTCAGTGGCTGTGGTCATGGCTTCCCCCTTCGCCGCGAAAGACGATCGGCACGTTAAGCAGGCGCTGCCCGCTCTTGACGTCGTAAAATGCCAGCTGCGGTCTGCCTGGCGCCGCGGTTGCCGCCGCTGCTGCTGCCGGCTTGAGCTCGCCTCCGGTCAGGCAGCAGTCGTCGAGCGACGACGCAGGGGGTGAAGCGGTGACTGCAGACGCCATGGCTCTTCTGGCTGTTTTCGGTTTCAACACCACCCACAGGGCGATGCGATCGCGCGGCTGCAGGCCGTAGAAGGTGTCGCCGTGAAAGGTCGGGTGCGGATACGGCGACAGGTCGATGGCCGGATCGCCGCTGTAGAGGGTGGCGTCCATCTCCGGCAGCCCCTCCACCGCCACCCGCGCGTCGCCGCGGTACGGCGGAATCACCGCCGCAGTGGCGATCAAGGTGTAGCGGCTGTAGCCGTCCGCCAGGACCGCCGGATGCCTCGCCTCGCCGCCGCCGGCCTTGATCAGGCCGATGCTGTGCGCCGAGTCGTTGAAGCGGTATTTCGCCGCCACCAGCGACAACAGGACGGCCGCACAGAAAAGCAGGATATTTTTCAGGTTCATGGTCGGCTCCTAGAAACTGTAGGTGACTTTGCCGAAGGCCGAAATCGGCGCCCCCGGGCGGTAGGTCACCTTGCCGGTGGTGTCCTTGGTCACTTCCATGGCGTAGTGCATGTTGGTGATATTGGCGACGTCGACGACGATATCCCAGGGGCCGGACTCCCAGCCGACCATCAGGTTGGTCAAAAAGTCGTAGCCTTCGTAGCGTTCGCTGTTGGCATTGTCGAGGTAGTAGGCGCCCCAGGTGCTGGTCTCCAGCCGGGTCTTGAAACCGCTGTCGTGGCGGAAGTCGGCATAGAGGCTGTACTGGTGGCGCGGAATGTAGGGGAGCTCGTTGCCGTCGCGGCTGACGTTGACCGTGGTGAAGGTCGGCGGACCGCTGTTGACCGGCTCGCTGAAGGAGTCGAAGGTGAAGTCGCTCCAGGTGTAGGTGCCGCCGAGGCGCAAACCGCCCACGCTGCGGGTCTGGGCAGCGACCTCGACCCCCTTCTTGTCGGTTTTGCCGGCGTTGCTGTAGGTGGAGACGCCACCGGCTTCGATGGTCTGGATGATCTCGTCCTTGACCTGCATCGTGAACAGCGCGACGTCGAGCCGGTCGCCGGCGTCGCTGCTGGCCTTGACCCCGGTCTCGTAGTTGACGGTCACCGCCGGGTCGAGATCGCGGTTGGTTTCGATTTCCGACGACTGCGGTGTCTGGAACCCGGTGGAGATGTTGCCGTAGAGACTGAGCCCGTCGACGAGACGGTAAACCACGCCGACGCGCGGGCTGACGTAGGCATAGTGCTTGCTGAGGTCGATCGTCGGCTCCGCCGGCACCACGTAGTTCCCGGTGCTCCAGGAGTATTCCTGCAGGATGTCGGCGGAAAGATCGAACAGCACCTGGTCGAAACGCACGCCGGCGTCGACCAGCCACGACTCGCCGAGTTCCAGCGACTCCTGGGCGTAAACCCCCCACTTGGTCACGGTATCCGAGTCGGTCTCGATCTTCGCCCCCTTGGCGTCGGAGAGGGTAGCGGTGATGCGGCCGGTGGTCGGGTCGCCGGTGGTGGTCGTGTAGTCGCGGTAGGCGAACTTGTCGCCGTTGAAGATGTCGACCTGCAGCGCCGCGCCGGTCACCAGCGTCGCCCTGAGGTCGAAGGGGGTGTGGCGAACGGTGAACTGGTGGTCCATGCCGACAACATGGGCGCCGCCGTCGTTGATCACGCCCGGCACCGGGTGCAGGTGGTGCCAGTTCTGGTAATAGAGGATCGGCGTGTAGCTGAGCGCCGACGAGAACTGCTCGGTCCCTTTCAGGGCCAGGTGGTAGATCTCGCTGTAGCGTCCGTTGTGGCGGAACGGCTCGCTGGTCAGCTGGCGGATGTTGCTGTCGAACTCGGCCTTGGTCAGCCCTCCCGGCAGTTGCAGGTTGGCGTCGGTGAAGCTGAAGCTGGCGTCAACGGCGGTGCCGGCATCGACCTGCCAGCCGAACTTGAACCCGGCCTGGGTCGAGTCGAAGCTGTTCCAGGCGCGCCAGCCGTCCGATGACTTGCGGGTGCCGAACAGGGTCAGGTACTTGGCGTCGCCGACCTCGTGGCTGGTGACGAGGCTGGTCAGGTCGGTGTGCTCGCTGCCGTAGCCGACCTTGAAGCTGTTCATCTGCTCGTAGGGGTTGACGGTAATGATGTTGATCACCCCGCCGGCGGCGTTGGCGCCGTAAAGGGTCGAATTAGGTCCCTTGAGGACGTCGATGCGCTCGACCATCTGCGTGTCGACGAAATCGAAACGCGACAGCCCGTCGGGGTCGGTGATCGGCACGCCGTCGAGCAGCACCATGATCTCGCGCACGCCGTAGCGGGCCTTGAGGCCGGCGCCGCGGATGATCAGCCGCGCATCGTAGCCGCCGTTCTTGGTCTCGGACTGGACACCGGCAATGCCGGTCAGAGCCTCCTTGATGCCGATCATGCGGGCATCGTCCAGGGTCTCCTTGGAGACGACGGTGACCGCCGCCGGCACCTCCTCGATGCTGCGCTCGGTGCGAGTGGCGGTGACGACCAGCTCGTCCAGTTTTTGCGTGGCCGGCGGTGCTTCTTCACCACCGGCCACCCCGGCGAGGGTCAGGGCGCAGAGGGATAACAGTAAAATGCGTAAGCTCATATGGAAAAACTCCATGATTTTAATGTGTTAAATCTCTGTGTCGACGGGATGAGTGCCGCGCGTACGTCGCCCCCTGAACGTCGCATCCGGAACGGGCACGATCGCGACGGTCAGGCGTTGACCGGTTGCGGGCGGATGGGCTGGTGCGTGGCGCTGCTTGCACCGTGATACCGGGGGTGCGGGCGGGCGACAGCCGCCAGGCGGCACAGGGCGCGCCAGGCGTGCAGTCAGTACACCGAAACCTGCGCACGCAGCGTTGATAGCCATCAGGCGTTACGCGGGCCGTTCATCCGTCTTCAGGTTGTCAGGCGCAGAGAGGGACTTCCGGGGGGGGGACCGGAGGTTGCAGGCGGGCGTCGGGGGACGCTCCGGGGGAGTGGGGCAGATAATTCCAGATCTCCGGATAGAGTTTCGGCAAAGCGTGGAACGCCGGCATGAATGTCTCAACCGCTGCGACGGTTACCGGCTCACTATCCCCGCAGGGGGGGATGTGAATGACATTATAGGCTTTCTCGGCGGCGGCTTTCTCTTCCGCCTTTTTCTTGCAGCAGGAGGGGAGCGCCTTGAGCGCGCAGCAGCAGGTGCCGGCAGCGACGCGCGCCGGGGCGCAGCCGCATTTTTCATGGTCGCCCTGGCAGACGGCATGTCCGGTCTTCATCGCCAGCGCCTGGGCGACCGGGGGGAGCAGCAGCGACGCCTGCAGCAGCAGAAAAACCGCAAGCTGCAGCACGGCTCCGGCCCTCGATCGCTGACGTTGGGAAAGCACTCTGATCATCATCGCTCCGGCAGGCGCGATCGTTCTTCGTCTGAACGGCGCCTCATGACGGTTCAGTCAATTAAACCGGTGATACGGGGAAAGTCAAATCCCCGCCAAGGGTTTTGCCCGTCGCGCTCTCGGTGCCGATACCCATTCAGCGCTTGCGGCGCAGCCGGTCGAGACTGTATGCCCCGCCACCGGCAGCGGCCAGGTAGAGGAAGATGAAGCAGTAGAGCACGGCCAGCTCCCCCTGGTTGACTGTCGGCCAGAACCCCTTGGGCGCATGGGCCATGAAGTAGGCAAAGGCCATCTGCCCCGAGAGCAGAAAAGCGACCGGGCGGGTAAACAGCCCGAACAGCAGCAACAGCCCGCCGAAGAATTCGAGGATGCCGGCGATGCCGATCAGCGACAGCAACTCGACCGGCTGGGGCATGGCGGCGGGGAAATCGAACAGTTTCTGGCCGCCGTGCTGCATGAACAGAAAGGCGACAATGATCCGCATCAGGCTGAGCAGATACGGGGCGACGGTGTTGAGGAATGATGAGAGTGACATGGCGTTCTCCAAAACGGCCTTAGGCCGTAACTGGTTATGCCTCAAGTATAATCGTCTTTTACGCAGTTGCCATCGGCCGGGTGACCGGCCGAAAGCAGCTTGCGGCCGGTAAGCAGCCGGAATCCGGCTTCGATGGCGAAGGCGATGGCGAGCATGCCGCCCAGCACCAGCAGTTGCGCCGGCTGGTCGGTCAGGGTCTGCCAGAGCAGGCAGCCGAGTGCCAGCAGGCAGAACAGCAGCCCGGCCAGGGGGAGAGGGCGTCGACAGCCGGTCTGTGCCGCCAGCTTCAGCGCGGCGCCGTTGACGGCGGCGAAGATCAGCAGGAAACCGGCGCTGCCCATGGTCGAGAGGCTGGCGATATCGAAGAGGTTGGCGATCAGCAGCGTACCGCCGGCGGTGATCAGCAGCCCCTCCAGCGGTTCGTTCCAGACCTTTTTCGCCAGTGCCTGCGGCAACTCGCCGTCCTTGGCGATCACGTAGCTCAGCCGGGCGGCGCCGTAAACGGTTGAGTTGATCGCCGAGGCGGTGGAGAGCAACGCCGCCACGGTGATCAGCAGAAAGCCGCTCTGGCCGAGGAACGGTTTCGCGGCCACGGCCAGCGCGTAGTCACGCGCGGCGACGATCTGCCCGACCGGCAGGTTGCCGACCGCTACCACGGCGATGGCCACGTAGAGCACCAGCACGAAACTGACCGAGACGAAAAACGCCCGTGGCAGGGTCCGGCGCGGCTCGCGAACGTCGGCGGCGGCGTTGGCTATCAGCTCGAACCCCTCGTAGGCGAGGAAGATGACCATGCCGCCGGTGATCAGTTGCAGCGAGCCTGCCCAGGCGCCCGGGGCAATGCGCTGCGGATCGACGCCGTGCAGGCCGAGGCCGATGAACAGCAGCAGGATGGCGAGCTTGAGGCCGACGATGGCATCCTCGGCCTTGCCGATCACCT
>QKGH01000302.1 GCA_003250495.1 Marinobacterium sp.
AGCAGGCTGCCGAGCAGAAGAGATCTGAACATAGCGTCCTCGACGGATACTGGCTGCCCGGTGTACGGCAGCGGCGCAGGGTGACATTATAACTGCTTGTTTATCGAAGCGTCTCGAACATCGTGGCGCCAACTGCAGACCGGTCAGGAGAGACAGATGGCAAAAGTGGCTTTTATCGGGCTGGGTACCATGGGGTACCCGATGGCGGGACATTTGGCACGTGCCGGACACCAGGTGTGTGTCTATAACCGTACCGCGGCGCGGGCCCAGGCCTGGGTCGAGGCGTATGGCCATCGCCGTGCCGATACCCCGGCAGAGGCGGCCAGCGGGGCCGATTTCGTGTTCACCTGCGTCGGTAACGACAACGACCTGCGCGACGTTACGCTGGGCGCGCAAGGGGTGTTGCAGGGGATGAGGGCCGGTGCCGTGCTGGTCGATCACACCACGGCCTCGGCCGAGGTGGCGCGCGAATTGTACGCCGCCGCGGCCGAGCGCGGCCTGGGGTTTCTCGATGCGCCGGTATCCGGCGGTCAGGCCGGGGCCGAGAACGGCGTGCTCAGTGTCATGGTGGGCGGCGATCTCGAGGTGTTCGAGCGTGCCGTACCGGTGATCGACGCCTTTGCCAGCGCCACCAAGCGGATGGGGGCGGCCGGTAACGGCCAACTGGCGAAGATGGTCAACCAGATCTGTATCGCCGGACTGGTGCAGGGGCTGGCCGAAGCGACGCATTTCCTGCAGCAGGCGGGGCTCGACGGCGAGCAGGTGTTCGATGTGATCCAGCACGGTGCGGCCGGCTCCTGGCAGATGAGCAACCGGCACAAGACCATGCTCAACGATCAGTACGACTTTGGCTTCGCCGTCGACTGGATGCGCAAGGATCTGGCTCTGGTGCTGGATGAGGCGCGGCGTAACGGTGCGCAACTGCCGGTGACGGCGCTGGTCGATCAGTTCTATGCCGACGTGCAGCGCATGGGCGGTGGGCGCTGGGATACCTCGAGCCTGCTCAAAAGGCTTGAGCGAGATCAATAAAGTCTTATAATTGCCCAAAATTTAATCGGTCGTCCTTGACGACTCTATAAACAAAGAGACAGTTCTATGACCTCTATCGATAAATACAGCCTGATATCTTTCGCACCCAGCATCCTGATCGTTGTCGCGATGATCGTGATGACCGTCGCCGGCATCCGTTTCCTGAAAAAGGCGATGGCTCAGGATGCCCAGAAAGCCGGCGAGTAATCGATAGGCGATAGAGAAAAAGGGCCGCAATCGCGGCCCTTTTTCATGTCTTGGTGTCCCACCCGAGGATTCATGATTGAGTTGTGCTGCCCCAGCTATCGGCCACGACGAAGCCGCGGCTGGTTTCGCGCCAGCCTCCGGCGGCTGGCTCCAACACCAGCACCAGTTGCGCGCGATCGCTCTGGCTGAGCGCGTGGCTCAGCTGCGAATAGCCGAGCGGGGCCTGCGTCATCAGCTCGGCCGGTAACAGCCACTCCTCCTTGCGCGGTACCCGGTAGACCGAGTCGGGCGAGGCGATCTCTTTCAGTTCCGACTGGTACAGCCACCAGCCCTGCAGGTGGTCGGGGTTGACCAGGGCGGGTAACTGCGCCGGGCGTACGCCGTGATGATAAAACAGCCAGCCCTTGATCCACAGCGAGGGTTTGGGCGCGTGATCCAGCCCCATCTGCTGCAGTATTGCGACGACCTCGGGACGCTGGCTCAACGTCAGTTGCTGCTCCAGCATGTGCTGCCATTTGGTTTGCAGGCAGTCGTCGCGGCGGGTGCCGACGAACTGGCTCAGGGAGGAACCATCGCCATCGAGCAAATAGAGCTTGAGGGCGACCTCGAGGTGATACCATTGCCGCTCTATTGGCAGTAGAAAGTCCAGCTCGCCAAGCGTTTGCGTGTGCGGCTTTATCTGAATATTTCTTTTTATATCAGTTATATGGTTAATATACTTGAGGTAAAAGTATACTAGTTCCTCAAACCGGTCACCGAGCCGGAAACCGGGGCTGTAGCGCTCGACAGGCAGGGCCTGCGGCTCCGTTCCGCTGGCGGCCGCAGGGAGCGGCAAGCGGTAATCGGCCTCGGGGATGATCAGGTCGGGTGTCTGCTGGAGCCAATGCAGTTCGGCGAGCAGGCGTTGGTATAGGTCGGACATCGGATTCACATCTGCCGTAAAACTCCCTACAGTATTGCCGAACCTTGACCGGATTACAGCAAACGACAGCCAGAGGCGCCCTACCATGACCGCATTAACCAAACGCCAGGCACTCCATCTCGAACAGGAGATGCAGCAGCAGAACCGTCCCAGCCAGCGCCATCCGCTGCTGTCGAGCACCGATATCAACAACATTCTGGTCAACGGTGCGAAGATCTCACTGAGCAAACTGAAGCGGGCGCAAAGCTTCGATGCGCGGCTCTATTACTACGCCGAGATCAGCGTATTCCTCGAGGTATCGCTGTCGCGAGGGGCGGGGATCTCCGATGCCACGCGCGAGCAGCTGCAGGAGATTCACCAAGAGGCGACGCACCTGCATATGGATGCCAACAAACTGCTGAATGTTCTGGGTGAATGAGCGACTCTCCAAGCGTTGCGCAGGAGCGCGATGCGCATCTGACCCCGGCCGGGTTTGACAGCAAGGCGTTCCTGGCGCGGCTGACCGGTCGTCCGGGCGTGTACCAGATGTACGCGGCCGACGGTTCCATCCTCTATGTCGGCAAGGCGCGAAACCTGAAAAATCGCGTCAGCAGCTACTTTCGGGCCACCGGTCTGACGACCAAAACGATGGCGCTGGTCAGCAAGATTGCGCGCATCGAGGTGACCATCACCAATAGCGAGACCGAGGCGCTGCTGCTGGAGCAGAACCTGATCAAGGAGCAGCGCCCGCCCTACAATATCCTGCTGCGTGACGACAAATCCTATCCCTATATCCTGATTACCGATCGCGAGCAGTACCCGGCGGTGCGCTTTCAACGCGGGGCCAAGAAGGGGATGGGACGTTTCTTCGGCCCCTTTCCGAGTGGCTCGGCGGTGCGGGAAAGTCTGCAGATCCTGCAAAAGGTGTTTCTGATCCGCCAGTGCGAAGACAGCTTCTTCCGCAACCGCTCGCGCCCCTGTCTGCAGTACCAGATCAAGCGCTGCAGCGCCCCATGCGTCGGCCTGATCACACCGCAGGAGTACCAGAGCGACCTGCGGCACGCGATGATGTTTCTGGAGGGGCGTAACAACGCCATCCTCGAGGAGCTGGGCGAGCAGATGGAGGCGGCCGCGGCCGCCCTGCAGTTCGAGCAGGCAGCGGAGCTGCGCGATCAGATCGGTCGTTTACGCCAGGTGCAGGAGCAGCAATACGTGTCCGGGCAGCAGGGCGATGCCGACGTGCTGGGGTGTGCGATCCAGTCCGGCGGCGTTGCCGTGCATGCGTTGTTCGTGCGCCAGGGGCGGGTGATCGGTTCCAGGGTTTACCATCCGCGGGTATCGATCGAGGAGAGCGGGGCCGATGTGCTGTCGGCCTTTATTGCACAGTTCTATCTCGGCGGCGGGCGGGAGATCCCGGAGCAGTTGATCCTCAGTTATCCCCTCGACGATGCCGAGTGCCTGGAGCAGGCGCTGGCTGCCAAGCGCGGACGCAAGGTGGCGATCGCACACCATGTGCGCGGTGAGCGCGCCGCCTGGCAGCGGTTGGCGCAGACCAACGCCGAGCAGCAGCTGGCCAGCCATCTGGCCAGCAAGCAGAGTATCCATAACCGCTTCCTGGCGCTGCAGGACCTATTGGGGCTCGACGATATGCCGCAGCGCTTGGAGTGCTTCGATATCAGCCATAGCTCCGGCGAAGCAACCGTCGCCTCCTGCGTGGTGTTCGATCGCAACGGCCCGAAAAAATCGGACTATCGCACCTTCAATATCGAGGGGATCACCGCGGGCGACGACTACGCGGCGATGCACCAGGCGTTGACACGGCGGTATACGCGGCTGAAGAAGGGGGAGGCGAAACTCCCCGACCTGTTGGTGATCGATGGCGGCAAGGGGCAGGTCGCGCAGGCGATGGCGGTGCTCGAGAGCCTGCAGGTCACCGGCGTGCTGGTGATCGGTATCGCCAAGGGCCCCACGCGCAAGGCCGGCTTCGAAGTGCTGATCGCCGGCGACAGCGGCGAAGAGACGATGCTGCAGGGCGACTCGCCGGCGCTGCATCTGTTGCAGCATATCCGCGACGAGTCGCACCGTTTCGCCATCACCGGGCATCGGGCGCGCCGTGGCAAGGCGCGACGCCAGTCGAAACTGGAAGGCATTCCGGGGATAGGGCCCAAGCGCCGCCGTGAGCTGCTCAAACATTTTGGCTCGGTGCGCGACATCGAGGGCGCCAGTGTTGAAGAAATCGCAAAAGTCTCTACCATAAGTCGGGCGTTGGCGGAGCAGATCCACGCTGCGCTGCACCCTGAAGTGTGATGATCCCTATTCTCAAGTGTTCTGTTCGTTGGCGCCAGGACAGGTAGTAGAACCCTAATTACATGAAAATACCCAACATATTGACCCTGCTGCGGATCGTGCTAATCCCGGTATTCGTCGTCGTTTACTACCTGCCGTTTGCCTGGGCGGCCTACGCTTCCGCGCTGATATTCGGCTGTGCCGCGGTAACCGACTGGTTCGACGGCTATCTCGCCCGGCGCTTGCAGCAAACCTCTCCGTTCGGTGCGTTCCTGGATCCGGTGGCGGACAAGCTGATGGTGGCTGCTGCGCTGGTGGTCTTGGTGGAAACTTTCGCCGAACCCTGGGTCACCGTGCCGGCCATTATCATCATCGGTCGTGAGATTGTTATTTCGGCGCTGCGGGAGTGGATGGCCGAGCTGGGCAAGCGCGCGAGTGTGGCGGTCTCGATGATCGGCAAGGTCAAGACCACACTGCAGATGCTGGCGATTGTGGTGATGCTGGCGTTCCCGCCGTTGAGTCTGTTGTCCTGGATCGGCGTGGTCGCGCTTTATGGTGCGTCGCTGCTGACGCTCTGGTCGATGATGGTTTACCTCAATGCCGCCTGGCCGCATCTGAAAGAGGATATCTAGCCGCTGCCGATTGCCGGGGATTCGGCGGAGGGTTTTCCAGTCCTGGGTCCGACGGCTAAGTGGTTAATATTTAAGCAGAAAAAAATGTTTCACCCGGTTGACACGGGAAATCAGATCTCTATAATACGCACCACTTGTTGAGACGACGCGGGAATAGCTCAGTTGGTAGAGCACAACCTTGCCAAGGTTGGGGTCGCGAGTTCGAGTCTCGTTTCCCGCTCCAACAAGTTTGAGAAAGGGCTGGATGGCAGAGTGGTCATGCAGCGGACTGCAACTCCGTGTACGCCGGTTCGATTCCGACTCCAGCCTCCATTTCTCAACATCTCTTCGCCTTTCCTGGCAAATCCACCGCCCCGGTGGTGAAATTGGTAGACACAAGGGATTTAAAAT
>QKGH01000169.1 GCA_003250495.1 Marinobacterium sp.
CTGGTGGAGTGTGTCGACAGTGCGCTGATCGATACCTTCGGCCAGGCCGGCACCGGCCTGTTCTGCGGCCCGTCGGTGTTGGAGAACGAGCTGCAGCGCCAGCTCGGTGTGGAGTTGATCGGTCGTCTCGACGGTATCCGCGAACGCTACTACGCGATCTCGCTGGAGCGGCAGATCCGCCATCCCGGCGTGCAGGCGATCACCCACAGCGCCCGGGAGCTGTTGTCAGACCGGACGCTATTGTCGGACCGGACGCTGTTTTCAGACTAGGGTGTTTTTAGACTAGGAGCTGTTTTTAGAGCAGTTGCGTCAATGCATTGACCAGCAGGTCCGGGGCGCTGGCACTAATCGGCTCGCCATGGTTGTAGCCGTAACTGACACAGGCCACGGCGCAGCCCGCGGCCCGGGCAGCCTGCACATCGTTGCGCGAATCGCCCACCATCAGCGCCTGCTGCGGCTCGACACCGAGCCTTTCCAATACCGTCCGCAACGGTGCCGGGTCGGGTTTACGGGTCGGCAGCGTATCGCCGCCAATCACCTGCACGAAATAGCGCGCTATCCCCATCTTCTGCAGCAACACTTCGGTGAAGGCTTCCGGTTTGTTGGTCACCAGCGCCTGGGGCACCGACTGCGCCGCCAGGTAATCCAGTAACTCGCGGGCCCCGGGGTAGAGCCGGCTGTGACAGCCGTTGCTGTCGCGATAGGCCTCCATGAACAGCGCCCGTCCCTGCGGGTAGAGGGCATCCACCTGCCCGCCCTCCCCCAGCATGTCGCCGGCGAGCGCCCGGCGCACCAGCCGGTCGGTACCGTTGCCGACCCAGCGGCGCACCTGCGCGTCGCCCACCGGCGCCCTACCCAGCGCCAGCAGCATCCGCTCCACCGCCTGGGTCAGGTCCGGCACGCTGTCCACCAGCGTGCCGTCCAGGTCGAACATCACCAACTGCGGCAGGGCCCCGCCGAACAGGCGGCGCATCACTGCACCTGGGCCAGTTCGGCACGCATCTGCGCGATGGTTGCGCCATAGTCCGCGGCATTGAAGATCGCCGAGCCGGCAACGAAGGTATCGGCCCCGGCCTCGGCGATCTGGCGGATATTGCCCAGCCCGACACCGCCATCCACCTCCAGGCGGATCTGCAGACCGCTGTCATCGATGCGCTGGCGTACGGCACGCAGTTTGTCGAGGGTCGCCGGGATGAACTTCTGGCCGCCGAAGCCCGGGTTGACCGACATCAGCAGGATCACGTCGAGCCGGTCCATGACATGGTCGAGGTAGTGCAGCGGCGTGGCCGGATTGAACACCAGGCCGGCCTTGCAGCCGCCGTCCCGGATCATCTGCAAGGAACGGTCGATATGTTCGGAAGCCTCCGGGTGGAAAGTGATCCAGCTGGCGCCCGCCTCGATGAAATCGCCGATCAGGCGATCCACCGGTTTGACCATCAGATGGGCGTCGATCGGCGCCTCGATGCCGTAGTTACGCAGCGCCTTGCACACCATCGGGCCGATGGTCAGGTTCGGCACGTAGTGGTTATCCATCACATCGAAGTGGACGATATCGGCGCCGGCCGCCAACACCGCCTCGACCTCTTCGCCCAGGCGGGCGAAATCGGCGGACAGGATGGAGGGCGCAATCTTGTAGTCGGACATGCTGTTAACGATCTCTGCTGCAGGGAAAGCGTTAATAGTACCGAAACCGGGATTCCGATTCAGCCTTGCAGGTTGCCGCCGGGGACTCGATAATCCGCCCATGACGACCCGCTGCCCCGCCCCGCCGATTTTGTTGCCAACGCTGCTAGCGCTGCTGCTGTCGATCGCGCCGGCCCAGGCTGCCGACGAGCCGGCCGTGCCCGAGGACGCCACCCCAGCCACAGCGACTACTCCGCCCCCGCCCCGCGAACGCTTCAGCGCCGGCAGCGCCTCCAGTGCGGAGCAGCTGACGCAGGCCCTGGCCGGCGACACCCGGGTCCTGACGCTGGAGTCGGATAGTGAAAGTTTCCATGCCCTGCTGCAGCTACCGGCGGAACCGGAGCCGCTCGGTGCGATCCTGCTCGTTGCCGATCCCGACACGGCGGAAGCCTGGGCCGAACAGGTGGCGGCGCTGCACTTTGCGCTTGCCCGCCATGGCTGGATCACCCTGGCGCTACAGCCGCCCAGCCCCGTGCCGGCGTCTGTGCCGCCGCGCACCCTGCCGGTCCGGGCACAACTGACGCCGGTTACGGCAGTTGCTCCCACCGAGCCCGCCCCGGACACCGCGACGCCAGAGACTACCACCCCAGCACCGGCCACCCCGGTGGAGGAGAGCGCCGCCACCGCGACGCTGCCGCAAAGCTTTGCCGAGCAGTTCAACGAACGGCTGGCGCTGGTCTCCGAAGAGCTCGACAACCTCCAGAACGGCAGTTCCAGCATCAGAATATTGCTGGCGATCGGGCGCGCGGCGCCCTGGGCGATGGACTACGTCGCAGGGCATCCGCAGAACGCTCTGCAACTGGTGATGATCGATCCGCAGCCCGACCCTGCGGAGGGTGCACCGGTGATCGGCGAGTTGTGGGATAAACTGGGGGAGGCTCGGGTCGTCGACCTGTACCACGCGCCGCTGCCGGGTTATCCCCAGGCCGCCCCCGATGCACGGATGCGTCGCGAGCAGGCCCAACGGCAGCAGCTGGCTAACTACTATCAGGCACGCTTGCCGGGCAGTTTCACCGGCTGGGAGGCACAGATGCCCTGGTTGGTCCGTAGCGTCCAGGGGACGCTCGAGAAACAGATCCTGGAGCCGATCCGGGCCGCCGCGGAGCTAAAGGCCGCTGCGGCCGCAAATCCGCCGCCGTCGCAACGCCCACCGGGCGGCGGCAAGGGCAGCAGCAACTTCACCCTCGACTGAACCAATACGTGCCAGGCGCTCAGCGCATGCCCCGCGCCTTGCGAATCCGATCGTAGGCCGCCTGGATCTCCTGGGTGCGCTCCTTCGCCAGCTGGATCATCTCCTCCGGCAGTCCCTTGGAGACCAGTTTGTCCGGGTGGTGCTGGCTCATCAGCTTGCGCCAGGCCTTCTTGACCTCGGCATCGCTGGCACTCTCCGCCACCCCCAGTACGCCATACGCCTGTTGCAGCACCGCGGCTCCGCGCGCCGGATCCTCGTGCGCCTGCCAGCTGTTCTGACGGAACGCCTGTTCGGCGCGGATGCGGCTCAGCAGCGCCTGGATCTCGGCATCGGTGAACTGCAGCTCGTGACAGATCTGCGACAGCAGCGCCTGCTCCGCGCCGCTGACTTCGCCGTCGGCCATCGCCGCGGCAAACTGGATCTCGACGAACACCAGCTTCAACGCCGGGCGATGGCGCAGCAGCAGCGCCAGCGGACGCAACACGCTGGCGATCTCGAACGCCGGCTCCTTGCCGTCGGTGAAGAAGCCGATCGCCTCGCGCCGCTTCTGCTCGTCGAGGTTCATCCGGTCCATCACCTCGCGGGCGAAACGGATCTCGTTCTCCGATACCCGGCCGTCCGCCTTGGCCAGCTTGCCCATCACCGAGAAGGTGGCGCGGAAGAACAGCTGCTGCGGCGTCAGCGTCGCGGCCCGGCGCAGGCTCTTGTCGATCCAGTAGCCCACCGCCGCGCCGATCAGCACGCCGACGAAACCGCCGCTCCAGAGCCCGATGACACCGCCAATTACGAGTCCGGTGCGATGCTTGTACAGCAGCGCGCCGATAGACTGTGAATCGATCATTGTTACCTCATCCGTGGTCTGCGCAGCGCAGACGTTGATCCAGCTCGGCCAGCCGCTGCGGCGTGCCGATATCGTTCCAGTAACCGCCCAGGCGCTCGCCGCTGACCGCGCCCCGCGCCATCGCGGCACGCAGGATCGGCGCCAGCGCGGCCTTATCGCCGGGCACCAGCGCGGACAGCAAGCGCGCCCGCAAACGACTGATACCGCTGAACGTCAGCCGCGGCTCGCCGGTGGCGCTGACCCGCCCCTCGCACAGTGCGAAGTCACCCGCCTCATGCCAGTCAGGGTTGTCGACCAGCAGCAGGTGGGCGTCGATCCCCGCACCCAGCTCCCGCTGTACCAGCGAATCGAGCGGAGAATCGATAAACACGTCGCCATTCACCACCAGGAAACTGTCGTCGGGATCGTCGACCAGCAGCGCCAACGCCTGGCGGATCCCGCCCGCCGTTTCGAGCGGTTCCGGCTCGACGGAGTAGCACAGCTCGACGCCGAAGCGCTCGCCATCGCCCAACGCCCGCTCGATCTGTTCGCCGAGCCAGGAGTGGTTGATGACGATGCGGTCGATTCCGGCCCGCACCAGGCGCTCGATGTGGTATTCGATCAGCGCCCGGCCCGCCGCCTGCAGCAGCGGTTTGGGCGTATGCAGCGTCAACGGCCGCATCCGCGTGCCCAGCCCCGCCGCCAATATCATTGCACGCATCTGATGACCTTTATTGGAGTCCCGGCCTGGAAAAACAACGCCACCCTTCCTGTCAGCCAACCGGGCGCAACTCGGCCGCCAGATCGGTGCCCGCATACAGCGGGTGGCGTTGCAGCGCCGGTACCACGCGCTGGTCGAGCAGATCGTGCAGCGCCCGGAACTGTGGATAACGCCCGGCGGCCCGGTACAGATACCCCAGGGTCCGCGGGATATCGGCCAGGTACCCGGCCTTGCCGTCACGCAGCCAGAGCCGGGCAAAGATACCAAGCACCTTCAACTGCCGCTGCATCCCCATCAGGTCGAACTGGCGCAGGAACTCGCCGGCTTCCGGCAACACCCAGCCCTGTGCCAGCAGGCGCTGGCGATGCTCCTCGACCCACAGCGCCACCTGCGCATCGGGCCAGCGCACATAACTGTCGCGCAGCAGCGAAACCAGATCATAGGTGACGGCACCGACCACCGCGTCCTGGAAGTCGATCACCCCCAGACCGCTGTCGGCGAGCAGCATCAGATTGCGCGAATGGTAATCGCGATGCACGCTGACCTGGCGCTGGCCCAGCGCATTGTCGACCAGTTGCGTCTCGGCCTCTGCGACTATTTGTCTCAGCTGAGACGACAGCGGCAGTTGCAGCAGTTTGCCGAGGAACCACTCATCGAACAGCCCCATCTCGCGGCGCAGCAGCGCCTCGTCGTAGGGCGGTAGCGGCTGCGGATCACACAGCTGAATCCGCACCAGCTCCGCCATCGCGCAGGCGTACAACTGCGCCGCGTTGGCGGTCGTCAGAGCCGTAAGCAGCTGACGGTCGCCGAAGTCCTCCTGCAGCATGAACCCCTGCTGCAGGTCCACGGCCAGCAGTTGCGGCACCCGTATACCCTGGCGCAACCAGTCGGTGGCGATCCTGACGAAGGGTGAGCTGTCCTCATGCTCGGGCGGGGCATCGACCGCGATCCAACTCCGCCCCGGCCCCCGCGCCCGGAAGTAGCGGCGGAAACTGGCATCTCCCGAAACCG
>QKGH01000029.1 GCA_003250495.1 Marinobacterium sp.
CGCAGCTGCGCCGCCATAACCCGCTGCTGCTGCAGCTGAACAGCCAGTTCATGACGCTCGGCACTCAGTTGCAGGCACTGACCCATTTCATCGATCGACTGCGCAATAGCGGCGAGCACGACGCCCTACTCGCCGAGTTCGAGCGCTGGACGCCCGATCTGCTGCAGCTGCTCGACGAACTGGCCCGGCAACCGCTGCTGCCGGCGCAGATCCAGCACTGGGGACGCCGGCTCGACCTGCTGACGTTCGGTATCAAACAGGCGATCCGGGACAGCCGCACCGCGCTCCACCCACTGCCGCCGGAGAGCGCCGAGCGTCTCGATACCCTGGCCGAACTGCTGTTTCGCTTTACCGATGCGCTGTGCGCCCATCTGCAGCTGTACGCCCGGCTGGCCGAGGACACACCTTCACCCGCATCGGAACGCTCATCTGAACACTCATTTGAACGCCAGCGCTTTACCTTCCATAGCCATATCAGCACGCTGCACACGCTGACCACCGGCCTGCGCACGGCACTGGTGATCCTGGTGATCGCCGCACTGTGGATAGCGACCGGCTGGTCAAGCAGCACCATGGCGGTACAGGGCGCGATCATCGCCGCCGTACTGACCGCCAGCGCCCCCAATCCGAGCCGGATGGCGCTGGAGATGACCAAGGGTTCGATTCTCGGGCTGCTGGCGGGTTTCTTCATCAGCTACCTGCTGTTGCCGCGGATCGACGGCCTGCCGCTGATGCTGCTGACCATCGCACCGGTGTTCGTCATCGGCGGCTGGATGCTGCTGACGCCGGGCTGGGGCGGCATCGGTTTCGGTGCCATGGTCAACTTCTGTCTGCTGGCACCGCTGGATAATCCGGCCGTGTTCATCCCGGAGCCGTTCGTCAACGACTCCATCGCCAGCGTGATCGGTATCTTCGGCTCATCGATTCTGCTCAGCATTCTGTTTCCGCCCAGCGGGCGCTGGCTGCGACAGGGCCTGCTGCGCGATCTGCGCAAGCTGGTCGAGCGCAGCGCCAGCGCCCCGCTACCCGGCCTGCAGGCTCGCCTCGACAGCCAGAGCCGGGATCTGCTGAACCAGGCCTACAACCTTAATGCCGGCCGCGCCGAGGTGCAGCAGGAGCTGCTCGACTGGAGCTACACGACCCAGTCGGTCAGCCATGCCCTGATCGCCCTGCGCCGGCTACCCCCTCTGCTCCCGCTCGATCTGATTGAACCGGTCGAGCGTGCCGTTCCACCGCTGGCCACGCTGTTTCGCACCCCGTCGTGGCACAGCTACCGTACGGCGCGGGAGCAGATCCAAACCGCAATATCGACACTGCGCCCCCGCCTCGAACCCGAGGCCGCTCACTTCAGCGAATCGCCGTTGCGCCAGGCGCTGAGCTACTTGCACCTGATCGATAGCGTACTGACCGATCCCCAGGGGGTGTTTACTCCCTACCAGCAAGCGGAGCCCTCTGATGCTGCGTGAAATTGTGTTTTACGGTTTCTGCTTCCCGACCCTGACCCTGGTGTTCGGCGTCGGTCTGCTGCTGAGCTGGGCGCTGGAACGTCTGCTCAGCAGCAGCGGGCTCTACCAGTGGGCCTGGCACCCGGCCCTGCTGCGCTTCTGCTTTTACACCCTGATCAGCTGCACGCTGTCGCTACTCGTCTACCACTGAGGTCCCCATGGCGATCAAAAAACTCTACGGCCTACTGTTTACCCTCGGCGTCGTCCTGCTGACCCTGCTGGTGGCACGGGCGCTCTGGCTCCACTACATGCTCGATCCCTGGACCCGGGATGCCCGCATCCGCGCCGAGGTGATCAACATCGCGCCGGACGTCTCGGGCAGCATCGTCGAACTGCCGATCCACGATAACCAGCTGGTTCGCCAGGGCGACCTGCTGCTGCGTATCGATCCCGAGCGCTATCGCATCGCCGTCGCAAACGCCAGGGCCGATGTGGAGGCGCGTAGCGCCACCCTGGCACTGCGCCGTCAGGAGGCCAAGCGCCGCGCCGATGCCGACAGTCTGGTGGTCTCCCGCGAAAGCCACGATCAGGCCAGCCGTGCCGCCGAAATAGCCGCAGCGGAGCTGGCTCAGGCCCAGGCCGCACTACAGAGTGCGGAGCTGGATCTGGCCCGCACCGCGGTCTACGCTCCGCGCGACGGCTATATCACCAACCTCAGTATCCATGCCGGCGACTACGCCCACGCCGGCGCCGCCAACCTGGCACTGATCGATCGCGAGGGGTTCTGGGTCTATGGCTATTTCGAGGAGACCAAGCTGCCGCTGGTGAAACCCGGTATGAAAGCCCACGTCACACTGATGAGCGGACTGGAGTTGAGCGGTAGCGTGGAGGGGATCGCCCGCGGTATCTACGACCGTGACAACCCGCAGAGCCAGGAGCTGATCGCCAGCGTCAAACCGACTTTCGACTGGGTGCGCCTGGCCCAGCGCATCCCGGTCCGCATCAGCCTCGATCCGACCCCGGACGATGTCGTGCTGGCCGCCGGTGCCAGCTGCGTCGTAGTCCTCGATACCGACGCCAACCGGCGTCCCTGGTGGATACTCTGGTAGATCCCCTATCGACCCAAGCGAGCCGAGTAAACGGCGCCATCACTTACCTGATCGCGTCAGTTTGGCTATGATAGGCGCTAACGTCATCGGCACGCGTCACTCCCGGGTGTTGGCACCCGATGGCACCTCCGCTTTCATGGAACTGATAAGCTGCATCCGTTCAGGCCCAACCTTGGCCCCTGAGCGAAGACGCAGCTCTTGATACGGATAGTTAATAGAGAGGTTTACCTATGCATCCGGACTTGCGCCCCATCGATCCCAACGCGGCATTGACCCATGGCTGGAAGCCACTGGCATCGCTCGCAGCGTTGTCCAAAGAAACGCTGTGCCAGATCAGTGCCGAAGAGATGAGCACCGCGTTGCAGCATCTGCCGCTGTGTTTTGCCCGTAGCGACGATGGTCAGTACCGTTTCGTCGTTATGCTGGGCCTCTCCAGCGACGAAAACCTGGCGCTGGACCCCAACGGACGCTGGCGCCTGAGCTATATGCCGACCCAGTATCGCTTCTATCCGTTCAGCGCCAGCTATACCGCTACCGAGATGACGCTCAGTTTCGACCATGCCAGCGGGCTGTATACCGAAACCCCGGACAGCCTGCCCAAAGCCGGCCGCTTTTTCACCGACGAAGGCCAGCCCAGTCCGATCCTGACGCAGGTGATCGAGGCGCTGCGTGAAAACGGCCTGGCGCTGAAACAGACTGCACTCGCGGTCGAAGCGCTGCAGCGTGCCGGACTGCTGGAAGCCTGGGCGCTCGAAGAGGTGTGTGGCGATCTGGTCGCCAACCCGATGCAGAATCTGTATCGCATCAACCAGCAGGCTCTTAAAGAGCTGAATGCCGACACCCTGTACGAGCTGCATCAGTCCGGTGCACTGGCCCTGGCCTATGCTCAGGTCTACTCCATGCTCCGCATCAACTCATTGAAAACGCTGCTGGAAGCGAAACGGGCCCTGGCGAAAAAAGCCGCTGCCAAAAACAAGGGCAACGCCTCCGTCGACCAGTTGCTCGGTCGCAAGGACGACACCCTGAAGTTCAACTTCTAACCCTGCATCGTCGCCGCGAAGGTAAGTTCGATCATCCATGCCCCCGCTCGCGATATCCCTGATCCTGCTCTGGGCCGGCCTGTGCTCATGGCAGGATCTGCGTGGCCAGCGCATCAGCAACCGCCTCACCTATCCCGCCATTCTGGTGGCACTGGCGTGGCTGTTACTGTTCCACCACAGCATCGCCGGCGCCACTCCTGCCGATGCGGTCTGCGGAGGGGTACTGGCCCTGGCCTTTGGCCTACCGGGCCATATCAGGGGGTATTTCGGCGGGGGGGACGTCAAGCTGCTGGCCGCGATCGGTATCGCCGCGGGAGCGTCGTTTCTACTCTACGTGGTGGCAGTTGCAGCGCTGAGTCTCGTGGTCTGGGTGCTTCTGCTCCCCAGACTCACGGCCATACGGCGCCCGCTGCAACGCCTGGCGCCCGGCCTGGCGCTGGGCCAGAAAAGACTGGCGTATGCGCCCTTCATCTTTATCGGCATCGGTGTCGCGATGCTGATCGGGGGCTGACGCCCCGCTCAATTGTCGGTAGTGAACGAGCCGCCCGCATTAGGATCGAAAAACTCCGGAATCGGATGCGTGTAGTTATCCAGCCAGCGCTGGTTGGCCAGCTCCTTCTCCTGCGCCGACAACAGCTGCGGCCGGGTCGATGCCTGACTACCGGTACGCTGGATCTGCAACCATTGCTCCGCCGGTGACAGCTCCGGTGCACGCTCCTGCACGACTACCGCATCGGGGTAACTGGTCGCCCCGCTCTGTTCCGCCTGAGCGCCTTGGCTCAGCCCTCCAACCACCACTAACAGGGACATAGCCCCAACGAGATTGCTCTTCATACCTACCCCTCGCATCGATCCGTTCTCCACTGTGATGACACTCTGTCGCGAGAGTGCCACCCTCCCTGGCTAATTCTGAGAGGCGCTGGCCGCACTCCGGCTCCGCCCATTCTGCTGCTGTTTCCTCATCATATCTTCCAACTTCAGCGCCCGGGCACGCGCCTCGGCACGCTGATACTGTTGCGGCGTCACTTTCTTCTGCCCCAGCAGAGCGCTGGATTCCGCCCAGTGATCCTCATAGATCAGCAGCGTCAGCAAATTTTCCAGCGGCAGGGTGCTGTCCTCAGACAGCTCCAGCGCCGTCAGAAACTCGAAACGCGCCTTGGCCAACTCGCGCAGATGCAGATAGACGAAGCCAAGATCGTTACGGATCGAGAAATCCGCCGGTGCCAGGCGCGCGGCCTGCTCCAGCTGCTCCTTGGCCGTCGCATATTCGCCTCGCGCCGCCGCCATCTGTCCGAGGCCGGAATAGGCCTGGGCCACGAGGCAGCTCTGCATCAACGTCCGATACAACGGCTCGGCCCGCGGATCGCCCAATTTGCGCAGGATAATTGCCTTGCGCAAACGGACTTCGGGCAAGGTATCGGGCAACTGCTCGAGGTGGGCGAAGGCGGCGTGCAAACGTCCCTGGGCAACCATATCTTCGGACAGCTGCACCACCAATTGCTGATCAGATGCCAACTGACCGCAATTGTCGGACAGCTGCGCCTGCGCAACCTCTACGCCGCCGGGTTGTTTCTGCACCGGTACGCAGCCCGTGGCTAGCGCACACACCATGATCGCCAATGCGGCACGCTTCATTTTCCCATTCCCGATAATGCATCGAAGATCGCAATAAACCCCGGTCCCGCCAAGATAATCAACAACGCCGGGAACAGAAACGCCACCATGACCGCGGACATCTTCGCCGACAGCTTCGACACCTTCTCCTGCAGATTGGTCATGCGACGGTCATCGAACAACTCTTTCAGCGAGATCAG
>QKGH01000476.1 GCA_003250495.1 Marinobacterium sp.
GGGGTCTGTCCCTCTTTTTTTGGCCTGCTGCCGAATCTAATCAGCTATGCCAGGGTGCGCTCAGTTCGTGGACCGCATCGATGAACACGCCGGCCTGATCCGGATCCACATACTGGTGGATGCCGTGACCGAGGTTGAACACATGGCCGTTGCCCTTGCCGTAGCTTTCCAGGATCGCCTGCACCTCCTGACGGATACGCGCCGGCGGTGCGTACAGCACACTCGGGTCCATGTTGCCCTGCAGCGCCACCTTGTCGCCGACACGACGGCGGGCATCGCCGATATCGGTGGTCCAGTCCAGACCCAGCGCATCGGCACCGGCGTCGGCCATGCTCTCCAGCCACTGCCCGCCGTTCTTGGTGAACAGGATGACCGGCACGCGGCGCCCGTCGTGTTCGCGAATCAGGCGGCTGCAGATCCGTTCCATGTAGGCCAGCGAGAACTCACGATACATCGGGCCGCTCAGCACGCCACCCCAGGTATCGAAGATCTGTACCGCCTGGGCACCGGCCAGGATCTGTTCGTTCAGGTACAGCGTCACCGCATCGGCCAGCTTGGCGAGCAGCGCGTGCATCACCTTCGGCCGCGCGTACATCATCTCCTTGATATGGCGGAACTCCTTGCTGGAGCCGCCCTCGACCATGTAGGTCGCCAGGGTCCAGGGGCTGCCGGAGAAGCCGATCAGCGGCACCCGCCCAGCCAGTGCCGAACGGATCTCGCGCACCGCGGCCAGCACGTAGTCCAGGTCGTTGGCCACATCCGGCAGCGGCAGCGCGTCGACATCGTCGGCGGTGCGGATGATCTTGTCGAAACGCGGACCTTCGCCGGCTTCGAAGTAGAGACCGAGCCCCATCGCATCGGGGATGGTCAGGATGTCGGAGAACAGGATCGCGGCGTCGAGATCGTAACGCTCGAGCGGCTGCAGCGTCACTTCGCAGGCCAGCTGCGGGTTCTTGCACAGGCTCATGAAATCGCCAGCCTTGGCGCGGGTTTCACGGTATTCGGGCAGGTAACGCCCGGCCTGACGCATCATCCAGACAGGAGTCCTGTCGACCGGTTCACGCAGCAACGCACGCAGGAAACGGTCATTCTTCAGCTCAGCCATTTTCTCGATCCTGTTATTCGCTAATCAAAACGGGCGCTATTGTACCGATTTACACTGCCGCTTGCGCAGTTTTAAACCAGACGAGTACACTGGGTTATCAGCAGTCAACCTGTCATAAAGCAGTCCGCTGCAGTCTAAAATGAGCGTCGCAGTATCGTCTTGCAAGTGGCATCGTCGTGTAAATTGAGCATGCGCAAACAGACCTCCGTCATCACGCTGCCCACCCGGGCCGACCAGCACGACCACGGTTTCCACCAGCTGGTATTCGGGCTGGAGGGCGACACCGAGTTCGATCTGGCCGGCCACTGCCGCCCGGTTACGACCGGGCGCGGCTGCCTGCTGCCCTCCAGCACCGGCCACGCCTTCTACGGCCTCGGGGAGAACCGCATCGTCGTCGTCAACCTGCCGGAGCAGAGCGACGACCGTGAGCAGCAGCTGCGCATCGAGCAGCTGTTCCGCCGTCCCGACTACTTCAACTGCCGTGCCGATCTGACCCAGCTGCTGCAGGTGCTGAGCCGCGAGATGCTGCGCAACCCCGCCGACAGCCTGCTGCAGGACGCCTGCGGCAGCACCCTGGTGTGCGCACTGCAGCGCCACCTCGACGAGCTGCGCCAGAGCCCGCGCCTGCACGGCAAGCTGAACCTGCAGCTGCTCGACGACTATATCGACCTGCACATGGAGCGCCGCATCAGCGTCGCCGAGCTGGCCGGCTGCCTGTGCCTGAGTGCCAGCCAGTTCTACCAGCGCTTTCGCGACCAGACCGGGCAGACCCCGCAGCACTACGTGCTGGAGCGCCGTCTGCAGGCGGTGGCCCAGGCCCTGCTGCATAACGACCTGGCGCTGAGCCAGCTGGCCGAACACTACGGCTTCGGCAACCAGAGCAGCCTGACCCGTCACTTCAGCCGCCGTTTCGGCCTGCCGCCAGCCCGCTACCGCCGCGAACAGCGCCGCTGATCCGCACCAGCGGAGGATGCGTCAAAAACCACCGAGTTTTTGACAAGACCCGATCCACTGCCTGTCCTTACTCTGAGGCCAAGGTGGGTAGTGCGCCCCTCGACGCACGCAAGCCCGCGAGAACGAGTGAGGACAGATCCATGTTCAACGCAATCGATGTGCTCGACCCGGGCTACATCCGGCAACCGGCCGCCAAGCTCTGGCCGCTGATCTCCCCCCTGTACGCCATCAGCGAAGAGGCGATGCTGCGCAACCTGATGCCGCTGGCGGAGCCGCGCGGCGAGGAGCTGGCCGCCAGCGAGGCGCGGGCGACCCGGCTGATCGAGCAGGTACGGGCCGACGACGGCGCGATCCATATGATCGACGCGCTGCTGCTGGAATACAGCCTCGACACCCGCGAAGGGATACTGCTGATGTGTCTGGCCGAGGCGCTGATGCGGATCCCCGATGCCGACACCGCCGACGCGCTGATCCGCGACAAGCTCAGCGTCGCCGACTGGAAAAGCCACCTGAGCCAGTCCGACTCGCTGCTGGTCAACGCCTCCACCTGGGGCCTGCTGCTGACCGGCAAGGTGGTGACGCTGGACGAGCGCGAGGACGGCACCCCCTCCGGCATCATCAACCGCCTGGTCAACCGCCTGTCGGAACCGGTGATCCGCAAGGTGATGCAGCAGGCGATGAAGATCATGGGGCACCAGTTCGTGCTCGGTCGCGACATGCCGGAAGCGTTGAAGCGCGGCCGCGACTACCGCGCCAAGGGCTACACCTACTCCTTCGACATGCTCGGCGAAGCGGCGCTGACCGCCGCCGACGCGCGCAAATATTTCGACGACTACATCCACGCCATCGACTACGTCGGTAAGCACGCCAACGCCACCGCCAACAGCCCGAAGCCGAGCGTATCGATCAAGCTCTCCGCGCTGCACCCGCGCTACGAAGTGCCGCAGCAGGCGCGCGTGCTGAGTGAGCTGTTCGACACCGTGCTGCAGCTGATCCGCCGCGCCCGCCCGCTCGACGTGGCGCTGACCATCGACGCCGAGGAGGCGGACCGCCTGGAGCTGTCGCTGCAGCTGTTCGAGAAACTGTACCGCCACGAGGTTACACGCGGCTGGGACGGTTTCGGCCTGGTGGTGCAGGCCTACTCCAAACGCGCGCTGCCGGTACTGAGCTGGCTGGCGGCGCTGGCCCACGAGGTCAACGACCGCATCCCGGTACGTCTGGTCAAGGGCGCCTACTGGGACAGCGAGATCAAGCTGAGCCAGCAGAAGGGGCTGAACGGCTACCCGGTCTACACCCGCAAGGAGGCCACCGACGTCTCCTACCTGGCCTGCGCCCGCTTCCTGCTCAGCGAGCCACTGCGCGGCCTGATCTGGCCCCAGTTCGCCAGCCATAACGCCCACACCCTGGCCAGCGTGCTGACCCTGGCCCAGCACCAGGAGTTCGAGCTGCAGCGCCTGCATGGCATGGGCGATGCGCTGCACGACCAGGTGCTGACCGAGTCCGGCGTCGCCACCCGCATCTATGCGCCGGTCGGCAACCACCGGGACCTGTTGCCCTACCTGGTGCGCCGCCTGCTGGAGAACGGCGCCAACTCCTCCTTCGTGCACCGCCTGGTGGACCAGCGCTGTCCGGTCGCCGAGCTGGTGCAGCACCCCTGGCAGGTGCTGAGCAGCCGCCATCCGCTGCACAACCCGAACATCCCGCTGCCGGTGGAGATCTTCGATGGCGAGCGTGACAACTCGCGCGGCCCCAACGTGCATATCGGACACGAGTGGCAGCCGTTCCACGCCGCGATCCGCCAGTTCGACGGCCAGCAGTGGCGGGCGCAGCCGATCCTGAACGGCGTAGCCTTGGCCGGCGAAGGTAGCGAGCACGCGGTGCTGGCACCGTTCGATCACGCCCGGCGCGTCGGCACGGCCCAGTTCGCCAGCGCCGAGCAGAGCCGCCAGGCGCTGCAGATCGCCAGCGATGGCTATGCCGACTGGAGCCGCACCCCGGTCGGCGTGCGCGCCACGGCGCTGCGCGACCTGGCCGACCTGCTCGAAGACCGGCTGCCGGAGCTGGTGGCGCTGTGTCACCTGGAAGCGGGCAAGACGATGCAGGACGCCATCGACGAGGTGCGCGAGGCGGTGGACTTCTGCCGCTACTACGCCGCCCGCGCCGAAGCGCTGTACGCCGAGCCGCTGGAGCTGCCAACGCTGCAGGGCCAGAGCCGCCACTGGCAGCGCAGCGGGCGCGGCGTGTTCGTCTGCATCAGCCCGTGGAACTTCCCGCTGGCGATCTTCCTCGGCCAAATCAGCGCCGCGCTGGCGGCCGGTAACTGCGTCATCGCCAAACCGGCGGAGCAGACCAGCCTGATCGCCAGCCGCGCCATCGAACTGATGTTGCAGGCCGGCATTCCGGGCTATGCGATCCAGCTGCTGCCCGGCGACGGTGCCAGCGTCGGTGCCGTGCTGACCGTCGATCCCCGCGTCGCCGGCGTCGCCTTCACCGGCTCCACCGAGACCGCCCAGCTGATCAACCGTGCGCTGAGCCAGCGCGACGGCGAACCGGCGGTGCTGATCGCCGAGACCGGCGGCCAGAACGCCATGTTCGTCGATTCCACCGCGCTGCCGGAGCAGGTGGTCAAGGACGCCGTCGCCTCCGGATTCGCCTCCGCCGGGCAACGCTGCTCGGCGCTGCGTATCCTCTGCGTGCAGCGCGATATCGCCGACCGCATCGTCGAACTGATGAGCGGCGCCATGGCCGAACTGCGCGTCGGCAACCCCTGCCTGCTCAGCACCGATGTGGGTCCGGTGATCGATGCCGAAGCGCAGACCGGCCTGCTCAACCATATCGAGCTGATGAAGGACCACGCCCGCCTGCTGGCACAGACGCCGCTGCCGGCAGAGTGTGGCGAGGGCACCTTCGTGGCCCCGACGCTGATCGAGATCGAGCGCATCGAGCAGCTCGAACGCGAACAGTTCGGCCCGATCATCCACCTGCTGCGCTACGACGCCCGCGAGCTTGACCTGTTGATCGACCGCCTCAACGCCACCGGCTACGGCCTGACGCTGGGGATCCACAGCCGCAACGAACGCACCGCCGCCCATATCGAGGCGCGCGCCCGGGTCGGCAACACCTATATCAACCGCAACCAGATCGGCGCCGCCGTCGGCGTGCAGCCGTTCGGCGGCCAGGGCCTATCCGGCACCGGACCCAAGGCCGGCGGGCCGCACTACCTGCCGCGTTTCACTAGCCTGCAGCCGGTCGACGGCCACACAGAGGAGAGCCACCGATGAGCCACACCGCACTGTTCGGTGCCGACCACGGCGCCGTGCTGGAAAACTGG
>QKGH01000292.1 GCA_003250495.1 Marinobacterium sp.
TCAAGGATGAGACCAACCTGCAGGTGCTCAAGCACACCACGCTGGATTTCACCGCGATCGATCCGGAGCGCCGCCACCAGGCCGCGCTCGAGCACGTCTTCCAGTGGATCGATGAGCACCTCAGCGACATGAACCTGATCGCCACCGGACATCGCATCGTACATGGCGGCATGCGATACGCGGCGCCGATACTGATCGGCGATGAGGAGATGGCACACCTGCGCCACTACATCCCGCTGGCCCCGCTGCACCAGCCCTACAACCTGCGGCTGGTCGAAGCCTGTCGCGCGCTGGCACCGACGCTTCCCCTGATCGGCTGCTTCGACACCATGTTCCATACCACCCAGCCGGCACTGGAGCGAACCTATGCCATCCCCCGCCGCCTCACCGAGGCCGGCGTCAAACGCTACGGGTTCCACGGCATCTCCTATGAATATATTCACCACTGCCTGGACAAACTGGGCAGCGGCAATCTGAAGACCGTGGTCTGCCACCTCGGAGCCGGAGCCAGCATGTGCGCCATTGCCGAGGGCCGTTCCGTCGCCACCTCGATGGGCTTCACCGCCGTCGACGGCCTGCCGATGGGTAGCCGCTGCGGCAACCTGGACCCGGGCGTGCTGCTCTATCTGATGCGGCAGTACGCCATGGATGCCGATGCGATCGAGCATATGCTGTACAAGGAGAGCGGCTGGCTCGGGGTCTCCGGCATCAGTTCCGATATGATCACGCTGCACAACTCCGAGCAACCCGAAGCCGAGGAGGCGATCGAGCTGTTCTGCTACCGCATTGCGACGGAGATGGGGCGTTTGAGTGCAATCCTGGGCGGGCTGGAACAGATCGTGTTCACCGGCGGCGTCGGGGAAAACGATGCCGATGTCCGGCAGCGCGTCATCACCCGCTGCCGCTGGCTCGGAGCGGCCATCGACAGTGCAGCGAACCAGCGTAACGACGCGTTGATCAGTAGCGGCGACTCGCTGCAGCGGATCCATGTGATCCCCACCAACGAGGAGCTGATGATCGCGTTACGCGTCAACGAGATGCTGCATCCGAATGCGGTCAGATGAGCGACGGCTTTACCACCGGTGTGCCGAAGAGGTTGAAGCTCCATGCCTCTTCGCCCGCCTGCAGGGCCGCAAAGGCATTGCAGCCGCTACAGCGGAACAGCCGGTAACCGCTGCGTTCGACCAACATCTGCAGTTTGGCATGCGGGGGCGCCGGCGCATCGCCAAGCAGTAGCGAGCGGCAATCCGGGCACAGCTGGTTATGCGGCATCGGTCGGGACTCCCTGTCCTGCGGTCCGGTTCGAGAGCGGCGAGATCAGCCCAGGCTTTTGCGCTGCCGGACGATCTCAAACAGACAGACCCCGGTCGCCACCGACACGTTTAGGCTGCTGACCTCTCCGGCCATCGGGATCTTCACCAGGCGGTCGCAGTGCTCGCGGGTCAAACGCCGCATCCCCTTGCCCTCGGCTCCCATCACCAGTGCCAGCGGTCCGCTCATATCGCTGTCGAACAGCTCGTCGCAGGCCTCGCCGGCGGTACCGGTAATCCAGATCCCGTAACGCTGCAGCAGCTGCAGGGTACGCGCCAGGTTCGTGACCTGAATATAGGGCACCACCTCGGCGGCTCCACAGGCCACCTTCGCCACCGTAGCGTTCAGCGGTGCCGATTTATCTTTCGGTGCAATCACCGCGTGCACCCCCGCCGCATCGGCGGTACGCAGGCAAGCCCCCAGGTTATGCGGATCGGTCACCCCGTCCAGCACCAACAGCAGCGCCGGCTCCTGCAGGGTTTCCAGCAGTTGTTCCAGATCGGTTTCGGTACCGGCGCGTAGCGGCATGCACTCGGCAACCACCCCCTGGTGCACCCCGGCGACCTGCTCGTCCAACTGGGCCCGGCTGCGGCGCTGTACCTCGATCCCGCAGGCTTCGGCACGCTCGATCAGCTCCTGCAGACGCCCATCGCCCCGCCCCTGCTGTACCAGCAGGCGGCGTACACGTTTGGGATCGCGCTTCAGCAGTGTGGTGACGGCATGTATACCGAAGAGGGTATCGGCGTTCATCGATTATCCTGGGTAGTGGAGACTGGGTTGAGTGGAGGCCGCCTATTATGACCGAACCATCGGGTGGATCACAGCGCGGGGGAGGAGACAAAACGGGCCACCCTTGGGTGGCCCGTCTATGAGGCGACGTCGAATGCCGGATCACTCCAGGCCGGTGAAAACCTTGTCGCGGATATTTTCGACGCTGCCGACGCCCGGCACGTAAACATAGCGCGGCGCCCCGGCACCGCCCTGCTCGTTCCAGCCGCGGTAGTAGCTGATCAGCGGCTCGGTCTGCTCGTGATAGACCTTCAGGCGCTGGCGCACGGTCTCTTCACGATCGTCCTCACGCTGCACCAGCTCTTCGCCGCTGACATCGTCCTTACCCTCGACCTTCGGCGGATTGTAGACAACATGGTAAGTACGCCCTGAACCCGGGTGCACCCGGCGGCCGCTCATCCGCTTGATAATCTCTTCGTCGGCCACATCGATCTCGACCACCGCATCGATGTTGACGCCGGCATCCTTCATCGCATCCGCCTGCGGGATGGTGCGCGGAAAACCGTCGAACAGGAACCCCTTGGCACAGTCCGCTTCGGCGATACGCTCCTTGACCAGACCGATGATGATGTCGTCAGACACCAGACCACCCTCATCCATCACTTTCTTCGCCTGCAGACCAAGCGGTGTGCCGGCTTTGACGGCAGCCCGCAACATATCACCGGTTGAGATCTGCGGAATACCGAATTTCTCAGTGATGTACTGGGCCTGAGTGCCTTTACCGGCACCGGGGGCGCCAAGAAGAATAATACGCATGGATGACTATCTCCTGAGTTCTCTAAACCTGTAATCAGGGCTGTTAAGACGCCTGTCTTACGCCGTTTTTGTAATCGTTATCTACCGGACTTTGCCCGCGGATCGGGCTATCGACAATTCGACATTAGCACTAGCACGCCCGATGCAATTGGGGGGCAGAGTACGTCATCGACCGGGTGCACTTCAAGCCACCGCGACACTTCGTTACAAGATTGTCGACAATGAGCGACTCACCCGGTATTGCGCATTCCAGCCGAGATCCCGGCCATCGTCACCATCAGCGCCTGCTCCAGCCGCTGATCGGGCTGCGTCCGGTCACGATGCAACAGCTCCGCCTGCAGGAAGTGCAGCGGATCAATATAGGGGTTACGCACATCGATGGACTGCCGGATCACTGGGTTCTGTTCCAGCAACTGATCGATCATCTTGATCTGGCGTACCTGTTCCACCGTCTCCTGCAGGCATCCCCGCAGGCTCGACCCCAGTGTCGTCAGCTCCGGACTGACCAAACGCTGTTCATAATAGGCCGTGATATGGATATCGCTCTTGGCCAGCACCATCTCCAGCATATCGATATAGGTGCGGAAGAACGACCAGTGCTGGTACATGCGTCGCAGGGCCGGCAACTCGCCGGCCGCGATCGCCGCGCCCAGGGCCGCATCGGAGCCCAGCCAGGCCGGTAGCATCAGGCGAATCTGGGTCCAGGCGAAGATCCAGGGGATCGCCCGCAGGCTCTCGACCCCACCATCGGCGCGGCGCTTGGCCGGACGCGAACCCAGCGGCAGCTTCGCCAGCTCCTGTTCCGGGGTGGCGGCCCGGAAATAGGGCACGAACTGCGGATCCTCGCGCACGATACCGCGATAGGCGTGCAGACCATCCGCGGCCAGGCGATCCATCAGTTCGCGCCATTCGGTTTCCGGCGCCGGCATCGGTGCCAACGTCGCCTGCAGCACCGCGCCGGTGTACAGCTCCAAGTTGCGGATCGCCAGCTCCGGCACCCCGAACTTGAAGCGAATCATCTCCCCCTGCTCGGTCACCCGCAGACTGCCGGCAACCGACCCCGGCGGCTGCGCCAGGATCGCCTTGTGGCTGGGGCCGCCGCCGCGCCCCACGGTACCGCCCCGGCCATGGAACAGCGTCAGCTTGACGTGATGCCGGGCACAGAGTTCGGTCAGCGCCTGCTGGGCACGGAACTGTCCCCATACCGCGGCCAACTGGCCGGCATCCTTGGAGGAGTCGGAGTAGCCGATCATCACCTCCTGCCGCCCCGCCGCATAGTTGCGATACCAGTCGATCGCCAGCAGCTGGCCGATACAATCGCTGGCGTTATCGAGATCGTCCAGGGTCTCGAACAGTGGCACCACGCGCAGGTTGTGCCCTATCCCCTGTTCCCGCAGCAGCAGGATCACCGCCAGCACGTCGGAGGGCTGGCTGGCCATCGAGATCACATAGGAGCCCAGCGCGGCGGGGTCGGTCTCGGCCACCACGCGGCAGGTATCCAGCACCTCCTGCGCCTCGGCCGACGGCGTCCAGTTACGCGGCAGCAACGGCCGCCGCGACCCCAGCTCGCGCAGCAGGAACGCCTGCCGGTCCGCCTCGCTCCAGTCGCCATAGCGTCCCAGGCCGTAGCAACCGGTCAACTCATCGAACACCGCCTGGTGGCGATCCGCGTTCTGGCGAATATCCAGACGCACCAGCGTCAATCCGAAGCAGGCGACGCGGCGGATCAGATCCTCCAGCTTGCCGGCGGCGATCGTCGTCATGCCGCACTCGATCAGCGAGCCGTGGCAGAGGTGCAGCGGCTCCAGTAGCTGCTCGACCCGCTGCAGCGGCAGATCGCACCGGAGCCCCCCCTGCAACTGCGCTTCGATGGCATCGCGGTTGGCCTCGAGCTGCGTCTTCAGCTCGCCCAGCAACACCCGGTAGGGCTCGGCGGCACCGTTCACGCGATGACGCAGCGCCGCGTTGGCGCGGTACATCGACAGTTCCGCCCGCAGCTCATCGACATCGCGCAGGTACAGATCGGTCGCCATCCAGCGTGACAGCAGCAACACCTTGCGCGTGACCTCGGCGGTCACATTGGGATTGCCATCGCGGTCGCCACCCATCCAAGAGGAGAAGTGCACCGGACAGCAGTCCAGTGGCAAGCGCTGTCCCAGCGTCTCCTGCAGCTGCTTGTCGAGGCCGCGCAGGAACCGCGGCAACGCGCTCCACAGCGAGTTTTCGATCACCGCAAAGCCCCACTTCGCCTCATCCTCCGGCGTCGGGCGCTGTTTGCGGATCTCGTCGGTATGCCAGATCTGGCTGACCAGCTCGTCGACACGGGTCTGCATCGGCTCGCCGCGGTCGAGGCGCTTCAGGCAGTCGGTGATGGCATCGTACTTCTGGATCAGGGTACGCCGGTTCACCTCGGTGGGATGGGCCGTCAGCACCAGGTCGATATCGAGTCCAGCCAGGGTGGACACCAGCGTTTCGGCACTGAAACCCTGGCTTTGCAGGCTTTCGAACAGGGTACTCAGCGCGTCCGGCGCATCCTGGGCGGCATTGTCGAGCCGCCGGCGCACGCGGTGATGCTCTTCGGCGATATTGGCGAGATTGAGAAATTGGGTGAAGGCACGGGCGATCGGCAGCACTTCGTCTTCGTGCAGCTCGCCGATGGCAGCGAGCAGTTGCTGGTGCTCGGGACGTTCGGCACTGCGTCCGGCCTTGGCCAGACGCCGGATATGCTCGACCCGGGCCAGGAACTCGGGACCCAGATCGGTCGAAATGGTGCGCCCCAGGCTTTCGCCCAGCATACGCACATCATCGCGCAGGTCTTCGTGCAGATCGCTCATGGTTGGCTCCATCAGGACGATAGGTCCCATCCTACCCCAAAGCGGCCTGCTGCCAACCCCTACCCAGGTCGAATCACGGTTCTTTCACAATCGCGTTCAACCGCTCCAGCGCCCGCTGGGCCTCCCACTCCGAGCCGTAGTCGACGCGGCGCGAGCCGCTGCTCAACTGCAGTTCGATACGGTAGTGGAAGTTGGCCTCGGCCCGGACATCGAAACCTATTTCGGCGCTGCGCAGCTGATCGAAGGCAAAACGTTCGTAACCGTCCGCGCGGATCAGCGCGAACTGACGCAGGCGGGTATCGAGCGCCAGCTCGGGGGTACCGCCCAGACGCTGATCGGCACTGAAGCCACTCTGCTGCAGGGCGTTGCGCTGCTCGCTGCTGCGCTGCCAATTCCAGAAGGCCAGGGCCAGCATGATGACCAAGCCCGCGATGAACAGCTGTAAACCGCTCACGCCTCACGCTCCTGCGCTTTGGCCGCGTCCCACCAGGCATCGAGCTGGGCCAGCGAAAACTGCGCCCAGTCGCCGCCGGCCGCATTGACCTGCTGCTCGATATAGCGGAAACGTCGCTCGAACTTGCTGTTGGTGGAGCGGATCGCCTGCTCCGGATCGACGTCGAGATGACGCGCCAGATTGACCTGAACGAACAGCAGATCGCCCATCTCGTCGACGATCTCCCACTGCCGTCCGGCGGCGATCGCGGCGCGCAGCTCGGCGATCTCCTCCTCCATCTTGTCCAGCACGGCGTCGGCCTGCGACCAGTCGAACCCCACCTTGGCCGCCCGCTTCTGCAACTTGGCCGCGCGGCTCAACCCCGGTAGGGCCAACGGCACCTCGTCGAGGAGTCCGGGACGCGCCTTGCTCTCGCGCTCCCGCTGCTTGATCTGCTCCCAGCGCTCGCCCACCGCGGCGGTGTCGATCTGTTCCTGACGTCGCGCCCCATCCAGCATCCCATCGGGAAAGACATGGGGATGACGCCGCAACAGCTTGCCCACTAACTGGTCGACAATGGCATGGAAATCGAAGCGCTGCTGCTCCTCGCCGAGACGGGCATAGAAGATCACCTGGAACAGCAGGTCACCGAGTTCATCCTTCAGATGCGCCCAGTCCTGCCGCTCGATGGTGTCGGCCACCTCGTACGCCTCCTCCAACGTGTGCGGCACGATGGAAGCGAAATCCTGCTCCAGATCCCAGGGACAGCCGCTGCCGGGATCGCGCAGCCGCGCCATCACGGCGATCAGGTCGTCGAGGGTATAGCTCACACGCGACCTCCCTTGCGCTCGCGATGGACATCGACCACGTTGGGGATCTGGTTGATCTTGTCCATGATCCGTCCCAGCATATCCAGCCGCGCGATCTCCACCGTCAGCGACAGGCGGGCAACGTTGCTCTTGCGGTCGGTCAGGGTGTTGGCGGCGACCACGTTGAGGTGTTCGTTGGCCAGGACCATCATCACGTCACGCAACAGGCCCGAACGGTCGAACGCCTCGATGAAGATATCCACCGGGTAGGTGTGCTCCTCCCCCTCGCCCCAGTCGACGCCGATCACCCGATCCGGCTCCTGATCGCGCAGCGCCAGCAGGTTGGGACAGTCTTCACGGTGGATGGAAACGCCGCGCCCCTGGGTGATATAGCCCATGATCGGATCGCCCGGCACCGGTTTACAGCAGCTCGCCACCGTGGTCAGCAGGTTGCCGACACCGAGGATGCGGATGCCGCTGCCGCCGCTACGGGGCTCGGCACTCGGCGTCGATGGCAGCCCCAAGTCGAGCTGCTCCTCCTTCTCCTCGGTTTCAACCTGGCGCAGCGCCGCGTTGATGATCTGCGACAGACGCAGATCGCCAGCGCCGAGCGCCGCGTACATATCCTCCACCTGTTTCAGATTCAGGTGGTGGGCGATGGTCAGCAGATTGATCTGCTGCACGTCGATCGCCAGGCGGCGAAACTCGCGCAGCACGATATCCTTGCCGGCGTCGGCGTTCTGATCCTTGGCCTGCAGTTTGAACCAGTGCGCCACCTTGGCCCGAGCCCTGGAGGTGGTGACGAAGCCCAGGTTGGCATTGAGCCAGTCGCGCCGCGGATGTTCCTCGCTACCGGTCAGCACCTCCACCTGGTCGCCGGTCTTCAGATGGCGGTTCAGCGGCACGATACGACCGTTGATCCGGGCACCGCGACAACGATGGCCGATCTCGGTATGCACCCGGTAGGCGAAATCCACCGGGGTCGCGCCGGCCGGCAGGTCGACGACATGGCCATCGGGGGTGAACACGTAGACCCGATCCTGCACCGCATCGCCGCGCAGCATATCGCCAAAGGCTTCGCTGTCACCCAGCTCGTCGTGCCACTCCAGCACTTGGCGCAGCCAGGAGATCTTCTCTTCATAACCGTCGCGCCGCGAGGTGGTGTCGGTGCCCTTATACAGGTGGTGCGCGCACACCCCGAGCTCGGCCTCGTCGTGCATCTCGAAGGTACGGATCTGCACCTCCATCACCTTGCCATCCGGCCCGAACACCGCGGTATGCAGCGAGCGGTACCCGTTCGGCTTCGGCGAGGCGATATAGTCGTCGAACTCGTTGGGGATGTTGCGCCAGAGCCCGTGCACTATGCCGAGCACGGTGTAGCAATCCCGGATCTCGGGCACCAGGATACGCACCGCACGCACGTCATAAACCTGGCTGAACTCGATGTTCTTGCGCTGCATCTTGCGCCAGATGCTGTAGATATGTTTCGCCCGCCCCATCACCTCGCCGTCGATACCGGCATCGGCGAGGCGTTCGCGCAGCAGCTCCACCGCCTGGTTGATATAGAGCTGGCGGTCGAGGCGCTTCTCGTCGAGCAACCGGGCGATATGCTTGTAATCGTTGGGCTTCAGATAGCGGAACGAGAGGTCTTCGAGCTCCCATTTGATATGCCCGATACCGAGACGGTGGGCCAACGGGGCGTAGATATCGAACACTTCGCGCGCCACCAGGTAGCGCTTCTTGCGCGAAGCATCCTTGACGCTACGGATAGCGCAGGTGCGCTCGGCGATCTTGATCAGCGCCACGCGCACATCGTCGATCATCGCCACCAGCATCTTGCGCAGGTTATCGACCTGGGCGACGCCGGTGCCGAGCACATTCTCGTCGCTGCGGGGGTTCTTGCGCGAGCCGATGGCCGCCATCTGCAACACACCCTCGATCAGGCGGGCGATGACCGCACCGAACTGACGCTTGACCGCCTCCATCGACAGCTTGTTTTCGCGTACCGAGCGATACAGCACGGCGGCGACGAGGGTCTCCTGATCCTGGTTCAACTCGGCCAGAATCTGCGCCATCTCCAGCCCGGTCAGATAGCTGCCGAGCAAACTGTTGCCCCAGTCGTCATCTTCGGGGGCGACACCGGCCTGCGCTTCCCGCGCCGTCTCGCAGGCCTTACGTAACTGCTGAGGATCGTTCAGTTGAACCTGGTCTTGTAGTCGTTCAAGCCAGAGATCCAGATCGACACTACCATCCTCGCGAATGGGATGGTCTTCACGAACTTTTACCATTGGAGTAACGCACTCCTGTCACTCACCTATGCCACCACTACTGTCTGCGAATTCGACATAACCGAGGTGATTACCTTGAAAGCATGGGCTTACCTGGGCTCGACACCATGCAAGGGGATGGCCAACTCTAGGACCGGCGGCCATATTCTAGTTGCTAAGACCCCAATGCGCGAGGGAGTTCCGACTATGGTCGCGTTATATGACACCGACCGGCGGCAATTCGGGCCGCCGCGTGGGCGTTAAGCGCCGTTGAACACCCCGGTGGAGAGATAGCGATCGCCGCGATCGCAAATGATGCAGACAATGGTCGCCCGCTCGACCTGTTCAGCCAGCCGCAGCGCTCCCGCCACCGCGCCACCGGAGGATACGCCGCAGAAAATCCCCTCTTTGCACGCCAGCAGACGCATGGTCTCTTCCGCTTCCCGCTGGGCAATATCGATGACGCGATCGACCCTGACCGGTTCATAGATCTTCGGCAGATACGCCTGCGGCCAGCGTCTAATCCCGGGGATCTGCGACCCCTCGGCCGGCTGCAGCCCGACGATCTCGATCGCCGGATTGACCTCCTTCAGATAACGCGAGGTCCCCATAATGGTGCCGGTCGTGCCCATTGAACTGACAAAATGGGTGATGCGACCCTGGGTCTGCTGCCAGATCTCCGGGCCGGTGGTGCGATAATGCGCCTCCGGGTTATCGGGGTTGGAGAACTGATCCAGCACCTTGCCCTCGCCCGCCGCTTGCATCTCCAGCGCCAGATCGCGGGCGCGCTCCATCCCCTCGGCCTGGGTCACCTCGATCAGCTCGGCGCCATAGGCGGTCATCGCCGCCTTGCGCTCGGCACTCATGTTGGCCGGCATGATCAGCTTCATCCGGTATCCCTTGATCGCCGCCGCCATTGCCAACGCGATACCGGTATTGCCGGAGGTTGCCTCGATCAGCGTATCGCCCGGATGAATCTCGCCGCGCTCCTCCGCCAGATTGAGCATGCTCATGGCGGGGCGATCCTTCACCGAGCCGGCGGGGTTGTTCCCCTCCAGTTTGCATAGGATCAGGTTGTCGTTGGGCGCTTCGATCCGTTGCAGACGCACCAGCGGGGTATGCCCGACATAATCGGCGATGGTTGGATAATGAACTGTCATCTTATGACCTGCAGCAGCAATTAAATAACCAAATGGAATAAAATATAAAAATTATATTCCATATGTTGATTAAGCGATCATAGCAAGCGTCGCCCGCCCAAACAACTTGATCGTTGCAACGAGCGGACCAGTGACAAAAACCGGGAGGATCTACTCAAAAGCCGGCGCGTCCGCGGCCTCCGCGATAACCGAGGCGATCACATAGTGACGCTCATCGCTGTAGGAAAGATGCCAGGATGTAATGTTACGTGCAGTGGCGAGCCGAGACGCCTCGCCACTGAGCTGGAGCAGCGGTTTCCCCAACGCATCGTGATCGATGCTGATCTGCTGCCAACCGACGCCCCGCCCTATCCCCGTCCCCAACGCCTTCACACAGGCTTCTTTGGCTGCAAACCGCTTGGCCAGGAAACGGGCGGGCTCCCGCGCGGCAGAAAATACATCCAACTCCGCCGGGGTCAGGATACGCCGGGCCAGGGCCGGCGTACGGTCCAGGGCCTGCTCGATGCGGGCCACTTCAACGATATCGGTGCCGAAACCGGCAATCATGTCCGCAGGGCGTCACGCTGTGCCTGCACCCGACGCTGCGCTTCCCGCATCAGGTCGCGCATTTCGACCACCGCCGGCTTCAGACCGACAAAGAGTGCATGCGCGATCAGACCGTGGCCGATGTTGAGCTCATTGATCTCGGGGATCTCTGCCACCGGCTCTACGTTGTGGTAGTGCAGACCATGGCCGGCATTGACCGTTAATCCCAGCGCAAACGCATGCTGGGCGGCACGCCGCAGCCGCGTCAGCTCCGCCTGCTGCGCCACACCGGGTTCGGCATCGGCATAGGCGCCGGTATGCAGTTCGACCACCGGAGCCCCGCAACGGGCGGCCGCTTCGATCTGGGTCGGCTCCGGGTCGATGAACAGGGAGACTTCGCAGCCCTGATCGGCGAGGAAACGGCATGCCGCCTTGACCTCCACCTCACGGCCGAGCACGTCCAGTCCACCCTCGGTGGTCAGCTCCTGGCGCTTTTCCGGTACCAGACAGACGTGCGCCGGGCGAATCTCGGCGGCAAACGCCAGCATCTCATCGGTAATCGCCATCTCCAGGTTCATCCGGGTATTGAGCATCTGGGCCAGCAGGCGCACATCGCGCTCTTGAATGTGGCGGCGATCCTCGCGCAGATGAATGGTGATACCGTCGGCGCCGGCCTCTTCAGCCAGCAGCGCAGCATGAACCGGGTCGGGATAGCGGGTACCGCGTGCCTGACGCAGGGTCGCAACATGATCGATATTAACGCCCAACAGCAGGCGACGGGGATCTATCACGGAATTCTCCTTCAATGTTTTGCAAACAGGGCACGGCTATGCAGCGGCTTGTCGCCAAGCAGCTCGGCCAACGCCTCCCGCATCAAGCGCTTGGCACTGCGCCGGACCTCGAGGCTATCATAACGATCTTCGGCGATCGCCTGCAGATGGGTGCCGGGGTAGGTCGACTGTGCCGCAGCAGTTACGGATGTCACCGGACACAGCCCCTGCTGCGGACGTAAGGCATAATGCTGCTCCGCCACGATACCGCCCAGATCGATGCCAAACCCCAAGGCATCCAGCAACTGCCGCTCAAAGGTACGCAGAGCACCCTCGATATCGTCGCCGGCACGCAGCTCGTTCAGCGCGTAGCGATAGTATAGGAACAGTCGCGGACAGGGTTCGTTGGCCGGCAGCAGCCGCTGCAGCAACTCGTTGATATAGAAACCGCACAACAGCGCATTGCCCTGCAGCGGCGGCGCTATCTCGACCGTTTCGGCGCTGTTGAGATTCTTCAGTTCATGCCGCCCCTGCCAGCCCAGTTGCAGTGACTGAAAAGGCTGCAGCGCACTGCGCAAGCGTGCGCTGGGACGCCGCGCGCCTTTGGCGACGGCACTGATACGCCCCTGCTCCAAGGTCAGCAGGTCGACCAGCAGGCTGGTTTCCCGATAGGGGCGGCTATGCAGTACATAACCGGCGGAGATGTCGACACGGGCGCTCATCCGGCACATCCACTACTCGTGTCGGTAGCCCAGGCTCTGCAATGCGCGTTCGTTATCGGCCCAGCCGCGCTTGACCTTGACCCACAGGTTCAGCATCACCTTGCAGTCGAACATCCGCTCCATATCCTTGCGCGCATCGCGACCGATCACCTTGAGTACGGAGCCGCCCTCGCCGATAACGATCTTCTTCTGTCCCTCGCGTTCGACCAGGATCAACGCACTGATCGTCAGCAGGCTGGCGTCGTAGCGAAACTCCTCGATCTCCACCGTGGTGCCATAGGGCACCTCTTCGCCGAGGTTGCGCATCAGCTTCTCGCGAATCAGCTCGGCCGCCACGAAGCGGGAACTGCGATCGGTGATCTGGTCTTCGGGATAGAGATGGATCCCCTCCGGCATGAAGCGCTCTACCGCCGCCTCCAACGCCTCGACGTTGTGCCCCTTCTCGGCGGAGATCGGCACGATTTCGGCAAACTCGAGCTTCGCCGACAGGTGCTGCAGCTGCGGCAACAGCTGACCCTTGTCTTTCAACAGGTCCACCTTATTGACCGCCAGGATGATCGGGCAGCGTACCTGCTGCAATTTCTGCAGTACGATCTCGTCCTCCTCGGTCCAGGCGGTGCGGTCGACGATGAAGACGACCAGGTCCACATGACGCAGGGCCTCGGACGCCGCCTTGTTCATGTAACGGTTCAGCGCCTTGCCCTGGTCGTCCTTGTGCAGGCCGGGGGTATCGACATAGATCACCTGCAGATCGCCTTCGGTTTTAATCCCGAGGATCTGGTGCCGGGTGGTCTGAGGTTTTTTCGACGTGATACTGAGCTTCTGCCCCAGGATGCGGTTCAGCAGCGTCGACTTACCGACGTTGGGACGCCCCACGATCGCCACGTAGCCGCAGCGCTGCCGTTCATCCTGCTGTGATTCATCGCTCATAGCTTGGCTCCCTGTTGTGCCAAGACGTTCAATGCGGCTTGTGCCGCCTCCTGTTCCGCCTGCCGTCGGCTACTACCGACACCATCGGTGGGCTGGGACAACAGTTCAACCTGGCAACGAATATGGAAGGTCTGCGCATGGGCCTCGCCCTCCACGGAGAGCAGCTCGTACTGCGGCAGCGCGGCCCGCCGCGACTGCAGGAACTCCTGCAAGCGGGTCTTGGAATCCTTCAGCGTCTCGTTGAGGTTGAGATTCTCCAGGCGCTGCTCGAACCAGCGCAGGATAAAGCCTCTTGCCACCTCGAGCCCGCTGTCCAGATAGATGGAGCCGATGATCGCTTCGACCGCATCCGCCAGGATCGAATCGCGCCGAAAACCGCCACTTTTCAACTCCCCGGATCCCAACCGCAGGTAATCCCCCACGCCGAGCTCACGCGCCACCTCGGAGAGGGTCTCGCCCTTCACCAGACGTGCACGCAGCCGGCTCAGTTGCCCTTCGCGCGCCTCGGGAAAACGCGTATAGAGCGCTTCGGCGATGACGAAATTGAGTATCGAATCCCCCAGGAACTCGAGACGTTCATTATTACGCTTCCCACAACTGCGATGGGTCAGCGCCAACTCAAACAGCGCCGGGTCGGAGAACCCGTGTCCCAAGCGCCGTGCTAATTCGGATACTGGCTTGATCAAGGTTTTATAGCTTCAAAATGCTCTTCAAATTTAACTACGGCGTCGACGTTATAGAACATCGGCACGCGCCGCTCATATTTCAGATCGAAATGGATAACCCCTTCAATCACTTCGATCTTCAGATCATCACGCTCCGGTAGAGTCACCTGGTTGATATGCAGTTTGCGATCAATATTTCGCCGCATCTCCGGCAGCCGCAGAGAGATCTGGTCCGGGTCCTGGCTCGTCGTCTCGATAATCGATTTGATCGTCAGATGCTCCCAGTAGGGGGTGTAAAGTTTGAACCCAACGGTAAAAAACACCCCGGCCACCATCAGTACGATCAACGTTCCGAGCAGCGTGGCCCCTTTCTGGCGAGTGATCATTGCGTTCATTTACGCCTCCGTTATTTGATTGCCCGCACGACACTGAAATCTGGCAGACTGAGCAGCTCCGCCCAATGCATCCACACGGCCACGGCCTTGCCGACCAGCAGCTTATCCGGGACAAAGCCCCAGTAACGGCTGTCGTTGCTGTTATCCCGGTTATCGCCCATGACGAAATACTGTCCCTCCGGCACCGTCCAGCGCGCGTTGATCGTCGGCCGGCCGAGATCACGATAGATCTCATGTTCGACGTCGCCAAGCGTTTCATTGATCAGCAGACGCTCCGGCCGCAACGGCGGCAACTGGGCCACCAGTGACTGCGGCTGCGGTTTGCCGTTGATATAGACGATCTTGTCCTTGTAAGTAATCACATCGCCCGGCAAGCCGACAACACGCTTGATGTAATTGACTGACGGTTGCTCCGGGTACTTGAATACCACGACATCGCCATAGGTGGGCTCATCGACCGCGAGAAACTTGCTGTTCAATACCGGCAGACGCAGCCCGTAGTGATACTTGTTAACCAGAATATAGTCGCCGATCTGCAGGGTTGGCAGCATGGAGCCCGACGGAATCTGGAACGGCTCGAACAGGAAGGAGCGCAATAGCAGTACGATCGCCAGCACCGGGAACATCGAGCGCGACAGGTCCGCCCACTCCGCGGGTCGCATCAGCACCTTGGCCTGCTCCTCGGGTAGCGCGCCCCCGGCCTGCGCTTGCGCCTGACGCAGGCGCTCGCGACGTTTGGGCAGGAACACCAGACTATCGAGCAGCCAAAGCAGCCCGGCGGCGCCCGTTACCAGAATCAGAATCAGTGCAAAATCAAAATTCATCTCAGCCTCAGCTATCCACCTTCAACACGGCAAGGAACGCATCCTGCGGGATCTCGACTCGACCGACCTGCTTCATGCGCTTTTTACCCTCTTTCTGTTTGGCCAACAGTTTCTTCTTGCGGCTCACGTCACCGCCGTAACATTTGGCCAAGACGTTCTTGCGCAGCGCTTTCACCGTGGTGCGGGCAATGATCTTGCCGCCGAGCGCCGCCTGGATCGCCACATCGAACATCTGCCGCGGAATCAGGTCCTTCATCTTCTCGCACAGCAGGCGGCCGCGGTAGAGAGCATTATCCTTGTGCAGGATCACCGCCAACGCATCGACCTTCTCGCCATTGATCATGATATCCATGCGTACCAGGCGGGCCGACTCGAAACGCAGGAAGTTGTACTCCAGCGAAGCGTAACCGCGGCTGACCGACTTCAGCCGATCGAAGAAATCCAGCACCACCTCGGCCATCGGCAGCTCGTAACTGAGCTGCACCTGCTTGCCGACAAACTGCATGTTCTTCTGCACGCCGCGTTTTTCGACACACAGACCGATCACCTGGCCCAGGTAATCCTGCGGTACCAGAATATTGGCCTGTACGATCGGCTCGCGCATATCCCGGATCGAGCCAGGATCCGGCAGCTTGGAGGGGCTGTCGATATAAACGACTTCGCCATTCTGCAGCTCAACCTCGTAGACGACGGTCGGGGCCGTGGTGATCAGGTCGAGATCATACTCGCGCTCCAGGCGCTCCTGGATGATCTCCATATGCAGCATACCGAGGAAACCGCAACGGAAGCCGAACCCCAACGCATCGGAGGTTTCCGGCTCGAAAAACAGCGATGCGTCGTTCAGCGTCAGCTTGTCCAGCGCTTCGCGGAAATCCTCGTAATCGTCGGCACTGGTCGGGAACAGCCCGGCGTAGACCTGCGGCTGAACCTTCTGGAATCCCGGCAGCGCCGCCACTTCCGGCGTCTTGGCATGGGTCAGCGTGTCCCCGACGGGAGCCCCGTGGATATCCTTGATCCCGGCCACGACGAAGCCGACCTCGCCTGCCCTCAGCATGCCGGTCTCGGTCTGTTTCGGCGTGAAGATACCGACCAGATCCGCCTGATAGCTCTGCCCGGTCGACTTCACCAGGATCTTGTCTTTCTTCTTCAACGAGCCCTGCTTGACCCGGACCAGCGACACCACGCCGAGGTAGTTATCGAACCAGGAGTCGATGATCAGCGCCTGCAGTGGCGCGTCCACATTGCCAACCGGCGGCGGGATCACCTGGATCAGCGCTTCCAACACGTCCTCGACCCCCATGCCGGTCTTGGCCGAGCAGGGGATGGCGTGGGTCGCGTCGATGCCGATCACCTCTTCGATCTCGAGCCGCACCCGCTCCGGTTCAGCCTGCGGCAGGTCCATCTTGTTCAGGACCGGCAGTACCTCCAGCCCCTGCTCAATCGCCGTATAGCAGTTGGCAACCGACTGCGCCTCCACCCCCTGCGCGGCATCGACGATCAACAGCGCCCCTTCGCACGCGGACAGCGAACGCGAGACCTCGTAGGAGAAGTCGACGTGTCCCGGAGTATCGATGAAGTTGAGCTGATAAACCTCACCATCCGCCGCGGTATAGTTCAGCGTCACGCTCTGCGCCTTGATGGTGATGCCCCGCTCGCGCTCGATATCCATAGAGTCCAGCACCTGCTCCGCCATCTCGCGATCGGACAGACCACCACAAAGCTGGATGATGCGATCGGCAAGCGTCGATTTTCCGTGGTCGATGTGGGCGATGATGGAGAAGTTACGAATATGATCCAATGTGGGCACGATAGGGCTACTCGGTTCGAACTGACGGTGAGGCATGAGGCCATACAGAAGCGACGCAGTGTACCGTATTTCCGTCTAACCGACATCCAAAGTGTACGTAACCGCCTGTAAAAAAGGGGAGCCACGCTCCCCTACATTTGGACTATTCGGTGATCTTCAGCGGAATAAACAGCGGACTGCCACGCCGTACAATCCGTACCGGCACCGCCCGCTCCTGCGGCAACGCCTCGACGATGCGCGCGAACTGCTCTACCGTCTCGATCTGGCTGCCGTTCAACATGGTGATCACATCGCCCACCAATATTCCTGCGGCCGCGCCGGCCCCCTCCATGACCTCGGTCACCTGCACGCCGGAGCGCACCTGCCACTGCTCCCGTTGCTCCGCAGTCAGCGGGGCCACCTTCAACCCCAGGCGATTGGCGACGGCTATCGCCCGTTCCGGAGACGACTCAGCCGCCGCCTCCTCCGGTAACAGGCCGATAGTGACCGGCAAGGTCTCATGCTTACCGTCACGAATGATGTCCAGGCGCGCTTCACTACCCGGTTTGACCCTGCCCACCAGATGCGGAAGATCCGACGACAACGAGATGCCCTGCCCATTGAACGCGATAATCACATCCCCTTCCCGAATCCCCGCCGCCTGCGCCGGACTGTCGGCCAAGACCTTGGCGACCAGGGCACCCGCCGGTTTATCGAGACCGAAGGACTCGGCCAGATCGCGGCTGACCTCCTGAATGATGACGCCGAGCCAGCCCCGCTGCACATGCCCCTGAGCCCTGAGCTGATCCGCCACATCCATCGCCACATCGATGGGGATCGCGAACGAGAGCCCCATGAAACCACCGGAGCGGGTATAGATCTGAGAGTTGATACCTACCACCTCGCCCTCCAGGTTGAACAGCGGACCGCCCGAGTTCCCCGGGTTGATCGCGACATCAGTCTGGATAAAGGGCACGTAAGTCTCGTTCGCCAGGGCACGCTCCTTGGCGCTGACGATCCCCGCCGTCACGGTATGGTCGAACCCAAACGGGGATCCGATCGCCAACACCCACTCCCCCACTTCGAGATCTTTGGAGCGGCCGATCTCCACCACCGGAAGATCGTCGTCGCTATCGATCTTCAGCAGCGCGATATCGGAACGGGGATCGGATCCGACTACCCGGGCTTCCAGCTCACGACGATCGTTCAGACGTACCATCACGCTATCGGCTTCACTGATAACGTGATGATTGGTCAGGATATAACCATCCGCCGAGATGATGAAACCGGAGCCCAGCGACTCCGGCGCTTTACGCGGTCCGGGCTGGGAGGGGGGTAAATTGCGGAAGAAGTGACGGAAGATCTCAGGAACATCCTCCGAATCAGGAAGATCGAACTGCCCCAGAGGAGTGCTGAGCTCATCGTTTTTTTGCAGGGTACTGATATTGACGACCGCGGGCGAGGACTCCTTTACCAACTCGGTAAAATCGGGCAGCGAAGCGGCCCAAGTCGTGGTCCAACAAAACATCAACCAAGAACAGATAGCCACGCGAAGAAACATCATCGATCGCACCCGGATGGAGAAGATAGTCAGGAGAGACGCAAGAGAACCGGTTGGTAACAGCCGTTGCGCACCGAATCGCTTTTGCTGAAAACCCGGACCAGCAGAAAACCGAGCGCCAGTCCTACGCCGCCGGCGAGCACCTGCCACCCCTCGCTGGCGTCCAACGCCCGGGCTACCAGTGCCAGCACGACAAGCGCAAGCAGCGGTACCAGGTAAATCATCAGCGATGCCTTAACCAGGCTGGCTTCCTCCAGCCCCACCACTACCTGCTGGCCCACATCGGGATGCAGTCCCGTGGGATTGGTCACCGGCAACTGCACCGAGTTACCGGAGCCCCATTCGGACAATGTTCCCTGGCCGCAACTCTGTTTGGAACTGCAAGAGGCGCACGCACTCTGCCGATTGGCTTCGATCCAGATCTCACCCTGCTCTATGCGGCTGACTCTGACAACCTCTTCAATCATGCCGTCACCTGATCAAACTGACATTAGAAGCGATCCGGTCGGCAATCATCAACGGGAGATCGCCAACCACCGTGACGAAATGATCGCCCTGTCGACGTCCGACTGCAACCAATCCGTCCGCCTGGGCCACTCCCGCCTCGGAACGCTGATATCCCAACTCCTCGATGGTGACGGAAAAAGCGCTTGCGCCATCGGAGTACATGATAACCTCGCCATGCGGCAACAACTCATGACTCATCGCCTGGTAGCCCTCAGGTACCCAGGCACTCTCCCACTCCGGCTGACGCACTTTGAGCAGTTGCTGATGTTGATCGATATAACGTTTGAGCCCCTGGGACAAACGGATCACATCCGCCTGGGCGCTGGCCGGCGCCGTCACGTTAGCGCG
>QKGH01000337.1 GCA_003250495.1 Marinobacterium sp.
TACATCAGCTCCAGCTCGCTGATCCAGCGCTCGGCGTCCGCTTCAGCGCCGCCCAGCTGCTGCAGCAGGCTACCGCTACTGAGACGAACAACCGTGGTTTCACCCACCAGCGCCGCGCTCAGTTTCAGTTTATCATCCAGCAGCGGCGGCGGCCCGGCGGCCGGCGCCGGCCCCGGAAACTCGATGTCCCCCAGGGTATCGATGACGAAATCGTCGAGCGCGATGGCGGTATCGGCGCTGGTATCGGCGGCCGGCACCCAGGCTTCGGGCGCAGGTTCCTGTTCTGGCTCAGATTCCGGTTCCGGTTCCGGGCGTTGAAAGGTACGTCGCGCGGCGAGGTAGCGGCTAGCGGTCGTTGCAACCGCCAGGATACCATCGAGGCTGTTGTCGAAGACCCGGATCGACAGCTCGGGCAAGGTCCCGGCCTCCAGCGAGAAGCGCGCCAACAGGGCCGGATCCGGCGTATCGCTGAGCAGCGAAATCCACTCCACCCCCTCCTGCAGCACACGGATCCGTATCGGTATCGGCGCCAGACGATCGACCATCGCCGGTACCTGCAGCAGCACATCGGCACTGTTTTCATACAGCGGCATGCCGCTATACGCGGGCAGCAGCGTAGGCAGATTGCGACTGACCAACGGTTCGGCCGGCGCCTGCACGCTCAGCAGCGCGATCGCCAGGGCCAGGCCGAACCTGGACCTCCCCCGCCGCTTCGCTTGGCTAGCCTGCGCATCCAGCGCGGGACGAGACAACTGTGTCGCCACCCCCAATCCTCCGTTTCAGTGCCGTGCCGGCCTAAGCCTGAGCTGCCGCAATTTGCGATAGAGCGTACGCTCGCTGACCCCCAGTTGCTGTGCCAGCTCCCGGTTATCGCCGTCGAACCGCGCCGCCACCTGCCGCAGGTAGCGCTCCTCGAGCTGGGCCAGCGGCACCACGTCGCCCTGCGCCAGGGTATCGCCGCCCGCCGCCGCTCCGCCGGCCCCGGCCTGCGCGCCAACGAGCTCCGGCGGCAGTTGCGCGAGGTCGATGATGCCGTTATCGGCCAGCAGGATGCCGCGTTCGAGGATATTGCGCAACTCCCTGATATTTCCTGGGAAATCATAGCGTCCCAGGGCCCGCTGGGCGGCGCTGCTCAGGCGGATCAGATCGCCCCCGGTCATGCGGGTCAGCAGCACCCGTACCAGCAGCGGCAGATCGTCGATGCGCTCCTTCAGGGTCGGCAGCGGGATCGGAAACGGCGAGATACGGTAATAGAGATCCTGGCGGAAACGCCCCTCCGCCACCATCGATTTCAGGTTACGGTGCGTCGCACAGACCAGGCGAAAATCGGCGTGCTGCGGCTCGACGCTGCCGACCGCACGAAAGGTCCCGGTTTCGATCAGGCGCAGCAATTTGACCTGCTGCTGCAGCGGAATCTCGCCGATCTCGTCGAGGAACAGCGTACCGCCGCGGGCCACATCGACCAGCCCCTGCTTGCGCCCCACCGCACCGGTAAAGGCGCCGCGCTCGTGACCGAACAGCTCGCTCTCGAACAGCGACTCGCTCAAGCCGGAACACTCGACGGTCACGAACGGACCGCGCGCGCGCGGACTGCCATCGTGCAGCGCCCGGGCAACCAGCTCCTTACCGGTACCGGACTCGCCCAGCAGCAGCACGCTGATCTCGCTCGGCGCCGCCCGGTGCACCAGTTCCAGCATGCGGTTGAACGCCGGCGCCCTGCCCACCAGGCCATCTCCCTCGCCGGCCCGGGCCTTGGCCTCGCGCACACAGTGCATGATCTCGAGGAAACAGACGGTTTCGCCCTCGGCATTGCGTACCGGCTGCATCTCGACATCGACATGCTCCTCCCCCTGGGGGGTGTTATGCAGGTGCAGCAGACGCTGGCGGTGTTGGGTATCGCTGCACAGGCGCAGCGGGCAGGACTCGCCGGCCTGGTCACAGGGAACCGAATAGCCGTGCGAAACTTCGTAACAGTGGCGCTCGGCGACCTGCTGCCCCTCGTTATAGAGACTGCGATACGCCGAGTTGGATGCCAGGATGCGATAATCCGGCGCAATCAGCGTCGCCGGCTCGGAAATTCCCTCCAGGATTCCGGCCATCTCCGCAGTAATTCGATGCAGCTCATGCTCCATCCACGCCTCCGTTAAACTGACATATATGACGCTCATTATCTGCCAGATGTGACAATCTGTCACTTTAACCGTTACGACTTTTGGTTTATATCTATTGACCTGCGACAGCCCGGCTCCTGATTACATGGGCTGTCCGACAGGTGCTAAACCGCAACACTCTGTTTAACTGATGACTGGCACGGTAGCTGCTTTATACCGTGCGATTCATTTTTACCAATCCTCCAGGAGGCCTCGATGATCACCGAATCCGTCGTTGATCTGTCCCGCTGGCAGTTTGCCATCACGGCGCTTTACCACTTCCTGTTTGTCCCGCTGACGCTCGGCATGACCTTCATGCTGGCGATAATGGAATCGGTCTACGTAATGACCGGCAAGCAGATTTACAAGGATATGACCCAATTCTGGGGCAAGCTCTTTGGTATCAACTTTGCGCTCGGCGTCACTACCGGCCTTACCATGGAGTTTGAATTCGGTACCAACTGGGCCTACTACTCCCACTACGTCGGGGATATTTTCGGTGCACCGCTGGCGATCGAGGGGCTGATGGCGTTCTTCCTCGAATCCACCTTCGTCGGCCTGTTCTTCTTCGGCTGGGACCGTCTGTCCAAGGTCAAACACCTGGTGGTGACCTGGCTGGTGGCGATCGGCTCCAACCTGTCGGCGATGTGGATCCTGGTCGCCAACGGCTGGATGCAGAACCCGGTCGGCGGTGACTTCAGCTACGAAACCATGCGCATGGAGATGACCAGCTTCGCCGACGTTTATTTCAACCCGGTGGCCCAGGTCAAATTCGTCCACACCGTATCAGCCGGTTACTGCACCGCCGCCATGTTCGTGCTGGCGATCAGCGCCTACTACCTGCTGAAAGGTCGCGACATCGCCTTCGCTCGCCGCTCCTTCGCCATCGCTTCCGCCTTCGGCCTGGCCTCCGCCCTGTCGGTCATCCTGCTCGGTGACGAATCCGGTTACGAGATCGGCGACGTGCAGAAAACCAAGCTGGCCGCGATCGAGGCCGAATGGGAAACCGTCGAGCCGCCGGCTGCCTTCACCCTGTTCGGCATGCCGAACCAGGAGACGATGGAAACCGACTACGCGATCAAGATCCCGTACGTCCTGGGCCTGATCGCCACCCGCTCCATCACCGATGAGGTTGCCGGTATCAAGGACCTGATCGCCGAGCATGAGGTGCGCATCCGCCACGGCATGCAGGCCTATGCACTGCTGCAGCGTCTGCGCGGCGGCGAGGTCACCGACGAGCTGAAGGCTGAGTTCGACACCGTCAAGAAAGACCTCGGTTACGGCCTGCTGCTGAAGAAATACACGCCGAACGTGGTCGATGCGACCGACGCCCAGATCACCGCCGCCGCCCACGACACCATCCCGGCGGTCGCGCCGATGTTCTGGACCTTCCGCATCATGGTGGCCTCCGGCTTCTGGATGCTGCTGGTGTTCGCCCTGAGCTTCTACTTCACCGCCAAGCGCACCGCGTTCCATAAACGCTGGCTGCTGAAGATCGCTCTGTTCAGTCTGCCGATCCCCTGGATCGCCTCCGAAATGGGCTGGTTCGTGGCCGAGTTCGGTCGTCAGCCCTGGGCCATCGGTGAGGTGCTGCCGACCCACATCGCCACCTCCACCCTGACCGAGGCCGACCTGATCGGCAGTCTGATGGCATTCGTTGGCTTCTACACCCTGCTGGCGATCATCGAGATGTACCTGATGACCAAGTTCGCTCGCAAGGGTCCCAGCAGTCTGCACACCGGCCGTTATCACGACGAACAGCAGCAGACCACGACTACCGCCAGCACCGCTGTGAACGCCTGACAGGAGTACAGAGAATGCTATTCGACTATGAAACGATGAAACTGATCTGGTGGGTGCTGGTCGGCGTGCTGCTGATCGGTTTCGCCATCACCGATGGTTTCGACATGGGTGCCTGCGCCCTGCTGCCGCTGCTCGGCAAGACCGACGCCGAGCGCCGTGTCGTCATCAACACCGTGGGCCCGCACTGGGAGGGTAACCAGGTATGGTTCATCACTGCCGGCGGTGCCATTTTCGCCGCCTGGCCGGCGGTTTACGCGGCGGCGTTCTCCGGTTTCTACTGGGCCATGCTGCTGGTGCTGTTCGCGCTGTTCTTCCGTCCGGTCGGTTTCGACTACCGCTCGAAGATCGCCAATCCGCGCTGGCGTAACACCTGGGACTGGGGTCTGGTGATCGGCGGTGCCGTACCGGCACTGGTGTTCGGCGTAGCCTTCGGCAACCTGCTGTTGGGTGTGCCGTTCCAGCACGACGAGCTGCTGCGTCCGAGCTACGACGGCAACCTGTTCGGCCTGCTGAATCCGTTCGGCCTGCTGACCGGCGTCGTCAGTCTCTCCATGCTGGCGATGCACGGTGCGGTCTGGGTCATGCTGCGTAGCGAAGGCGAAGTTAACGTCCGCGCCCGCCGCTGGGCTCAGCTCTGTGCGCTGGTCGCTCTCGCCACTTTCGCCCTGGCCGGGATCTGGCTCAGCGCCGGCATCGACGGCTACCGCATCGTTACCGAACCGGCGCACGGCACCCTGCCCAACCCGCTGGCCAAGGAAGTAGTTCAGGAAGCCGGTGCCTGGCTGGCCAACTATGCAGCCTACCCGATCACGATGGCGGCTCCGATCCTGGGCTTTGCCGGCCTGATCGGCACCTTCCTGCTGGCCGGTGCCCGTAAGCCCGGCTGGGCGTTCCTGACCAGCGCACTGGCGATGACCGGCATCATCCTGACCGCCGGGGTATCGATGTTCCCGTTCGTCATGCCGTCCAGCCTGGCGCCGAACTCCAGCCTGACGCTGTGGGATGCTTCCTCCAGCCATCTGACGCTGAACGTGATGACCTATGCCGCGATCGTGTTCGTACCCATCGTGCTCGGCTACACCCTGTGGTGCTACCGCTCGCTGTGGGGCCGTACTTCGGTCGAGTTCATCAAACAGAACGAGCATTCAGCTTACTGAGGAGAAATCGATATGTGGTACTTCGCCTGGATACTCGGCGTACTGCTCGCCTGCGCTTTCGGCATCATCAACGTGATGTGGCTGGAAGCTGAAAACCTCGACGAGAACTGATCTCCCCTAAACTCGGCCGCAGTCTAATCCGCTGCGGCTGGGTTTCTTCCTTCCGCTACAACCTCCC
>QKGH01000481.1 GCA_003250495.1 Marinobacterium sp.
CATCAGCCGGCAGCGCTGGCGGCCGAGGTGTTGCCGCAGTGGTGGCGCCAGTTCGACGACGCGATGCTGGATGATCTGGTGGAGCAGGCCTTGGCCGCCAACCTGGATCTGGCAACGGCGACCGCCCAGTTGCGTGAAGCCCGCGCCCAACGGGGTCTGGCCGGGGCGCAGCTGGGGCCGAGCGTGGATGGCTCGGTCAGCGGCTCGCGCAGCCGCTCCAGCGCCCGCACCGGGTCTGGGGATACCAGTGAGGTCTACAACGCCGGTTTCGATGCCAGTTGGGAGGCGGATATCTTCGGCGGGCTGCGCCGCGGTGTCGAGGCCGCCCAGGCCGATCTGGAGGCGAGCCGCGAAAGCCTGCGCGATGTGCAGGTGTCGCTGGTGGCCGAGGTGGTGGTGAACTATCTGGATCTGCGCGTGGCGCAGCAGCGGATACAGGTGGCCGAGGCCAACCTGGCGACGCTGGAGCAGACGCTGCAACTGACCGAGTGGCAGTTGCAGGCGGGATTGGCGTCGGAGCTCGATGTGGCCCAGGCGCGCACCGATCTGGAAACCACCCGGGCCAGCCTGCCGGCGTTGCACACCACGGCGGCCGGGGCGCTTAACCGGCTGGCGGTATTGCTGGGGCAGGCACCGGGCGTGCTGCAGCCGCGCCTGGCGCCGCTCGCTGCGGTACCGCATACGGCGCAGCCGATTGCGGTCGGGATTCCGGCCGATATTTTGCGCCAGCGTCCCGATGTGCGTCAGGCCGAGCGTAACCTGGCGGCACAGACCGCGCGTCTCGGCGAGGCCGAGGCGGCGCGCTATCCGAGTTTCAACCTGTCCGGTTCGCTGGGCCTGCAGGCCCTGACTTTCTCCTCGCTGGGCAACAGCGGTGCCACCACTTCGTCGCTGCTGGGCGCGATCACGGCGCCGATCTTCGACTCCGGCCGTATCAGCGCCAATATCGAGGTCGCCGACGCGCAGCTGGAGCAGGCCCGGCTGGCCTACCATAGCGCGGTACTGACGGCGCTGGAGGAGGTCGAAAATGCGCTGGTGGGGATCGCCAATGGCCGCGAACAACGCGACCGCCTGGCCCGGGCCACCGACGCCGCCCGCCTGACCCTGCAACTGGCCAGGCAGCGCTATGCCGCGGGGCTGATCGACTTCCTGACCCTGCTCGACAGCCAGCGCAGTCTGCAGAGCCTGGAGGACCAGCTGGTCAGCAGCGATGGCGAGCTGGCGCTGGCGCAGGCCCAACTTTACAAGGCGCTCGGCGGTGGCTGGGCGCCCGATACCGCATTTCAGGGATCTGGTGACGAATCATGACGGACAACAACACCCAAGGTAACGGACGGGCTGCGGCGCGGCTGGATGAACTGATCGCCGCCGACAGCAAGCGAGGATCGTCGCGGCGCTGGTGGTATATCGGCGGTGCGGTGGTGGTGCTGGCGCTGGGCGGTTACCTGCTGACCCTCGGCGACGGGGAGAGCAATGCGCCGCGCTACCTGACCGAGGCGGTCAGCCGTGATGCGCTGGTGGTCAAGGTCACCGCGACCGGCAACCTGGAGCCGACCAACCAGGTCGACGTGGGCAGTGAGCTGTCCGGTACCGTCGTCTCGGTGTTTGTCGACGACGACGATCATGTCAGCAAGGGGCAGGTCCTGTCCGAGCTGGATAGGTCCACCTTCGAGGACGCCGTGAAGCAATCGCAGGCGGAGCTGGCGGTGGCCCAGGCCAACCTGAAGCAGGCGCAGGCGACCGTCGCCGAGGCCAAGGCCAAGCTGAACCGTTACCGGGAGGTGGCGCGCCTGTCCGACAACCGGGTGCCGTCGCGTACCGAGATGGAGACCGCCGAGGCGGAGTACGCCCGCGCCGAGGCCGATGTGGCCAGTGCCCAGGCCAGTATCGCCAAGGCCCAAGCGGTGCTGAACAGCGATGAGACCAACCTGGGCAAGACCAGTATCCGCTCGCCGATCGACGGCGTGGTGCTGGAGCGCGACGTGGACCCGGGACAGGCGGTGGCGGCCTCGCTGCAGGCGGTGACGCTGTTCACGCTGGCCGAGGACCTGTCGCAGATGGAGCTGAAAGTCGATGTGGACGAGGCCGACGTCGGCCAGGTCAACGCGGGCCTGAGTGCGACCTTCACCGTCGATGCCTGGCCCGATCGCGAGTTCGAGGCGGTGATCACCCGGGTCGGCTATAACGCCACCGATGACGATGGCGTGATCTCCTATCCGGCGGTGCTGAAGGTGGACAACGGCGACCTGAGTCTGAGACCCGGTATGACCGGTACCGCCGAGATCGTCACCATCGATCGCCAGGGCGTGCTGCTGGTACCCAACGCGGCGCTGCGTTTTACGCCACCGACGACCACTACCGAACAGAAATCGAGCACCAGCGTGCTTGGCGCGTTGATGCCGCGGCCGCCGCGCAGCAACGGTAATGGTAACGGCGCGGCGCAGGTGGCCGCCGATGGCAGCCAGCAGGTCTGGATCCTGCGCGATGGCCAGCCGCAGGCGGTCAGCGTGCGCACCGGTGCCACCAACGGCCGCGTCACCGAGGTGCTCAGCGGCGACCTGCAGGAGGGTGAGCAGGTGATCACGGAGCAGTCAGGAGGCTGAGATGAGTGAATCGAGCCTGATCCGGCTGCAGGGTATCACCAAGACTTACGGACAGGGCCAGGCGGCGTTCCAGGCCCTGAAGGGGATCGATCTGGAGATCGAGCGCGGCGATTTCGTCGCCGTGATGGGCCCCAGCGGCTCCGGCAAGTCCACGGCGATGAACATCCTCGGCTGCCTGGATACGCCGACCAGCGGCAGCTACCAGTTCCAGGGCGTACCCGTGGAGCGGATGTCGCGCGATCAGCGCGCGCTGCTGCGGCGCCACTTCCTCGGTTTCGTGTTCCAGGGCTTCAACCTGCTGGCGCGGACCAGCGCTATCGAGAACGTGGAGCTGCCGCTGATCTACCGCGGCCAGCCGGCGGCCCAGCGCCACGAGGCGGCGCGCGCGGCTCTGGCGCAGGTGGGGCTGGGCGGTTGGGAGCGGCATACGCCGGCGGAGCTGTCCGGCGGTCAGCAGCAGCGGGTGGCGATCGCCCGCGCCATCGTCACCGACCCGATGGTGCTGCTGGCCGATGAACCGACCGGCAACCTGGATACCCACACCAGCTGCGAGATCATGGAGCTGATCACCGCCCTGAACCGCGACCGTGGCATCACCGTGCTGATGGTGACTCATGAACCGGATATGGCGGAGTACGCCAAGCGGATCATCCATTTCGTCGACGGTCGCGTCGACAGCGACCAGCGGCGGGAGGCGCAGGGCTGATGTTATGGAACACCTTTTTGCTGGCGCTGCGGGCGATCCGCCGCAACCTGATGCGCTCCTTTCTGACCATCCTCGGCATCGTCATCGGGGTGGCGGCGGTGGTGACGATGGTGACGCTGGGTAACGGTGCGACCAAGTCGGTCTCCGACCAGATCTCCAGCATGGGCAGCAACCTGCTGATGATCATGCCGGGCCAGCGTTTCGGGCCCGGCGCGGACGACGCACCCAACTTCAAGAGCGCCGACGTCGATGCGATCCGCAACCAGATCTCCAACGCCCGCCTGGTGGCGCCGGTGGTCAGCAAGGCGGCGACGGCGGTGTATCAGGCGCAGAACTGGTCCACCACGGTGCATGGCAGCAACGACGACTACTTCGCCGCCGGCAACTGGGAGCTGGCCGCCGGGCGCACCTTCACCGAATCGGAGATGCGCGGCGGCAAGGCGGTGTGCGTGATCGGCGAAACGGTGCGGACCAAGCTGTTCGGCGGGCAGAACCCGATCGGCGCCGATATCCGTATCAAGCAGTTCTCCTGCAACGTCATCGGCCTGCTCAAGTCCAAGGGGCAGTCGGCGATGGGCAGCGACCAGGACGATGCGGTGGTGATGCCGCTACGCACGGTACAGCGCCGTCTGGCCGGCAGCCAGGATGTGGGGCGGTTGATGGTATCGGTGCGCGACGGCGCCTCGATCGATGCGACCATGCGCCAGTTGAAGTCGCTGCTGCGCGAGCGGCGCAAGCTGACCGAGGCGGAGGATGACGACTTCAAGGTGATGGACACCCGCCAGATCGCCGAGACCCTGACCAGCACCACGCAGATCCTGACCGCACTGCTCGGCGCCGTGGCCGGCGTCAGCCTGCTGGTGGGCGGGATCGGCATCATGAACATCATGCTGGTTTCGGTGACGGAGCGCACCCGCGAGATCGGCACCCGGCTGGCGATCGGTGCGCTGGAGCGGGAGGTGCTGCTGCAGTTTCTGATCGAGGCGGTGGTGCTGTCCAGCCTCGGCGGGCTGATCGGCATCCTGCTGGCGGCCGGGGCGTCGATCGGCTTGGCCGCGGTGATGAATATCCCCTACACCTTCGAGCCGTCGATCAACCTGCTGGCGTTCCTGTTCTCGGCCGCGATCGGGGTGATCTTCGGCTACTTCCCGGCCCGGCGCGCGGCGCGGCTCGATCCGATCGAAGCGCTGCGCCACGAGTAGGGGCCGATACCCCTCAAGGAGGGGATGGGCCGCGATTCGGCAGGTTACAGGTCGTAGACCACCGAGGTTTCCGACAGCACCGACAGGTCGAGCGGGCGGATCTGGCCCATCCAGATCGCCCGGTCGCGGTGGTCGATCAGGTCGTAGCCGGTGATCGGGTGGATGAACACCGTCAGCCCGTTACGGTTCAGCGTCAGCCAGGAGATCACGTCGGCGAACAGCGCGGCACGGAAGGCGAGCTGGCAGCTCCAGTCGGGATGGGGGCCCACCGGTTTCTGGTGCACGCGCCCCTTCTTGATGTCGGGGAAACGCTCTGCCGCGCGCTCGCACAGTTCGCGCGCCTGGTCGAGGCTGTGCTCATCGAAGTAGATATGGGCATGCCAGCCGAAGATCAGCTCCGGTTCTGCATAACGGGTCATGGATTGCACCTGAGTCTGGATGGGAAAGGGCCCCTATCTTAACAGAATCCGTAGTGGAACCGCGTCGCTTGCAGCCAACAACTCCAGCGGTGGCAGGCCTGGCCGAACTCCGGTTTAAGGCGTGGTTTCAAGGCGTGGTTTCAAGGCGCGGTTTCAATACCCGGTTTTCACCCGGGTTAGAACCGCTGGCCCCAACACCGGCCCCGCCACCCCAGGTTATTCGCTAACTGATCAGGAACGGATGCGAGCCGGCCTTGTAGGCCTGGGGCGAGACGCCGGTCCACTCCTTGAAGGCGCGGCTGAACGCCGCCGCTTCCGAATAGCCCAGCAACTGGGCGATGGCGCC
>QKGH01000353.1 GCA_003250495.1 Marinobacterium sp.
GGCCAGTACCAGCGCCTGCTGCAGCGCCGGCTCGGCGCAGGGCAGCGGCAGGCGCGCCAGGATCGGCAGATCGCGCAGCGGCAGCAACGAGCTGTCGGGCAGATAGAGGCTGCTGCCGGAGATATCGCAGCTGTGCAGGGTCAGCCCCATCACCGTCGCCCGTCCCGCCGTTTCCGGGCGCACCGCCAGCGAGCGTGACAATCGCGGCGAGGCAACGATCGCCTGCGCCAGGTCGACGCCCAGATCGCCGAAACAGGTGGTCGCGGGCCAGGGCTCGCCGGCCTGATGGCGGTAGATCAGCTCGCCGACACCACCGGAAAAGGTCACCAGCGGCGCCTCGAGCGGCGGTGGTCGAAAGGCGACCTGCTCGAAGGCGCGATGCGGCGCCCGTGCAAACCAGTCGCTGTGCGGATCGAGCAGCGCTTCGAGCCCTTGCACCATCCAGCCGACGATTCGTGCGATTTCGCCAACGTCCAGGACGTCGCCCGGCTGGGCATCGATACCGAGCAGCGCCAGCAGCCGCTGACCGAACTCCGACCCGCCGACGAGACGGTAGCCGCCGGGCTCGAAGCGCAGATGGCGGGCGCCGATATAGTGACAGCCGCACAGCGACACGGCGCCATTCAGCCCCAGCGCCGGGTTGGTGGTACCGCCGCCGATATCAAAATTGATCACCGCCGTCTGCGCCCGCGCGCGGCTCAGCGTGGCACAGTTGCCCATGAACGCGAGCCAGGACTCCAGCCGCGGATCGTCCGCCGCGGCGATCAGGCTGTCGCCGACCCGCTCGCTTATCACTCGGGTCAGCGCCGCGGCGTTATCGCTGCGCGCCGCCAGCCCGGTGATCAGTGCCGCTCCGGCGAAGGCCGGGCTCCGTTGCAGATCGCAGTCGGCCAGCCAGCCATTGATCAGTTCGACCAGCCGCTGTGGATCCAGCCGACCTGCGTCGAACGGGGTAAACACCGGCTCGCTGCGCGCCAGGATCTGCGGCTCGGAAAAGCCCATCCGCCCGCTGACCCCACCTCGGCCAGCACCATGCTGGAGGTGGTGGAGCCGAAATCGAGCCCGAGCAGGCGAACCCGTTGCGCCGAGGCTGAGGAGGGATGCGCGAGGGTCACAACGCCGGAGTGCTCCTATGCGGGATGGATTGTGAAAGTTAATTTCTTAAAAAGAATATTCAAGAACTGCGCCAGTCCCCGGCCGATACCGTTGAGGCCCGGTCGGCGGATGACAGCGGAAGCCGCAAGTGATTGAGCTGCAAACGATGACGGCAACCAAGCCGGGTTGGCTCACACGCCGTGCCCAGGGCGTCAGGGAAAAGTTCCAACGGGATGATAGCGGGAGCCGCCTGTTGATAGTGCAGGCCTGCACAGCGGGCGGGCAAACGCCAGGGTAGCGGGGAGGCGCCCGCCCCGGTTGCGGGGCAGGCGGGGATCAGCGGGACTTACTGCTGGGGAGCCACACTATCCAGATAGGCTTTATCGGAGATGTTGGTCCACTTGCGTACCTTGGTCAGGTAGGCGCGCTGGGAGTCGATGATCTCCTTGACCAGCGGATCCTTGGCGGCTTCCTGGTCCAGCAGCTTCTCGGTGGCCTGACGCAGTGCATTGATCACCTCCGGCGGGAAGGTTTTATGCTCTACGCTCGGGTACTCCTCTTTCATCTTGTCCCAGGCGCTGGCGTTCATGTCCATGCTCTGCGCATACATATCGTAGGCGGCGGTGCGCATGGCGACGCGCAGGATCTCCTGCAGGTCTTCCGGCAGTTTCTCCCAGCTCTTCTGGTTGATCAGGAACTGCACCTCGGCGGCCGGTTCCTGCCAGCCGGAGTAGTAGTAGGGCGCGATACGGTGGAAGCCCAGCGGCAGGTCCAGCGCCGGACCGACCCACTCCAGCGCGTCGATAGTGCCGCGCTCCAGCGAGGTATACAGCTCGCCCGGGGCGATGTTGGTTACCGCCACGCCCAGCTCCGCCATCACTTCGCCGGCGAAGCCCGGGGTGCGCATCTTCAGCCCTTTCAGGTCGTCGACGCTGTTGATCTCCTTGCTGAACCAGCCACCCATCTGGTTGCCGGTGTTACCGCCTGGGAAGGAGAGCACGCCATAGGGCGCGTAGGCCTTCTCCATCAGCTCCAGACCGCCGCCGTAGTAGAACCAGCCGTACTGCTCCGGCGCGATCATGCCGAAGGGTACGGTGGTGAAGTACATGGCACTGGGGATCTTGCCCTTGTAGTAGTAGGAGGCGGTGTGACCCATGTCGTACTGACCGGCCTTCACCATGTCGAAGATGCCGAACGGTGCCTTGTGCTTGTTGGAGGAGTCGATACGGATCCGCAGACGGCCGCCGGACATCTTCTCCGCCATCGCCGCCATGTGGCGGGTGGTGTCGCCGAGGATCGGGGAGTTGGGGCCCCAGGTCTCCGCGAGCTTCAGGGTATAGGTTTCTGCCAGCGCGGGCAGGCTGAGGAGCGACAGCAACGCGGCGAGCGCCACGGCCGGCTTGAGCAGGGTAAAGCGAGTTTTCATGATGCTTGAACCAGTGGTCGTGATTGTTGCAGAAATAAACAGGTGCGAAATAGTAGCGCGTGACGGGCCGCCGCAAAAGTGCAAAAAACATACTGCGGCCGAGCGAACGCCGCAGAACCCGCCCGTTGCGCCCTGCGACAGAACAGCGGGCCGCCCCGCATCACGCCCATCGTCGCTGCCGATTTGTTGTCCTGGATCAGAAAAAGCAGCCTTTTTATATATTAGCCATATCTAATGTTATATCTAATCAGTATCTTATTGTTGACTATACTGGGTGTCCCGACACCGATCGGCAGCCCACGACTCGCTGGGGGCTACGCTTGCGCTCTCAGGATGAGAGGAGGTACTCGATGGAACAAGCCGCACGCATCATCCCGCTCTACCTGCTGCTACTGATACTGGCCAGTGCCGCCCGGATTTCCGGTGCTACGACACAGGACCTGGCACCGGGGACGACGGCCGACCACGCTCGCTTCGAAAGCCTGCAGGGACCGTTCAGTAGCGGTCCGCAGGTTACCGAAGCCTGCCTCGCCTGTCATACCGAGGCCGCCAAGCAACTGCAACAGACCCTGCACTGGACCTGGGAGTACAACCACCCGCAGACCGGACAACTGTTGGGTAAACGCCATGTCATCAACAGCTTCTGCGGCTCGGTGACGTCGAACGAGCCGCGTTGCACCAGTTGCCATACCGGCTATGGCTGGACCGATATGAACCAGCCGCCGCCCAGCACAGAGAGCAGTGTCGACTGTCTGGTCTGCCACGACACCACCGGCGAGTACTGGAAGATCGCCACCGGCGCCGGCCACCCGATCTACCAGCCGATGGAACTGCCCAAGGGCAGCGGCAAGATCGTGCAACCGCCCGATCTCGCGGCCATCGCGCGCCAGGTCGGCAGCAGCGGCCGGCAGAACTGCGGCAGTTGCCACTTCAACGGCGGCGGCGCCGACGGCGTCAAGCATGGTGACCTCGACTCCTCGCTGGTCGACCCGCCGCGCAGCCTCGACGTGCATATGTCGCCGCAGGGCGCCAACCTCAGCTGTGCCGACTGCCACACCACCACCGCACACAGCGTGGCCGGCAGCCGCTACCTGATCGACGCCCGCGATACCAGCGGGATCGATATCCCGGGGCACACCGATATGAGCCGCGCCTCCTGCGAATCCTGCCACGGCATGGCGCCGCACAGCGAGGCGAAGCTCAACGATCATGTCGACAAGGTGGCGTGCCAGAGCTGTCATATCCCCGAATTCGCCCGCGGCGGGATCGCCACCAAGGTCTGGTGGGACTGGTCCAGCGCCGGCCAGCTGGATGCGCAGGGCAAGCCGATGCAGCTGTTCGACGAGCATGGCCACGTGAAGTACCTGAGCACCAAGGGCAGCTTCAAACATGCCGAAAACGTCGTCCCCGAATACCGCTGGTTCGACGGCCAGGTGCGTTACACGCTGAAAGAGGAGAAGCTGGACGCCAGCCGGCAGCCGATCCAGATCAACAAGATTCAGGGCAGTTACAACGACCCGAACGCCCGTATCTGGCCGTTCAAGATCATGCGCGGCAAGCAGCCCTACGATCTGGTCAACAAGACCCTGCTGGTGACCCATGTGTTCAGCCCGGACGACGACACCGCGCTATGGACCAACTTCAACTGGGAGAAAGCGCTGCAAGCCGGTACCGCGGCGGCGGGACAGCCGTTCAGCGGCCAGTTCGACTTCGTGACCACGGAGATGTACTGGCCCCTGGCGCACATGGTCGCACCGGCCGAAAACGCACTGGAGTGCAGTGCCTGCCACGCCCGTGACGGCCGCCTGGCCGGCGTCGGCGGCTTCTACCTGCCCAGCCGCGATCGCAACTTCTGGCTGGATACCCTCGGTTGGTCCGCCGTATTCCTGGTTGCCGCCGGCAGTGCGGCCCACGCCGGTGCCCGCATCTTCGTATTTCTGCGCAGGAGGAGAAAATCATGAAGGGTGAAATGGTATTCAAACGGTTCGAGCGCTTCTGGCACTGGTCGCAGGCGGCACTGATCTTCTTCCTGCTGACCACCGGGTTCGAGGTACACGGCAGCTACACCCTGTTCGGCTTCGGCCGCGCCGCGCAACTGCACACGCTGGCCGCCTACCTGCTGCTCGGCCTGTGGGTGCTGGCGATCTTCTGGCACTTCACCACCGGCGAATGGCGTCAGTACCTGCCGACCACCGAAAAGCTGGGCGCGGTCATCCACTACTACCTGGTGGGGACCTTTACCGGCGCATCCCACCCTTTCCGTAAAACCACCCTGGCCAAACACAACCCGCTGCAACGGCTGGCCTACCTCTGGTTCAAGCTGATGATCTCACCGCTGATCTGGAGCTCCGGTCTGCTGTACCTGTTCTTCAACGACTGGAACAGCTGGCTGCCCTGGCTGCCGCTGGAGTGGGTTGCCCTGGTACACACCGCCGCCGCCTTCCTGATGCTGATCTTCATCATCGCGCATGTTTACATGGCGACCATGGGCAAGACGGTATTCAGCCTCATCAAGCCGATGATCACCGGCTATGAAGAGGAGGAGAAAGAGCGCGCGAGCGCGGCGGTCGAGTAAACGCCCAAAGGAGGCACAAAATGATCATTGCAGTCACCAGTCAAAACCGGAAAACCGTGACCGAGCACGCCAGCCGCTGCCGGAAATTCTGGTTGTTCACCGTGCAACAGCAGCAGGTCACCGGCAAGGAGCTGCTCGAGCTGCCGAAGGAGATGTCGTTACGCGAGAGCGGATGCGACGCCGCACACCCGTTGGACACTATCGATGTGCTGCTCAGCGCCGGGATGGGCGAGCGGCTCCAGCAGCGCCTGGCGCGTAAGGGGATCCGGGCGCTGACCACGACGGAAACCGATCCCGACCAGGCCGTGAGCCGCTATCTGGCCGCCGGCGACGAAGAGCTCCACTGACACGCCCCGCCCTGCGGCGCCCTGGCAAGGCAGCAGGCAGCGCGCGGCCGGAGAGCGATGCTGCATCCGGCCGCCGCAGCGCTCAAATCTGGTATTCGACGGCGGCCTTGCCCGCCCCGAGCCGTTCCTTCACCTGCGCCAGCGGCATCGGCTTACCGAGTAGATAACCCTGAATCCGCGGTTCGCCGATGGTCTGCAGCATCGCCTGCTGCTCCCGGGTCTCCACCCCTTCGGCCACTGCGTCGATCGCCATGGTTTGTGACAGCCCCAGGGTGAATTTGACGATATTGAGGCTGTCCTGGTCGTCCAGCATCGTGGCGATGAACGAGCGATCCACCTTGATCTCGTTGGGCCGGAACTTCTGGATGTAGTGCAGGCTGGCGTAGCCGGTGCCGAAATCGTCGATGGAGATATTGAACCCCTCGTCGCGCAGGCGGGTCAGCGTTTGCGTCGCCTGCTCCTCATTGTCGATGATGGCCGACTCCGTCACCTCCAGAATCAGCGCCGAATGCGCGATGCCGTAGCGGCTGGCCGTGGCACAGAGGTGGTCGCACAGCTCCTGATCCTGCAGTTGCAGTGCCGAGATGTTGATCGACATCGTAACCGGTTCCGCCGCATCGCGGTTCAGCTCGACATGCGCGGCGCAGGCGCTGTCGATCACCCAGCGCCCGATCGGATAGATCATGCCGGTCTTCTCCGCCACCGGGATGAACTCGGCCGGGCTGACCCGCCCCAGCTCCGGGTGATTCCAGCGAATCAGCGCCTCCACCCCGAGGATCCGGCTGCCGCTGTAGTCGAATTGCGGCTGATACAGCAGCTCGAACTCGTCCAACCCGGATTCGACGCTGCGCCGGAGCAACGCGTCGTAGCGCATGAAGCGCTCCACTTTGTCGTTCATCGAATGTTCGTAGAAGCGGTAGCGGTTGCTGCCCTCGCGCTTCGCCTCGTACATTGCCACATCGGCAAAACGCAGCAGGCTCGCCCCCTCCACGCCATCGGTCGGGAACATGGCGATACCGCAGCTCAAACCGATATGGTATTTCTGCCCGTCGATCAGATAGGGCTCGTCGGTGGTCGCAATCAACCGGTTGGCCAGCTCGGCCGCGGTGTAGTTATCACTATTCGGCGCCAGCACCACGAACTCGTCACCGCCCCAGCGCGCCAAGGTCTGCTGTTCGCCGATCTGCTGCCGGAAACGCTTCGCCACCTCCTCCAGCACCCGGTCGCCGGCGGGGTGTCCCAGGGTATCGTTGATGTTCTTGAACAGGTCCAGGTCGACGAACAGCAACGCGACGCTCTGCTCGTTCTTCTCCGCCGTGGCGATCGCGTTATCGAGCTGGCTCTGCAGCAGGTGACGGTTGGGCAGATGGGTCAGCAGGTCATAGTTGGCCAGGTGGACCAGGCGCTCCTCATACCCCTTTTTCTCGGTAATATCGTCGAACATGGCGATATAGTGGCAGACTTCGCCCTCGTTGTTACGCAGGGTATTGATCGTCAACCACTCCGGATAGATGTTCCCGGCCCGGTTCCGGTTCCAGATCTCTCCGCGCCAGAAACCGTAGTTATGCAGGCTGTCGTCCATCCGGTCATAGAAGGCCCGGTCGTGCCGGCCCGAACGCAGCAGCGACGGCTTTTGCCCGATCGCCTCCTCCGCCTCGAACCCGGTCACATGGGTAAACGCGCGGTTGACGCGGACGATCGTGCGCTCGCCATCGGTGACCATGATCCCCTGGCCGCTTTCGCTGAACATCCGCTCCGCCAGGCGCAGCTCCTCGTTCTTGTCCTGCAGCGACGCCACCAGGCTGGTCAGCGAGCGGGCAAACACGGCGATTTCGCCGTTGCCCTTCAGGTCCGGAATCGGCATGGAGAGATCGTCGTTACGGATGCGATCGGCAACCGCCGCGATATTCTCGAGCGGGCGCAGACTGCGCTGCAGGATGAACCAGAGCACGAAGGCAAACAGCAGCACCGCGACCCCGCCCACCGCCAATATCGTCTCGGTGAGCTCAAGCGCCGGCGCGAACGCGATATCGGCGGGTTTGCGGGCAATCACCGACCACCCCATCCCCCGGTAGTTGCGGAATCCGGATTCGGCTACCAGCTCGGTCAAATAGCGTCGCCCATCCGGCCACTGCACGACATAGGGATGGTCGCCGTGGGACGCCGCCTGCTGCTGTGCGATCAAACCGCTGAGGTCCACCGCCAGCGACGGTAGTGCCGGCGTCCCCATCAATACCTTGCCGGCCTCGTTCAGGACCAGCAGATCGATGTTGGGGTCGTTCAGCTCATGCATCATCCGCTGCCGGGCCTCGAACGCCCAGTCCAGGCTCAGGTGTCCACAGATAACGCCGATCAGCTTGCCCTGGGCATCCACAACCGGTGCCGAGACATCCACCAGACGCAGCGGCAGATCGTCCCATTTCGGCTTCGGCATGATCTTGGCCAGCAAAAACGCATCATGGGCATCGCCGAAGTGCAGACCCCGGCTACCCTCCAGGAACCACTCCCGCTTGGCGACGCTCTTCCCCACCAGCAGGTCGTCGGTACCGATCAGAATAGTGCCCTCGGCATCGGTCATGCCGATCCAGGCGTAGAAGGGATGGTTGGCCTTGACCTGTTCCAGCAGCGCCTTTTTCTCCGCCAGCGGGACCCCAGGATCCTTGATGCGCTGCAGATTGGTCAGGAAGGTGATCTCATTGGCCCGGGTGCTCATATCCTGGCTCAAGCGGCTCGCCATCCGCCCCGCGGTATTGCGCAGGATGGTGCCCTGATCGCGCTCGATCTGCGCGCGACTCAGGCCGGATGAGATCTGGCTCAGCACCAACGCACTGACCAGCGCCATCAGCGCGATGATGACCACCAAACGGAACTTCAAACTGGAGGGTTTCACGTCATTCCCCACTAAAACCGGACTTTGCGACTGCAAACTGCAATAGGCGGCTTACCGTGCAGAACTGGCCGCGTATGGCAACGGAAACTACCATCAAACCGCCCCGGCGCATAAGATACAAATCAATTGAATGAATGAAATGCAGCACCAGCGCCTGGGTCACCGAGGCAAAGCCCCACGGAGGCATCACAACAACGTCCCGGTCATCAGTTGGACAGGCCGGCTGCAACAAACAGCGGCCCCGCGGTAGCCGCACGTAGTGTATAACTGCGCGCACGAATGCAGCGGGATGGACCGACAATCGATAAGGAAATCAACGACAAAAGGGATAACGAAAAGATGGCGCGCCCGGAGGGATTCGAACCCCCGACCAACAGGATCGGAACCTGCTACTCTATCCAGCTGAGCTACGGGCGCGCAAAGGAAGTGTTTGCGGAGCGCAATGTTACTGATCTGGGCACGCTTTGCAAGCGGGATTTCCACATCTGCAGATGCTGGACGGGGTTCACGGCCGGCAATACTATTAAGCCGATCTAATAATGAGCAGATACCGAAATGACCTACTGTGTTGCAATGCGCCTGGCCGATGGGCTGGTATTTGTAGCCGATTCCCGCACCAATGCCGGGGTGGATAACATCTCGACCTTCCGCAAACTGTTCACTTTCGGTAATGGCCGCGACCACGCGCTGGTGCTGCTCAGCGCCGGTAACCTGGCGACAACGCAAAGTATCGTCGAGTTGCTGCGCCGGCGGATCAATGAGGCGGAAGAGAACCTGATGACGCTGCCGTCGATGTATGACGAAGCGGCCTATATTGGCAAGCTGATGCGCGAGATCATCGACCGCGACACCCATAACCAGCAGAGCCAGGGGGTCGACCTGAGCTGCAACCTGCTGCTCGGCGGCCAGATCCGCGGCGAAGCACCGCGTCTGTTCCAGATCTACCCGCAGGGCAACTTCATCGAAGCCAGCATCGAGACGCCCTACTTCCAGATCGGCGAGTTCAAATACGGCAAGCCGATCCTGGATCGTATCGTGCAGTACGACACGCCGCTGGAAACCGCGCTGAAGTGCGGGCTGATCTCGATGGACTCCACGATCAAGAGCAATCTGACCGTCGATCTGCCCTTGGATATCCTTATATATGAAACCAATAGTTTCAGCGTCAGCCGGACCCGCCAAATCAGCGCCGACGACGAGGAGTTCCTGCAGCTACGCAAAGGATGGGGTGAAGGCATCAAAAAGCTATTCAACGAATTGCCACAGTGCTCGCTCTGAGTTCCCGCTTTTCGTAAGGGCTTTTTTGCCGGTATAATCCCTGACCAGTTTTTTGGCGCAGTTTGTCCGTCTCACGCCCGAAGGAGAATCGACACACTGCCGAACCCATTCCTGACAAGAGGTCGTGACTGTGAACAAATTCGCTGTAAAGGCTGCTCATGCACTTTGTGCACTCGGTCTGGGCCTGGCACTGGCCGGTTCAGTACAGGCAGCAACTTCTTCTGACGAGGCGATCATCGAGCGCATCAAGCCGCTCGGCCAGGTTTGCATCGCGGGTGACGATAGCTGCGGCGGTGCCGCTGCGGCTGCGCCGGCTGCGACGGCCGCCCGTTCCGGCGAGGAGGTGTTCAAAGCCAGCTGTGCCGCTTGCCACGCCACCGGCGTCCTGAACGCACCTAAGTCCGGCACCGCCGACTGGGAACCCCGTGTCGCTCAGGGCATGGATACGCTGATGACCCACGCGATCAACGGCTTCAACGCGATGCCGCCGCGCGGTACCTGCGCCACCTGTTCCGACGACGAGCTGCAGGCTGCCATCAAATTCATGAGCGGCATGTAAGCCAGCGCTGATCGAAAAAGGCTGCCGTTGGGCAGCCTTTTTGTTATCCGGACTTCCTGTTATCGGGGCAGCGGCTTGCGCCGGTCAATGCCTCAAAGATCGTCGAGCAGTCCGCGCAACCCGCTCAGCGTGGCACGCCCCTTGGCCCGATTCTGTTCCGGGCTGACATCGCCCAACCCTTCGCGTTCGATATCCTCCGCCGGCAACTCGTCGAGGAAACGGCTGGGGGCGCACTCCACCTCTTCTCCGAACTGGCGCCGCTTCTTGGCCAGCGTCATGGTCAGGGTACGTTTGGCCCGGGTGATCCCGACATAGGCCAGCCGGCGCTCCTCTTCGATGGTATCGGACTCGATGCTGTTGCGATGGGGCAGCAGCTCCTCCTCCATCCCCATCAGGTAAACATGGGGAAACTCCAGCCCCTTGCTGGCGTGCAGCGTCATCAACTGGACCCGGTCGGAATCGTCCTCCTCCTCCTGGCGGTTCATCAGATCGATCAGGATCAAGCGCGCGATCGCCTCCTCGATGCCGGCCTCCGGGTTATCCTCCTGCAGCCGCTCGAGGGTGGCACGCAGCGAATCGACCAGGAACCAGACGTTCTGGATCCGCTTCTCCGCCGTGGCCTCGCTGGCACTGTTCTGGCGGATCCACTCCTCGTACCCGATCTCGTCGATCAGTTCACGGATCGCGGCAATCGGGTCGCCCTGGACGCAGCGCTGGTACAGGGATTCAATCATATGGCAGAAGCGCCGCAGGCGATCGATGGCCGCGGCCGGCAGCACCTGCTCCAGACCGATCTCGGCACAGGCGTCGAACAGACTGGCCTGGCGCGCCGAGGCGTACTCCCCCAGCTTCTGCAGCGTGGTCGGGCCGATCTCGCGCCGCGGCAGGTTGATGATGCGCAGGAAGGCGTTGTCGTCGTCACGATTGACCAGCACCTTGAGGTAGCACATCAGGTCTTTGATCTCGGCACGGGCAAAGAACGAGGTGCCCCCGCTGATCTTATAGGGCACCTGATAGCTCTGCAGTTTCATCTCCAGCATCCGCGACTGGTGGTTACCGCGATAGAGTACGGCGAAGTCGCGGAACGGGATCCGTTCGCGCAGGTGGCGATCGAGGATTTCGGTGGCGATACGGTCGCACTCGGCGTCCTCGTTGCGGGTATGCAGCACCCGCAGCGGATCGCCGGAGCCCATCTCGCTCCACAGGGTCTTTTCGAACACGTGCGGGTTGTTGGCGATCAGGGTGTTGGCGGCCTTCAGGATACGGCTGGTGGAACGATAGTTCTGCTCCAGCTTGACCACTTTCAGGCTGGGAAAATCCTGCTGCAGCTGTGCCAGGTTTTCCGGCCGCGCGCCGCGCCAGGCGTAGATCGACTGATCGTCGTCGCCGACCACGGTCAGCGCACCGCGATAGCCCACCAGCTGGCGCACCAGGCGGTACTGCGACAGGTTGGTATCCTGGTACTCGTCGACCAGCAGGTAGCGGATGCGCCCCTGCCAGCGCTCCAGCACCTCCGGATGGCTGCCGAACAGGCGCACCGGCACCAGGATCAGGTCATCGAAGTCGACCGCGTTGTAGGCGCGCAGATGGCGGTTATATGCCTCATAGGCACGGGCACAGAGGATCTCCAGCGGACCGTTGGCCACCGCCAGCGCCTGCTCCGGCTCGATCATGTCGTTTTTCCAGGTGGAGATCTGGTGCTGCACCGTCTGCACCTGCTCCGCGTCTTCGTCGTTATGCAGCAACAGGTCGCGCAGCAGCGCCTTGCTGTCCTGGTCATCGAAGATCGAGAACCCGGGTTTGAAGCCCAGCGTCCGATGTTCGCGCCGGATGATGTTGAGACCGAGGTTGTGGAAGGTGGAAACCGTCAGGCCGCGGCTGTCGCGCCCCTGCAGCAGTTGCCCGACACGCTCTTTCATCTCGCGCGCCGCCTTGTTGGTAAAGGTAACCGCGGCGATATGCCGGGCCGGGATCTCGCACTGTTCGACCAGGTAGGCGATTTTGCGCGTGATGACACTGGTCTTACCGGATCCGGCGCCAGCCAGGACCAGCAGGGGGCCCCCGATATAATGTACCGCTTCGCGCTGGCGTGGATTCAGCTTGCTCATTAAAACCTCGAATAACACTAAACCTTCGGCAGGATCAGCCGAAGATACTCAGACATCCCGCAGCGGATTGGCGACAGTAGCGATATGCAACCCAAGCGCCAGGGGGCGGTAGCGACACCTGAGAAACTGGAATATAGCGCGTTAAAACAGTTGTTTAAGGCCTATTACATCCGTTAGGCTGACGCGCAAACGATGCAGGCGGTCTATTATGGCACGGCATGCATAAGTTTTGAGCGATAAACCTGCCCCACCTCACAGCAGTTTCGGAAGGACCGGCAGATGTTGGCAGCGATCCAGGCAGTGGAAACCGAACACCAGAAGCTGGTGCTCCTCGACCCAAGTGCGGGGTTAGAGCCCATATTGCAGTCGATGCTCCGGGCGGAGGATCGCTTCAGCCTCGACCGTTACAGCAGTAGCGCGGAGATCGAAGACAACCTCGATTCCCATGCCCTGCTGCTTTGTTACGCCCAGGAGCCGCAGATCGGCCTGCACCGCCTCATCCAGCGCGTGCAGTTACGCCACCCGGGACTGCCGGTCATCGTCTTTACCGACACCAAGGCCGAAGCCGACCCCTCCCTGCTGATTCGCCAGCCGCTGATCGACCAGCTCTGCCTGACCAGCCTCAACCGCGAACTGCTGCTGCGCTCGCTGCGCTACGCCCAGTGCACGCGCCGCAGCCAGGACGCGCTGCAGCAATTGAAGATCACCGATCCGCTGACCGGCGTCGGTAACCGCCAGTTCTTCTACCAGGCGCTGCTCAACGAACTGCAGCAGGGGGTGCAGCTGGCACTGATTACGATCGATTTCGACGCCTTCAGCCGCTTCAATAACGAACTCGGCCACGATGCCGGCGACGAAGTGGTGCTGGAACTGAGTCGCCGCCTGGCCAGCTGCGGCGGCATTCGCCACCTGTCGCGCATCGGCAGCGATGAGTTCGCACTGATATTGCCGATCGGCGATCAGGAGATCATCGAACACCGCACCCAGGCGCTGCTCAACGAGATTGTCGGCCAGTTGCTTCCCGGTTACTCGGTCGGCGACGGCCAGCAGACGCTCAGTTGCAGCATCGGCGTCGCCTTCGCCCCGCGCCACAGCAACGAATTCGACACCCTGATCAAGCAGGCGGGACTGGCGCGCCAACGCGCCAAACAGCAGCACGGCCACAGCTTCGCGATCTACGATCCGCGGCTGGACCAGGATCAGGACACCGGCATCACGCTGGAACCCGAACTCTGGCGCGCGCTGCAGAAAGAGGAGTTCGTCCTGTATTACCAGCCGCGTATCGACCTGCGCACCGGTTGTATCACCGGTGCCGAGGCGCTGATCCGCTGGCAGCACCCCGAGCGCGGCCTGATCGCGCCGGACAGATTTATCCCGGCCTGCGAGAAATCGGGGCTGATCGTGCCAATCGGCTACTGGGTGATGCAGCGCGCCGGGCGCGACATGAAGGCGATCCGCGAAGCCGGCCTCAACGGCCATATCGGGGTCAATCTGTCGTTCCGCCAGTTCCAGGACAGCTACCTGGCCCGCACCATCGAGCGCCTGGTCGATCAGTTGCAGATCGACACCCGGATGCTGGAGTTCGAATTGACCGAAACGGCCCTGTTCGGCGACGAGGCCCACGTCAAACAATGCATCCAGACCCTGAGCGCGCTGGGGATCGAATTCTCCCTGGACGACTTCGGCACCGGCTACTCCTCCTTCTCGCTGCTGCAGAAGTTGCCGATCCAGACCCTGAAGATCGACAAATCGTTCATCGCCGGCGTGCCCGGCAACAGCGATGACGAGGAGATCGTGCGCGCCATCATCAGCCTGGCGCACAACCTGAACAAGAGCGTTATCGCCGAGGGCGTAGAGACCAAGGCGCAGCTGGAGTTTCTGATCAAGCAGGACTGCGACCAGGTCCAGGGCTACTTCTTCAGCCCGCCGGTCAGCCTCGAGCTGTTCCTGAAGATGTTGAGCGCCAACCGCATGCAGCAGGGGTGAACCCTCAGCTACCGCTCAGCCCCCTGAACATCAGCGCTTCCAACAGCTGCTCCTCGCCCACCGTCGCACGGCATTCCAGATCCGCCAACGTCCGCGCCACACGCAGAATCCGGTGACAGGCCCGTGCCGAGACACCCTGGGTGGCCATGACCCGACTCAGCAACTGACGTGCATCCGCCGGCAACGCACACACCGCCTCCAGCTCGTCCCCCTGCAGATCGCGATTGGTCTTCCCCTGCCGCGCCAGCTGCAGCGCCCGCGCCGCCACCACCCGCGCCCGCACCGCGGCGCTGGATTCGCCGCGCACGCCCGGCTCCAGTAACGCCTGGGCCGGCAGCGCCGGTACCTGGAGTTGAATATCGATACGGTCGAGCAGCGGGCCCGACACCCGTTGCTGATAACGCAGCACCTGGTCCGGCGTGCAGCGACAACGATCGCTGCCGTCGCCGTAATAACCGCAGGGGCAGGGGTTCATCGCCGCCACCAGTTGAAACCGGGCCGGGTAGAGCGTCGAACGGGCGGCCCTGGAGATCAGAATTTCGCCCGATTCCATCGGCTCCCGCAGCACATCCAGTACCCGGCGCGGAAACTCCGGCAGCTCATCGAGGAACAGGACGCCTAGATGGGACAGGGAGATCTCCCCTGGCCGCGGCCGCCCGCCGCCACCGACCAGAGCCACCGCCGACGCGGTGTGATGGGGCGCCCGGAATGGCCGCTGGCCGGCACAGGCGGGCCGTACCGAGAGCCCGGCCACCGAATGCACCGCCGCCACGCTGAGGCGCTCGGCCTCCTCCAACGGCGGCAACAGACCGGGCAGACGGCTGGCCAGCATACTCTTGCCGCTGCCCGGAGGGCCGCTGAACAGCAGATTATGTTGCCCTGCCGCCGCCACTTCGAGTGCCCGCCGCGCCTGCAGCTGCCCCCGTACGTCGGCCAGGTCGGGCGCTGTCTCCTCCGCCTGGCTCGGCAGGACGGCCTGGTAGGCGGGCAGCGGGGCCCCGCCGCGCAGATGCTCGCACAGCGGCAGGAGGTGATCGACCGCCAGCAGCTCGACCCCGGTCATCGCCGCCTCGTCCGCATTGGCGGTCGGCACCACGATGGTGCGTCCCGCCTGGTGACAGGCAATGGCCGCGGGCAGCACGCCCTGGATCGGCCGCACCGCGCCGGACAATGCCAGTTCGCCGATCACTTCGAACCGCTCCAACCCTTCGCAGTTGAGCTGTTTGGACGCCTGCAGGATGCCGAGCGCGATCGCCAGATCGTAACGTCCCCCCTCCTTGGGCAGGTCGGCGGGGGCCAGATTGACCGTGATACGGCGTTGGGGAAATTCAAAACCGGCCGTTAGCAACGCACTGCGTACCCGGTCGCGGCTCTCTTTGACCGCCATTTCCGGCAGCCCCACGAGCGAGAACGAGGGCAGTCCACCCGACAGGTGAACCTCGACCGCAACAGCCGGGGCTTCGACGCCCAGCTGTGCGCGCGTATGCACGACAGATAAAGACATGACACCGTCCCTGGGTCACTGAGTGGACGGAAGGCGAGCAGGCCTCAGTTGGCGACGGATTGATCCGCGCCGGCATCCCCGCTGCGACGCTCGAGTTCAGCCACTTGCTGCGTTAGCTGCTCCAGCTTTTCCCGGGTCCGGGCCAGCACCGCACTCTGGGCGTCGAACTCATCACGGGTCACCAGGTCGAGACGCGCAAATGCACTCTGGACCATGCTCCGGACCTGCTGCTGCAGCTCGCTCTGCCCCGGCAGTTCGCGGCCCCCTCCCAGCAACTGACTGAACTGTGCAGTCAGATTTTCGACCAGCTTCTGATGTATCACCGCTTTCGTCCCATCTACATTTTTACATCCCAAAACTATACCCGCTCGTAACGATACTGTCAGTCATGGTGCGGCTCAGCTATTGCGGCGCACCAGATTAACGCACGCACTCTTACGGTGCACAAAAATCGACCAATTTGCATATCCATGCACCTTGAAGGGGGTGTTTATTTTTTAATCTTTGAAATTAATTATTTGTTTTTTATTGGTTTTTTTTAAATGGCATGGGATTCGCTTAATCGAACAGCAACCGAGGTGCCGTACGCCCCTAAGCAGCGCACACCTCGTTCGAATATTTCCAAGGGGGACTTGAGATGAAACTGATTTCAGCAATTATCAAACCATTCAAGCTGGATGACGTACGCGAAGCACTGTCCGACATCGGCGTACAGGGCATCACGGTAACGGAAGTCAAAGGCTTCGGTCGCCAGAAGGGCCATACCGAACTCTACCGCGGCGCTGAATATGTCGTCGACTTCCTGCCGAAAGTACGTATCGACGCGGCCGTGGCCGACGACATCGTCGATCAGGTACTCGAAGCAATCAGCAAAGCCGCTCAGACCGGCAAGATCGGCGACGGCAAGATCTTCGTCATGCCGCTGGAACAGGTTGTACGTATTCGCACCGGTGAAACCGGGCACGACGCGCTCTGATAACGCGCCGATAACTAGCTATCCGTTGTTAGATGCCTGATGGAGGGCAAATTAATGGAAGAACTGCTTAATACTACAGCCGGGGATGTAACCCAGCTGAAATATGCGCTCGACACCTTCTACTTCCTGGTGTGCGGCGCACTTGTCATGTGGATGGCCGCCGGTTTCGCCATGCTGGAATCCGGCCTGGTTCGCGCCAAGAACACCACTGAGATCCTGACCAAGAACATCGCGCTGTACGCCATCGCGTGCATCATGTACTTCGTCTGCGGTTACGCCATCATGTACGGCGGCGACTACTTCCTGAGCGGCATCACCGGCGACGGCTTCACCGGTGCAGAAGAGCCGGCTACCTACGCCCCGTCTGCAGACTTCTTCTTCCAGGTTGTCTTCGTTGCGACCGCCATGTCCATCGTCTCCGGTGCCGTGGCTGAGCGCATGAAACTCTGGTCTTTCCTGCTGTTCTCCATCGTCATGACCGCTTTCATCTACCCGATGGAAGGTTCCTGGACCTGGGGCGGCAATGCTGTGTTCGGCATGTACACCCTGGGCGACCTCGGCTTCTCCGACTTCGCGGGTTCAGGCATCGTCCACATGGCGGGTGCTTCTGCTGCCCTGGCCGGCGTTCTGGTACTCGGCGCTCGTAAAGGCAAATATGGCAAGAACGGCGAAATCAACGCCTTCCCGGGCTGCAACCTGCCGATCGCTACCCTGGGTGCGTTCATCCTGTGGCTGGGCTGGTTCGGCTTCAACGGCGGTTCCGTACTGGCAACTGCCAGCGTCGAAAGCGCCAACTCCGTGGCCGTCGTGTTCATGAACACCAACGCCGCCGCTGCCGGTGGTGTCGTTGCCGCGCTGATCGTTGCCCGCATGCTGTTCGGCAAGGCTGACCTGACCATGGCACTGAACGGTGCACTGGCTGGCCTGGTAGCCATCACCGCCGAGCCGTCCACTCCGTCTGCTCTGCAGGCCACCATCTTCGGCGCCCTGGGCGGCGTACTGGTAGTCTTCGCCATCATCACCCTGGATAAACTGAAAATCGACGATCCGGTCGGTGCGATCTCCGTACACGGTGTCGTCGGTCTGCTGGGTCTGCTGCTGGTACCGGTTACCAACGAAAACTCCAGCTTCTCTGGCCAGATCATCGGCGCCCTGACCATCTTCATCTGGGTCTTCGTTGTCAGCCTCATCGTCTGGGTCATCATCAAGGCGATCATGGGCGTACGCGTCAGCGAAGAGGAAGAGTACGAAGGTGTCGACCTGTCCGAATGCGGCATGGAAGCGTACCCGGAATTCTCTTCTGCTAAGAAGTAAGCGTCCGGTTTACTGACCGAGGGAGCCCAAACGGGCTCCCTTTTTTGTGTTACCCGTGCGGATATGCGTCGGCCCAGGATTGTAGGTATACTGGCTGTTCGAGCTGATGCCACGGCCCCGTTTCGACGCGGCAGCCGCAGGCCCAACCCACGATAAACAAGGAGTTAAACGATGAAACTGGTATCTGCGGTGATCAAGCCGTTCAAGCTGGATGATGTTCGCGAAGCACTGTCCGATATCGGCATTCAGGGTGTGACTGTCACCGAAGTAAAAGGCTTCGGCCGCCAGAAAGGTCATACTGAACTCTACCGCGGCGCCGAATATGTCGTCGATTTCCTGCCCAAGGTAAAGATCGAAGTCGCCATTGAGGATGACAAAGTCGATCAGGTCATCGAGGCGATCAGCAAGACTGCCAACACCGGTAAAATCGGCGATGGCAAGATCTTCGTGATGCCGCTGGAGCAGGTTATCCGTATCCGTACCGGCGAAAGCGGCGCTGACGCGCTGTAAGCGTCAGACCCGAGGGTTAGTTCGAAACGGTTGATTGTTTGCACAATCGAGGTCCACTCCGTCGCCAGCTACTTGGCATTGGGCTTCGATTGAGCGCGCAAGCGCCGCTGCAGTTACTAGTAGTTGCTGCAGTTACCAGTGTTGCTGCAGTTAATGTAGTCGCTGCAGTTAAGTGAGAGCGGCGACAAGCAGCCGGTGCCTGATAACGAACCCAAGCTCCCCACGCTCGGCAGTGCGCCTCCAGCCCTCCCAGGGTCAGTGCTGCTGAACCATCCAGCTCCCCGCGTCAACGGCGGGCATCCATATCTCCCAGCCCCCCGGCATCAACCGTTGCGCTGCTTGGCTCCCCCGCCCCCAGTCGTCGCCCCCTGCTATATCGTGGATTCGGCCGTCTCGCCCACCCTGCTAAGGCACGGATTCGGTTTAGCGGACCAGGGTCCGGCAATTCGGGGCAAGGTGTGCGTTCCAGGAGGCCCCCTGAACTATTCCCGACGACCCAAAGCGGGAAACATTGAGCGCTTGAACGACCAGCATCGCCGCCTGGCAGATCCTGCACGGCAGGATGCGAACGCGTCCGGAGGCGCCTATGGCAGTCTCCTGGCCAAAGGGCGAGTCGTTCTGTTCCAAAAACTTATGCACATACCGAGACACTTAACATAAGAACAACAATATATTGTTTTTAATATAAAAATATAAAAACAGCCACAGATATGACGCAGCCTTCGCACAGAGTTATACACAAAACGACCCGGTGATTTCAGGCCGTTCCGCTACACTGACAGGGGAATGTCTGCGGCGCCGGCCGTACCCACCCGCGGGATGCAGAGGAGAACCATCCGATGTTCATCATTCGCCCGATTGCTGAAAAGGATCTGGATGCCCTGTACGGGATCGCGGTCGAATCCGGCCCCGGTTTCACCTCGCTGCCGGACAACCGGGAGCTGCTGGCGGAGAAGATCGCGGCATCGGTGGCCGCCCTGGAGCGCGCCGAAACGCATCGCGGGAGCGAAACCTATCTGTTCGTGCTGGAGGATTGCACAACCGGCGCCGTCGCCGGCACCTGCGGCATTGCGCCCGCCGTGGGGCTGGACGCCCCCTTCTACCACTACCATGTCGGCACGCTGGTGCATTCGTCGCGCGAGCTCGGAGTGTATAACGAGTTCAAAACGCTGAACCTGTGCAACGACTACACCGGCAGCACCGAGCTGTGTACGCTGTTCCTGCGCCCCGACTACCGCCAGGATGGCAACGGCACCCTGCTGTCGAAAAGCCGCTTCCTGTTCATCGCCGAGCACAGCCAGCGTTTCTCCGAGCGGGTGATCGCCGAGATGCGCGGCTTCACCGACGAACATCACACCAACCCGTTCTGGGAAGGGCTGGGACGCCACTTCTTCTCGATGGATTACGATCGCGCCGACTACCTGACCGGCGCCGGCAACAAGGTGTTTATCGCCGAGTTGATGCCGAAGCACTCGATCTACATCCACCTGTTGCCGGAGGATGCCCAGGCGGTGATCGGCCGGGTTCATCCCAACACCGAGCCCGCCTGCCGGATGCTGGAGGCCGAGGGGTTCCGCTTTGAAAACTATGTCGATATCTTCGATGCCGGACCGACCCTGGCGGCGCGCCAGAGCGACATCCGCGCAATCGGCCAGAGCCGCCGCGTGCGAGTGACGATTGAGACGAACCAAGCGGAAGATGCCAGCTACCATCTCATCGCCAACACCTCCACCAGCGAGTTTCGCTGCACCATGGCGCTGCTGAAACCCAGCCGCCAGCAGGTGGGTCTGTCACCGGCCCTCGCCGACGCGCTGCGTGTCGGTGACGGGGACCGGGTCCGGCTGGTCGCGCTGAAGCGGCGGGTGCAGTCCTAACCTAGCGCACCACCGCCTCCGGCAGCCAGAGCAGCTGCTCCAACCCGCCGTCGGGGTGGTTACGCTGGCTCAGGCGTCCGCCCAGGCGCTCAAGCGCCCGTCGGGCGATGCTGAGCCCCAGACCATAACCGTCGCCATGCCCCCCGCTGCCCCGCACGAACGGCTCGGTCATGCGCTGCAACAGCTCATCACTGACCCCCGGGCCATGATCGCGCAGGCGGATCTCCAGCCCACCGCGGACCCGGCTCGCCCGCAGCTCGACCGGGCTCTCGACCGGGGTATATTTCAGCGCATTGCTGAGACAGTTACCCAGCGACCGTTGCAACAGCAGCGGATTGACCGCCAGCTGCAGGCCCGCCGGCTCGACCTCCAGGGTGATCTGACGTTGCGGATGGGTGAAACGGGCGTCGGCGACCAGCTCCTCCAGCGCCCGCTGCAGCTGAAACGTCTCCCCTCCGGGATCGGTCCGATCCAGCCGGGACAGCGACAGAATCTCACCGATCAGGCCGTCCAGCCGCTCGCACTCCTGATTGATCCGCGCGGCCGTGGCATCGCCCTCGCCGAGGCGCTGCTCCGCCAGGCCTGCCGCCACCTGCAGCCGCGCCAGCGGCGCCCTCAGTTCGTGGGAAACGTCCTGCAACAGGCGCTGCTGTGCCGTCAGCGTATCCTCGACATAGTTCGCCATCTGGTTGAATTCGCGCGCCAACTGGCCGATCTCGTCGCTACGCCGCGACAGCCCGTCCGCCGCCCGGCTGCTCAGGTTCTGCTGCGTGTACAGATCCCGTGCATGCCGGCGCAGTTGGTTGACCGGACGCACGATCAGCCAGCTCAACAACAGGCTGGCCAGGGCCGAGACGAAGAGCACGAACACCGCCTGCGCCGATACCATGAATGCCAGTATCTTCTCCAGGTAGAACCCCTCCGGCGGCAGCGCGGCGATCACCAGGAAGCGCCTCCCGGAGGGGCTGGTCACCTCGAAGCGGAACGAGTGCTTGGCGTCCGGCGCCGGCCGCGGCATCTCGTACAGCGCTTTCCCGCTGGCGCTATCCTCAATCCACAACGGCAACGGACGCCAGCGCATCTCCCGGTGCTGACCGCGATCCCGCAGCGCCTCCCGGGTATCGGCCTCGCCCCGCTCGTAACGCTCCAGGATCAGCTCCGCCTGGGCCCGGGCCCGGGTTTCCAGCAGCACCAGACTCTGGCGATGCTCGGCCACCGACTGCACCAACCACACGGTCAGCCCCGTACCGATCGCGCTGATCAGCCAGATCGTCAGGAAAAACTTCCAGAACAGATGCTGATACCACCTCATCCCCGGCTCCGTACGAACTGGTAACCCTGGCTACGAATCGTCTTGATCACCTCGATATCGCTCCCCAGCACCCGCGCCAGCTTCTGCCGCACCCGGCTCACGTGCACATCCAGCGCCCGGTCATAGGCGGTCAGTTTGCGGTGCAGGACGCGCTCGGTCAGTTGTTCCTTGGTCAGGATCTGGCCGGCGTTCTGCATCAGGTAGGCCAACACATTGAACTCCGCACTGGTCAGCTCGACCGTTTCCTGCCCGATATGCACCTCCCGCAACCCGGGATCGAGCCGGATCCCCTGCTCTTCGAGGGGTCGCTCCGGGAACAGGCTGTCCTGCTCCGGCTCCTGCCCCGAGCGCCGCAACACCGCCCGGATACGTGCCAGCAGTTCGCGGGGATTGCAGGGCTTGCCCAGATAGTCGTCGGCTCCCATCTCCAGCCCCAGGATGCGGTCGATCTCGTCGCCGCGCCCGGTCAGCATGATCACCGGCGTGCGGATGCTGGGCCGCAGCTGCTGCAGCAACTCCAGACCGCTGGCCCCGGGCATCTGGATATCGAGGATCAGCAGGGCGTAACTCTCCCCCTGCCGCAGCCGCTGCAGCGCCGACTCGGCACTGTAACAACAGTCGACCTCGAACTGCTCATGCCCCAGGTAGTCCGCCAGTAATTCACACAATTCGACGTCGTCGTCGACCAGTAGCAGGCGCTCTCCGCTCACGACCACTCCTCCTCTATCACTGTGCACCGATAAACACCGGGCTTTGATTCGATTCTAAAGCCTCCTTCCGGCCGCTGCTCGAGCTTTACCAAACTTTACCGCGGGCTGACACAACTTATCGGAGCGCCAGCGCATACTGCATCCATAGAAGATCACTGAGAGGAGAACGATCATGCGCAAGTTCATTATTGGTGCCGTCACCGCAACCCTGCTGGGCAGCTCCCTGGCGGGTCTGGCCATGGCCAAGGAACCGGGCGAATATCGCCAGGACCGTATGGCTCAGGAACTGAACCTGAGCGCCGAACAGCAGACAAAAATGAAAGAGCTCTGGTCCGCACACCGTGAAGATCGCGTCGAACGCCGCGATGCGATGCGCGAACAGATGCAGCAGATGCGGGCGCTCGACCCGAAAGCGGACAACTTCAACGCCGAGGTCGACAAACTGGTCAACCAGGCTCAGGAGCGGGTTGCGGAACGGATCCGCGCCCAGGCGCAGATGAAGGCCCAGATGGCTGAAATCCTGACCCCGGAGCAGATGAGCAAGATGCAGAGCCTGGCTCCGCGCCACGGCGATCGTTTCGATGACCGCCGTCCGGGCCCGGATGACCGCCCGATGAAACGCGGGGACGGTTGGGAACGCGGCGACTGCCGCCGCTAAGCGGCCACTCCGCGACAAATGAATAGAGCGCCCATGGGCGCTCTATCTGTTTCCGCACCAGCAAAACTCAGCTGACGCGCTCGAACATCAGATCCCAGACGCCATGGCCCAGCCGCTCACCGCGCTTCTGGAACTTGGTCACCGGTCGCCACTCGGGCTGGGGTGAGAACTGCCCTTCGCCGGCGACGTTGCGGTAACCCTCTGCGGCACTCATCACTTCCATCATGTGCTCGGCATAGGGCTCCCAGTCGGTAGCCATATGGAACACCCCGCCGATCTTCAGCTTGTTGCGAATCGTCTGGGCGAATTCGGGCTGCACGATACGCCGCTTGTGATGGCGTTTTTTCGGCCAGGGATCGGGGAAAAACAGCTGTACGCCGCTGAGGCTCGCATCCGGTATACACCGCGCCAATACCTCGATGGCATCGTCGCAGAACACCCGTACATTGGTCAGGCCGGCCTCGTTGAGCCGCCCCAGCAGACGCCCCACTCCCGGCGGATGCACCTCGATCCCGAGGAACCCCTTCTGCGGCGCCTGCCGCGCCATCTCCAGCAGCGAGTCCCCCATGCCGAAACCGATCTCCAGCACCACCGGCGCCTCGGCACCGAACAGCGCGACGAAATCGAGCGTGCCGGCATTCAGCTCCAGCCCGTAGCGCGGCCAGTTCTCGGCCAGCGCGCGCTCCTGCCCCTCCGTCATCCGTCCGGCACGGACCACGAAGCTGCGCACTGCGCGCATCGGTTTCGCCTGGGTGCCGTCAGCGTCGACACCCGCCCCCTGTACAGTGTTCTGTTCGGTCATCAAGCAATGGTACCTTCGAGCGGTGAGGAAGCACTAGCATACTTCTTACGCGGCATACGTCCGGCCAGGAACGCCTCGCGACCGGCCTCGATCGCCTTGCGCATCGCACCGGCCATCAGGATCGGATTCTGCGCCGCGGCAATGGCGGTATTCATCAACACGCCGGCACAGCCCATCTCCATGGCAATGGCGGCATCGGAAGCGGTTCCGACACCGGCATCGACGATGATCGGTACCTGAGCCGACTCCATGATGATGCGGATGTTATGCGGGTTCAGGATGCCGAGACCCGAACCGATCAGCGAACCGAGCGGCATCACCGCCACGCAGCCCATCTCCTCGAGGCGCTTGGCCACGATCGGATCGTCGTTGGTGTAAACCATCACCTTGAAACCATCCTTGATCAGTGTCTCGGCGGCACTCAGGGTTTCGACGATATTCGGGTACAGGGTCTTCTGATCGCCCAGCACCTCCAGCTTGACCAGGTCATGTCCGTCCAGCAGCTCACGCGCCAGGCGGCAGGTGCGCACCGCATCCTCGGCGGTATAGCAACCGGCCGTGTTGGGCAGGATGGTGTAACGTTCGGGGCTGATCACGTCGAGCAGGTTCGGCTCGTCCGGGTTCTGGCCGATATTGGTACGCCGCACCGCCACAGTCACGATCTCGGCACCGCTGGCGGCGATCGCCTCGCCGGTCTCCTGCAGATCCTTGTACTTACCGGTTCCGACCAGCAGACGGGAACGGTAGCTCTTACCAGCGATTACCAGCGGGTCATTCAGTTGCTCTGACATCGATTCAGTCCTGCATTGATTCTGTTACTGTCGCCCGAAGGCTCAAAGAGGTGTCCGGAAGTGGCGTTCAGCCCCCGCCGATGGCCGCGACGACCTCGACGCTGTCACCGGGCTTAAGCACAGTGGCCCCATGTTCGCTACGCGGCACGATCTCGCGATTCACCTCGATGGCGACGCGCTTCCCCACCAAACCCAGTTCAGCGATCAGGCCGGTGATGCTCAACGCCTCGGCGACTTCGAACGCTTCACCGTTCAGCTGTATCTGCATTCTGCTTTACCTTTTGAAAGATGGCGCTGAGCAGAGTCAACCACCCCAGCACAAAAAAGACTCCACCGATCGGGGTCACCGCGCCGAAGCGATGCACACCGCTCAGGGCCAAGACATAGAGACTGCCGCAGAACAGCAGGATACCGGCCAGGAAAAAGGCGCTACTGAAGCGGAGCAGGCGGGACGGATAGCTGAGCTGCAACAGGCCAACCGCCAGCAACGCGAACACATGGTAGAACTGGTAGGTAACGCCGATCTGGAACACCTCGAACAGACGTTCCGCTAACTGCGGGCGCAGGCCGTGTGCCGCAAAGGCACCCAGCAATACGGCGATGGCGCCGCCCAGGGCGGCAAGCAACAGGGTATAACGCGCCGACATGGGCTCTCCGGGCATCTAAGACGGGGGCGTATTATAACGCCAGTTGCGGGGCGAGTTGACCCCGAAAAGACAGAAGGCCGTCGCTACCGCCCAGTTCGCGCTGGGGATACCGACGACCTTTCCGATGGATCAGTTGACCGATCAGGCAGTCAGCATTGCCGCCTTGATCTTGTTCATCGCATTCTTTTCCAGCTGGCGGATACGCTCGGCCGATACGCCGTACTGCGCCGCCAGATCGTGCAGGGTGGCTTTTTCGTCGGTCAGCCAGCGCCGCGCCAGGATATCCTGGCTGCGCTCATCCAGCGCCGACATCGCCTGCATCAACTGCTGCTGGGAGCGCTCCTCCCAATCGGAGGTCTCCAACTGCATGGCCGGATCGGCACTGTGATCCTCCAGATAAGCCGCCGGTGCCTGCCAGGCGCTGTCGTCGTCGCTGTCGACCGGGGCATCGAACGCGGTATCCGAGGCGGCCAGGCGGCCCTCCATCTGACGTACCGTTGCCGCATCGACGCCGAGATCCTCGGCGACCGCCTGCACTTCGTCGTTGGTCATCCACCCCAGCCCCTTCTTCTGCGAGCGCAGATTGAAGAACAGTTTGCGCTGGGCCTTGGTCGTGGCGATCTTGACGATACGCCAGTTGCGCAGGATGAACTCGTGCATCTCCGCCTTGATCCAGTGTACGGCGAAGGAAACCAGACGCACGCCCATGGTCGGGTCGAAGCGTTTAACGGCCTTCATCAGGCCCACGTTACCCTCCTGCACCAGGTCGCCCAGTGGCAACCCGTAACCGGAGTAGCTACGCGCTATATGAACCACGAAACGCAGGTGGGACATGACCAACTGGCGCGCCGCTTCCAAATCATTCTGGTAGTACAGACGCTCAGCCAGCTCCCGCTCCTCTTCAGCCGTCAGGATCGGGATAGTACTCACACTCTGTACGTAGGCTTCGATATTGCGGCCCGGCGACAGGTGTTCGATAACTTGCAAGCTTTTGCCCATGCAGGGAATGACCTCGTTCTATGAATCCGGATATGTGACCCTTGGCGGCGACGGAAAGTTCCCAGTCCCACGCCCGCAGGTCCGCTCCTCACGGTGGAAAAACATAGCGTTCCGCTGTGAAAAACGCAACCTCGCAATCACCGCTAGCCCGGCTCGATATCGCGCAGGTGCCGGCCGACGGCGATCCAGGCCCCCAGCAGCCCCAACAGCACCCCGGCGCCGAGCAACGCCAACGATTCCATGACGCCGAGGCCATGCACCTGGTAGCCGTTCAGGTACAGCGCCGCCAGCGCCTGCACCGGCTCCGCGATCAGTGCCAGCGCCAGTTGCGCCAGCAGCCAGGCCAGGGCCGCACCGAAGATGCCGAACCAGATGCCGCTGTACAGGAACGGCCGCCGGACCCAGGCGTCGGTGGCCCCCACCAGCTTGCTGACCACGATCTCGTCGCGCCGGCTTTCGATCGTCATCCGCACCGTATTACCCACCACCAGCAGCACCGTCAGCCCCAGCAGAGCGCCCAGCACCCAGGCCCCGCGCTCGGCCAGCGCCATGAACGCCGCCAGCCGCCGTACCCACTCCAGGTCCACGCGCGCTTCATCGACCTCGGGCAATGCCGCCAGCTGCTGTTGCAACGCCGCCAACTGCTGCGGCTCGTGCTGGCGGGGGATCAGCGTAATCACCGCCGGTAACGGGTTGGTCTCGAAGAAATCGAGCAGATCGCCAAAGCGGGTATGGGCACGGAAATCCGCCAGCCCCTTGTCCCGGCTGATCAGCTCCACCGACAGCAGATCGTCCCGTAGCAGCAGCTCGCGGCTGAAGTTGTCGATGCGCGCATCGCTGAGGTCGGTGTTCAGGTAGAGCGAGAGGTGCGGCTCCGTATCGAGCCCCAGCGTCAGTTGATCGACATTCTTCAGCGCCGTGAAGATGAAACTGGGCAGCGCCAGTGCGATCGCCAGCACCGCCAGCGTCATCAGCGATGCCAGCGGCGTGCTCCACAGCCGCCCCAATGCCTTCAGTGCCACCTCTATATGATGACGCAGCCAGCTGCGCCCGCGATCCTGCAGGCGTACCCGATGCTGGACGGCACCCCGTTTCGGCGCCGCCTGGCGGGCTTTGCGATTATCGTGCGCTTTGTTCATCAGTGGCTATCCGCGACCAGTCGCCCACCCTGCAGGGTCAATACCCGGTGGCGCAGACGGTTGATCAACGACAGGTCGTGGCTGGCGATCAACACCGTGGTGCCGATACGGTTGAACTGCTCGAACAGGTGCATGATATCCTCGGACAGCTCGGGGTCCAGGTTGCCGGTCGGTTCGTCGGCCAGCAGCAAGCGTGGCTTGTGCACGATCGCCCGGGCGATCCCCACCCGCTGCTGCTCGCCGCTCGACAGCGTGACCGGGTTCAGTTTCTCGCGCGCCAGCAGACCGACCTTATCCAGCGCCGCCCGCACCCGGCGCGCCGCGTCGACCGGATCGTAACCGCTGATCTGCAGCGGCAGTGCCACATTGTCGAACACGGTGCGGTCGAACAACAGTTGATGGTTCTGGAACACCACGCCGATATGCCGCCGGTGCAGCGGGATCTGCGCCCGCGACAGCCGCGACAGGTTCTGTTCGCCGACCCAGACCTCGCCCCGGCTGGGGCGTTCCATCAGCATGATCAGCTTCAGCAGGGTGCTCTTGCCGGCCCCGGAGTGCCCGGTGAGAAAGGCCAGCTCGCCCGACTCCAGCGCGAAATCGAGACCGACCAGCGCCTCGTGCCCGTTGGGATAACGTTTCCCGACATTACTGAAACGGATCGCTGACATTGCCGCCTCTCAGTCGAACAGCGCCTTGACGAACTCCTGCGCCTCGAACGGGCGCAGATCGTCGATCTGCTCGCCGACCCCGATAAAGCGGATCGGCAGGCCGAACTGCTTGGCGATGGCGAAGATGATGCCGCCCTTGGCGGTACCGTCGAGCTTGGTCAGCGCAATGCCGCTGACGCCGACGGCCTCCTTGAACAGGCGCGCCTGACTGATGGCGTTCTGCCCGGTGCCGGCATCCAACACCAGCATCACCTCGTGCGGCGCATCCGGGTCCAGCTTCTGCATCACGCGGACGATCTTCTGCAGCTCCTGCATCAGGTTGTCTTTGTTCTGCAGGCGTCCGGCGGTATCGGCAATCAGCACATCGACCCCCTTCGATTGCGCCGATTGCAGCGCATCGAAGATGACCGACGCCGAATCGGCCCCGCTATGCTGGGCCACCACCGGTACCTGGTTGCGCTCGCCCCACACCTGCAGCTGCTCCACCGCCGCGGCGCGGAAGGTATCGCCGGCCGCCAGCATCACCGACTTGCCCTCGGACTGGAAGCGTTTGGCCAGCTTGCCGATGGTTGTAGTCTTGCCCACACCGTTGACCCCGACCATCAGGATCACCGCCGGCTTCTTGTCGCCCGGCAATACCAGCGGGTGCTCGACCCCGCCCAGCAGCGCCGCCAGCTCCTCCTGCAGCGCTTCGCGCAGGGCGGCCGGATCTTTCAACTGCTTGCGCTCGACACGCTCGGTCAGGCGGGTCAGGATGTCGGTCGTCGCCTCGACCCCGACATCGGCCATCAGCAGCAGGGTTTCGATCTCCTCGAGCAGATCCTCGTCGATCTCCTTGGCGCCCAGGAACAGGTTACCCAACTGCTCAGTCAGGCCCGCCTTGGTGCGACTCAAGCCGCTTTTGATCCGCTCGAACAGGCGCTGCTTGCGTACCGCCTGCTGCTCGACTGCGGCTTTCTCAGCGGCGGCCTTTTCCGCAGCTGCCTTTTCTGCCGCGGCCTTCTCCGCGGCCTCGGCTGCCGCCTTGGCTTCTGCTGCCGCTTTCGCGGCCGCCGCCTGCTCTTCCGCCAAGCGTTGCTGCCGGGCCTGTGCTTCGGCCTGCTGTCGAGCCTGCTCCTGCTGGGCGGCTTCCTGCGCCAGCCGGGCCCGTTCTGCCTCCGCCGCGGCCTGTTCAGCGGCCCGTCGCGCCGCCTCCTCAGCTTCAGCCTCGGGCTCGGGCTCGGGCTCGGGCTCCGACACAGCCTGCACGCTTTCTGCGGCCGGTTCCTCACTCACCTCGGCAACATCGGCCGGGGTCTGCGGCAACGGCGCCGCATCGGCTTGCCGTTCCGCGGTTTTCGTATCCTCGATCTGCCCCTTGTCGCCCTTCAGAGAGAGGTAGATCAGCAACAGGATCACAAATGCCAGGGCAGCGACGATATAAGGCAGCATGGCCGGATCGAGGCCATTTTCGAGCATCCAGGAGTAGAGTGCGTCCATAAATTCTGTAGTATCCGGAAACGGAACCGGTCGCGACCGGTTCGAACAGTGAGTGCATTAAGCGCGGTATCTTACCATAGCACCACTATTACCCAACCAGATGACAGGAAATGGCGGTGGAACCCCGACGCTCTTCCCAGCCAGGCGGCGCCAGCCGCAGGCGCCGCACAGACAGCGGGTACAAGCCATTGTTCAATCGCAAGTTCCTGTTGCTGCTGGTGGTCATCCTGCCGCTCGTCATCCTGCTACTGAATCGCAGTGGCCAACCGCCAGATCCGCTGGCACGGCTAACCCACCGGGGCGATCTCTATCAGTTGCTCAAGGAGCAGCCCGACTACCGGCTGCACCTGTTGCTGGTTAGCGCGCCCAACCTGTCCGACCGGGACTGGATCGAGATCCAGCTGCAGCGGGCACGCATCGCCCAGGGTTTGCACAGCGGCGCGCTCCGTACCTGGCTTTCCGCACAGCAATGGCGGGATGCCGCCGTCGACACCCGGCCCGGTTATCTGCTGCTCAGCTTCACCTTGCCGGACCCGCCCACCGCGGCACAGCGAAGCCAATTGCTGTCCCTGCTACAGCAACTCCCAGCCCCCGAGCCGGCGCTGACGACGCGGCTGCAGGCCCAGCGCTATCTGGATCAGCAGGCCCCGGAGCAACAACTGCTCGGCGCCCTCGGCGAGCGCTTAGCCGCCCGTCCCACAGCACCGGTAACCGATACCCCGGCCTGGACGCTGGTCGGTCCCCAGGCCAGCCAACCCGCCGCGCTGGCGACAAGCTCGCCCCGGCCGCCAGCCGTGCCGAGCACGCCTCTGGCCCCTGCCGAGCAGCAACTGCCAAGCGCCCGCGGCAACGGCTGGCACCTGCTCGCCGAGACGCTGCCGCCGCCCCGCGATGCCCGGGAGTTGGCGCTGCAACGTATTACCGCCGAGCTGGTCAGCCGGCTGCTAGCCGTGGTTACAACCGATGCTGCCGCGGACTATCGCTGGCTCTGGCAACCGCTGCCGTACGGCGGCTATCAGGCGCTGCTGCTACGCCAAGCCGACACCAGGCTGCTCGCGCGGCCCGGCGAGCAGCTCGCCGCCAGGCTGGATCAAGCGACTCTGGAGCAAACCCGCCAGGCCCTGCTCGAACGGCTGGAGGCGCTGGTGCGAGACGACCCGCAACAGTGGCTCGATCTGTTGGCGCTGTACCAGCTGCCAGTAGACAGTGACAAGGTATTCCGCGCTACACTTGAGCTGCTCGATCTGGACAGCGCCCGCACACGGGTCGCACAGACACTGCCGGCAGATCGACGTCTGCACTTGAGATTCGCCAGTACTGGAACCCCATCGCCATGAGTCGCCATACCTCCCGTCCCACCGCCCGCCGCAACCCCGCCCAGGCGGAGCCCTCCTTCGTGCGCATCATCGGCGGGGAGTGGCGCAGCCGCCGCATCCCCTTTGCGGCCGTCGAGGGGTTACGCCCTACGCCGGACCGGGTCCGTGAGACGCTGTTCAACTGGTTGCAGGGGGTCACGCCCGGCGCCCGCTGCCTGGACCTGTGCTGCGGCAGCGGCGCGCTGGGGCTGGAGGCGCTATCGCGGGGAGCGGCGTCGGTCACTTTCGTGGATCAATCGGCATTGGTGACCAGAGTCCTGCGCGAAAACCTGCAAACCCTGAAGTCGCAGAATGCCGAAGTGGTGAACGCCCCGGCCCTGGAGTGGCTGGACCAGCGCCCGGTCGATGAGGAGCGCCGTTTCGACCTGGTGTTCATGGACCCGCCGTTTCGGCAGGGCCTGGTGGCACCGATCTGCGCACTATTGCAGCGCCGCAATCTGCTGGCCGATAACGCGTTGGTCTATATCGAGGCGGAAGCGGAGCTGGCATTGCCCCCGCTGCCGGAAGACTGGCAGCTGTTCCGGGAAAAACAGGCGGGACAGGTCTGTTACCGGCTGTTCGAGCGGATCTCAAAGTAAGCCGGGTTTCACCGCCTTCAACCCCTCGATCTGCATCGTCAGCAACGCCGGCAGCTGCTCCATCCGCGTCGGCGAATCGGTTCCGGCGATCCACAGATCGATGATGCCGATCATCGCGGTCAGCAGGCTCAGACTGAGCAACTCCGGATCGAGTTTTTTACGGATCTGCTTCTGCTTGCGCGCCTGCTTCAGGAAAAAATACAGCTGGTTACGCCAGCTTTCGATCTCAGCCGCTATCGCCTCGCGCAGGATCTCCAGTTCCGGCGAACGCGCGCGGCCATAGTGAAAGAGGCGGTAGATGTTGAGCATCCGCGGTTTACCGAGCAGCTCGCTCAGCGTGCCCAGCAGGTAATGGTAGAGCGCGCCCAGTGCATCCTGCTGTACCGCCTGGCGCTGTTCGAGATAGTGGCGTTCGAAAGGGAGCTCGCACTGCTGATAGAGCTGCAGCAGCAGATCGCTTTTATTGCGGAAATGCCAGTACATGGCACCGTGGGTAACGCCGGCTTCGGCCGCGATCTGCTTCAGCGTCACGGCCTCCGGCCCCTGCCGGCTGAACAGCTCAAGCGCCCGATCCAGTAACGCCTGCCGTGTCGCTTCCGCTTCCTCTTTGGTACGTCTGACCACCGCTCTCCATCCCTTGCAAACTCGAACACACTCCCCCAGCACCGTTCCGAACCGGTACCTCTGGGGCCGCGGCAAATAACGTTACGTGGCGAAGGGTTAGCAGGCAAGCGCTGTCACGTACGGGTAACCAAATGGTCATAATTACGTACGATCGTTCACTCTATAACCTGCTTGACGGCCGCTACCTCAGGGGAGAGAATTCGCCCAAAATATACCCATAAAGAATATGTAATTTATTTTTTATAACCACTTTGGTTAAATCCATTCTATTAATCTATTTGTGCGACTGTAGCAATTGGGCTAACATCCGCGCCTTACAGTGTCGCTCATAATATGCATAGGTCAGGGCCCGTTATGAATACGGCAGTCTATCCCGGCACTTTCGACCCGGTCACTAACGGTCATACCGATCTGGTTGAGCGCGCCTCTCGTCTATTCGATCGAGTCGTCGTCGCGGTTGCGGCCAGTACCAAGAAAAACCCGTTGCTGACGCTGGAGCTGCGGATAGATCTGGTGCGTCAAGCCACTGCCCATCTGGGTAACGTCGAAGTCGTAGGCTTTGATCACCTGTTCGCCGATTTCATCAAAGAGGTGAACGCCAATATCATATTGCGCGGCCTGCGTGCGGTATCCGACTTCGAGTATGAGTTCCAGCTGGCCAATATGAACCGCAAGCTGGCGCCTCAGGCCGAAAGTCTGTTCCTGACGCCGGCGGAGCATCTGTCATTCATCTCGTCCACGCTGATCCGTGAGATCGCATCGCTGGGCGGGAATATTGACCAGTTTGTGCACCCGGCCGTCGCCAGTGCATTGAAGCAGCACTTCCAGAATGGATAACACGAACCTGTCATAGAGGTAGCGCCGCCATGGCATTGATGATCACCGACGAATGCATCAACTGTGATGTATGCGAGCCAGAATGCCCGAATGAGGCGATCTCTCCGGGCGAAGAGATTTATGAAATCGATCCGAACAAGTGCACCGAGTGTGTCGGTCACTACGATACGCCGCAGTGCGTAGAGGTCTGCCCGGTCGACTGCATTCCGAAAGACCCGGACCACGTCGAAAGCAAAGAGCAGCTGCTGGAGAAGTACCAGCACCTGATCGGCAAGGCCTGAAGCCGGACCGATCCCTGCTTTAACCGCAAACGGCGGACCTTCGGGCCCGCCGTTTGTGTGTTTGCCCCATCCTCAGAGGGTCATGGCGGCCAGACGCTCGCCAAGCCCGAATGCCTGATCCATCCGCTGTCCGATCACATTCTCCGCCACCAGGTGGTGGGCATATTGCATGTGCAAACAGCGCACCTTGTCCCACTGCGCGATGCCGCCGATACCGTACTGGTGGAACAGATCGGTGAAGCCCAGCTGTTCTATACGCTGCCGATCCGCCGCGTCCATCAGCGCCCAGCGCCGTTCGACATAGGCCCGCTGCTGGGCGGCATAGGTCGCGCGCAGCTGTTCGTCCTCGGCCAGCTCCTGCTCGATCTGCTTGACCCAGCCGGCGGTTTCGATCTCCGCGATCATCTGATACAGCTGGCGCGAGCAGAGCCAGTACAGGGTCGGAAAGGGCTTGTCATCGACCAGGGAGCGCATCTGCAGCACCACCGGCACGCCCGCCGGAGTGGCCCAGGCGATAGCGGCGATGCCGCGCGGTTTACGCCCCAACTGGCGTGCAATCAGATCAAGCTGTTCGGGTGTCGGTTGCATCACTCGTTACCGTTATCTGCGCGGCCGGTCAGACATGGGCATACTCGGCCCCCTGACCCAGCCAACGTTCGATCAGGGTGTCGCAGAGCACAGGCTCGCCCTCCAGCTCCGCCGCGGCCTGTTTGACCCGCGGCAGCAGGTCCGCATCGCGTACCAGATCGGCGATGCGGAACTGCATCATGCCGGTCTGCCGCGTGCCGAGCACTTCGCCCGGACCGCGCAGCTCCAGGTCCTTCTCGGCGATGCGGAAACCGTCGCTGCTCTCGCGCATCACCGCCAGCCGCTCGCGCCCCTGCTTGGAAAGCGGCGCATGATACATCAGCACGCAGAAACTCTCGACTGAGCCGCGCCCGACCCGTCCGCGCAACTGGTGCAGCTGGGCCAGCCCCAGCCGCTCCGGGTTCTCGATGATCATCAGGCTGGCGTTGGGCACATCGACCCCCACCTCGATCACCGTGGTCGCCACCAGCAGCTCCAGCTCCGCGGCTTTGAACCTGGCCATGATCTCGGCCTTGTCGCGGGCCTTCAGCCGCCCATGTACCAGGCCGATCTTCAGCTCCGGCAACGCCTCCTGCAACGCCGCCGCCGTCACCTCGGCAGCCTGGCACTGCAACGCTTCCGACTCCTCGATCAGGGTACAGACCCAGTACGCCTGGCGCCCCTCGCGACAGGCATCGCGCACCCGCCCGATCACCTCGTCGCGTCGCGCGTCGGCGATCACGACGGTATTGACCGGTGTGCGCCCCGGCGGCAGCTCATCGATGATCGAGCAGTCGAGGTCCGCGTAGGCACTCATCGTCAGCGTACGCGGGATCGGCGTGGCGGTCATGATCAGCTGGTGCGGCGTGACCTCGCCCTGGCGCCCCTTCTCGCGCAGGCTGAGACGCTGGTGGACGCCGAAGCGGTGCTGCTCGTCGATGACCACCAGCGCCAGGTCGGCGAAGCGTACCTCCTCCTGGAACAGGGCGTGGGTCCCGACTACGATCTGCGCCTCGCCACTGGCGATCCGCGCCAGCTGCGCTGCGCGCTGTTTGCCCTTGACCCGCCCCGCCAGCCAGGCAACCTGCACTCCCAGCGGCTCCAGCCACTGGCTGAAATTGTTGAAATGTTGTTCGGCCAGGATCTCGGTCGGCGCCATGACCGCCGCCTGGGCGCCATTTTCGACCGCCTGCAGCGCCGCCAGCACCGCGACCACCGTCTTGCCTGAACCCACATCCCCCTGCACCAGCCTTAACATGGGCACTGGAAGGTTCAGGTCCCGCGCCACCTCCCGGGCGACCCGGCGCTGGGCCGAGGTCAGCGCGAAAGGCAGTTGCTGCAGAAACGGCAGACTCAAGCGGCCGCTGGCCTTTAACCGCGGCGCACCCTGCTGCTGCACGCTGTGGCGTATCTTCAATAACGACAGGTGATGTGCCAGCAGCTCTTCGAATGCGAGCCGCCGCTGCGCGGGATGCCTCCCCTGTAACAGGCTGTCCTGATCCGCCTCGACCGGCGGCTGGTGCAGATAGCGGATCGCCTCCAACAGCGGCGGCAGCTTCCATTTTTGCAGTAATGTAATCGGTAGCAGCTCGGCGATGATATCGCGCTGCAACCAATCCAGTGCCTGCAGAATCAGGCTGCGCAGCCGCCCCTGGGTCAGCCCTTCGGTCAACGGGTAGACCGGGGTCAATCGCTCTTCGACCGCCACCGGCGTGTCGGCAGCGATGACTTTGTACTCGGGGTGAACGATCTCCAGACCGCTGGGACCGGGCCGCACTTCGCCAAAACAGCGCACCTGGACGCCGCTTTTCAGGCTATTTTTCTGTGCCGCGGAGAAGTGGAAGAAACGCAGGCTGAGCGTGCCGCTGCCATCCTGGATGCGGCACAGCAGGGCGCGCCGGCGCCCCTGCACTAGGTCGGCGACCCGGACCGTTCCCTCGACCACGACCTCATCGCCAGGCTGCAACGCCCCGATTGCCACCACGCGCGTGCGATCCTGGTAGCGTAACGGCAGATGCAGCAACAGATCCTGGATCGAATGGACCCCCAGGCGCTCCAGCTTCAACGCCAGTGCCGTACCGACACCCTTGAGTTCCGAGACCGCTACCGGCGCCGTGGAGGCGAGCGCCATCAACCCGCTTCCGCCACCTGCTGCGGCTGACGGCAGGCCTGGATCGCCTGCATCAACACCTCGATCGCCTGGGGACGGGGGAAACTGGCGCGCCAGGCCAGCGCAACCGTGCGCGTGGGCTGGGGCGCCTTGAACGGCCGGGTCGCCACCAGATCGCGGGAGGGGTGATTCTCGATCGCCGACAGCGGTAACACGCTGGTACCAAGCCCGGAGGCCACCATCATGCGGATCGTCTCCAGTGAGCTGCCCTCGGTGATGGTGTGCTGGTCGTGGAACGACTGGTTCAGGCTCGGGCAGGCCTCCAGCACCTGGTCACGGAAGCAGTGCCCCTCGCCCAGCAGCAGCATCCGCTCCTCGTTGATCTGGGCGGAATCGATCTCCTGCTGCTGCGCCAGCGCGTGGTCCTTTGGCATCACCATCAGGAATGGCTCGTCATACAGCGCCCGGGTCAGTACATCCGGCTCATGGAACGGTAGCGCGATGATGATCGCATCGAGCTCGCCGGTGCGGATCTTGCCGCGCAGCGTCTCGGTGAAATTCTCTTCGATATAGAGCGGCATCTGCGGCGCCAGCGCCTGTACCTGGGGGATCAGCTGCGGGAACAGGTAGGGCCCGATGGTATAGATGGCGCCGACGCGCAGCGGGCTGGCCAGCTGGTCCTTGCCCTCCTTGGCCAGCTCGCGCACCGCCTCGGCCTGCTCCAGCACCTTCTGCGCCTGGCGTACCACCTTCTCCCCCACCGGGGTCACCCGCACGGCGTTCTTGCTGCGCTCGAACAGCGCAACACCCAACTCCTCCTCAAGCTTCTTCACGGCAATCGACAGTGTCGGCTGGCTCACGTAGCACCGCTCGGCAGCATGTCCGAAATGCTGCTCCTGGGCCAGGGTGACGATGTAACGAAGCTCTGTCAGCGTCATGCGGTTTCCTCTGTTAAGATACGGCGTCCAGTCGAGGAGGCGCCAATGAACACACCCCGAATTTTGATTGCAGGCTGCGGTGATGTCGGCATCGCCACGGGGTTGCTACTTGCGGCGCAGGGAGCCGAAGTGTTCGGACTGCGGCGTACTATAAACCAGCTGCCGGACCCCATCCAACCGTTGCCCGGCGATCTCACCGCCCCCTCCAGCCTGCCATCGCTGCCGCACTGCGACTACCTGATCTACTGCCCCGCGGCCAGCAGCAGCGATCCCGAGCACTACCGGGCGATCTACGTCGACGGCCTGCGCCATCTGCTCTCCGCCCTGCCCAACACCCCCCGACGCCTGCTGCTGACCAGCTCCAGCAGCGTCTATGCCCAGCGACAACACGAGTGGGTCGACGAACAGAGCGCCACCGAGCCCACCAGCCGCAACGGCCAGATCCTGCTCGACAGCGAGCGACTCGCCCTGTCTGCCGGTATCCCGGCCAGTGTGGTGCGCTTCTCCGGCATCTACGGCCCCGGCCGCAACCATCTGATCCGGCAGGTGCAGCAGGGGATCCAGGCGCCCGCCACACCCATACACTATAGCAATCGAATCCACCGCGACGATTGCGCTGGTGTATTAGCACATCTGCTTGGGCTGGATCGGAACGGAGAGGAGCTGGCCACGCACTACCTGGCCAGCGACGATGAGCCGGCGCCGATCAGTGAGGTGATGGCCTGGTTGGCAGAACAGATGGGGGTGGCGCTCAGAACACAGCAGGCGGTACGTCGGGGTGGTAGTAAACGCTGCAGCAATGCCCGGCTGAAAGCCAGTGGCTATCGGTTCCGCTACCGCGATTACCGCCAGGGCTACCCGGCCCTGCTCGCGCCGGAGCAGGACCGCTAACCGCACCTCGAGGGCTTGGTCGCCGACGCTTAGCTGTTGGCCAGCTCGTCGAGCAGCGCCTGCTGGGCGCTGAAACGCTCCTCGCCCTCACCCGGCTGTACCAGCGTATAGCTGCCATCCGAATGCAGCTGCCAGCTCTGGCAGTTATCCTTCAGGTAGTAATCCAGATCGCGGCGGATCCGTTCCGCATGCTTGCCGAACAGTTCGAAACCGGTCTCGACCCGGTTCAGCATATTGCGCTCCATCCAGTCGGCGCTGGAGCAGATCACCACCGGCTTGCCGGCGTTCTCGAACCAGTACACCCGGGTGTGTTCGAGGAAGCGCCCGATGATCGAGCGCACGCGGATGTTGTCGGAGATACCCGGCAACTCCGGCCGCAGCCGGCACATGCCGCGGATGATCAGATCGACCTGCACGCCGGCCTGGGAGGCCTCGTACAGGGTACGGATCAGCTTCGGCTCGGTCAGGCCGTTGACCTTGATGACGATGCTGGCCGGCTTGCCCGCCTTGGCATTGCGGATCTCATTTTGGATCAGCTCGATCATCTTCGGATGCAGCGTGAACGGCGCGTTGTAGAGCTTCTGCAGCTTCTGGATCTTGCCCATCCCGGTCAGCTGCTGGAAGATCTTGTGCACATCCTCGCCGACCTGCTCGTCGGCGGTCATATAGCTGTAGTCGGTGTACAGGCGTGCCGTGCCGGAGTGGTAGTTGCCGGTGCCGAGATGGCAGTAGCGCACCAGCTTGCCGCCTTCGCGGCGCACGATCAACATCATCTTGGCGTGGGTCTTGTAGCCGACCACCCCGTACACCACCAGGCAGCCAGCCTCCTGCAGGCGGCTGGCCAGCTGCAGGTTGCTCTCCTCGTCGAAGCGCGCACGCAGCTCGATGACGACCGTCACCTCCTTACCGTTACGGGCCGCCTCGACCAGCGCATTGACGATGTCCGATTTGACTCCGGTGCGATACAGCGTCTGCTTGATCGCCACCACCTCGGGATCCTTGGCCGCCTCGCGCAACAGGTCGATCACCGGGGTGAAGGACTGGAACGGGTGCAGCAGCAGCTGGTCGCCACGCCGCAGCACCGAGAACAGGTCGCCCTCCACCTTCAGCTTGTTCGGCAGTCCCGGCGTAAACGGTTTCCAGCGCAGATCATTGCGCTCCACCAGATCGCGCACCGCCATCAACCGGGTCAGGTTGACCGGACCGTCGACCCGGTACACGTGTGCCGCGGGCAGCTTGAACTCCTCCTGCAGGAAGCCGATCAGCTCCTCGGGCGTGCGGTTATCCACCTCCAGGCGCACGGCATCGCCGAATTTGCGCGAATGCAACTCACCGCGCAGGGTGCGCGCCAGATCCTCGATCTCCTCGAAATCGAAACTGAGGTCCGCGTTACGGGTGATACGGAACTGGTAGCAGCCGGTCACCTTCATGCCCGGGAACAGCCGTTCGGCAAACTCATGGATGATCGACGACAGGAAGATCAGGTTATCGCCATCCTCGCACAGCTCGTCGGGCAGACGGATCAGGCGCGGCAGCGAACGCGGCGCCGGCACAATCGCCAGCCCGGTTTCGCGGCCGAAGGCGTCCTTGCCCTCGAGCTGAACGATGAAGTTCAGGCTCTTGTTGACCAGGCGCGGGAAGGGGTGAGAGGGATCCAGTCCGATCGGGCTGATCACCGGCACCACCTTCTCGTTGAAGTACTCCTCGACCCAGGCGCGTTGGGCGTCGGTCCAGGCGCCGCGGCGGCGGAAGTGGATCCCCTGCGCCTCCAGCGCCGGCAGCATGATATCGTTGAGGATCTTGTACTGGCGGGTGACGTTGACGTCGCAGATCTCGCGGATCTTCTCCAGCACCTTCTGCGGGTGCATCGCATCGGGACCGACCGCCTCGCGCCCATACTTCAGCTGGCGCATCTGGTCCGCGACGCGGATCTCGAAGAACTCATCCAGATTGCTGGAGAAGATCAGCAGGAACATCAGCCGCTCCAGCAACGGCTGTTTCTCGTCCAGCGCCTGCTCCAACACACGGACGTTGAACTGCAGATGGCTGAGTTCTCGGTTGATATAGAGTTCGGAGGCGCGCAGATCTACCGGCGGCGTTTCGATCGGCTCGATGGTGGGCAGTATCTCCCGGCTCTCCAGCAGTGCGGCGGTCGCTTCGCACGGCTGCTCCTGATCACTCGGACTCATCAACACCTCTTCGATTGCCTTATCCATGTCTGTTCCCGATTATAGTCGTCAGTTGTTCAATAGACGGGCCGCCTTGAGCGCAAAATAGGTCAAAATGCCATCCGCCCCGGCACGTTTGAATGCCAGCAGCGACTCCAGCATGACACTCCGCTCGTCGAGCCAGCCGTTCTGGAACGCGGCCATGTGCATCGCATACTCACCGCTGACCTGGTAGGCGAAGGTCGGCACCTTCAGCTCATCCTTGACCCGGCGCACGATATCCAAGTACGGCATCCCCGGTTTGACCATCACCATGTCCGCGCCCTCCGCCAGGTCGAGCGCCACTTCGTGCAGCGCCTCGTCGGAGTTGGCCGGGTCCATCTGGTAGCTGTACTTATTGCCCTGCCCGAGATTCCCGGCGGATCCCACCGCATCACGGAATGGGCCATAGTAAGCACTCGCATACTTGGCGGAATAGGCCATTATGCGAGTATTGACGAAGCCGTTGTCCTCCAGCTCGTCGCGAATCTGGCCGATGCGGCCATCCATCATGTCGCTGGGCGCCACCACGTCGGCTCCCGCTTCGGCATGGGACAGCGCCTGCAGCACCAGCGTTTCCACGGTACGGTCGTTCAGTACATAGCCGCGATCGTCGATGATCCCGTCCTGCCCGTGGGTGGTAAACGGATCCAGCGCCACATCGGTGATCACGCCGATCTCCGGTACCGCCTCCTTGATCGCCCGCACCGCGCGCTGGGCCAGCCCGTCGCGGTTGTACGCCTCCTCCGCCAGCTCCGATTTGGCACTGACCGGCGTCACCGGAAACAGCGCAATGGCGGGAATCCCCAGGGCGGCAGCCTCCTTCACCTCACGCACCAGCAGATCGATCGACAGCCGCTCGATTCCCGGCATCGAGGCGATCGTCTCGCGCTCTCCCTGCCCCTCGATGACAAACATAGGGTAGATCAGGTCGTCGGGGGTCAGCCGATTCTCCCGCATCAGACGTCGGGAGAAATCGTCGGCACGCATGCGCCGCATACGGGTGTCGGGATAGAAACGCTGGCTGTTGGAGAAGGCCACGGCTGGATTCCTCTTACTGCTTCTGCATTTGACGACAGAAAGGTGACAGATAGATGACAGCGACCTCAACGATCGCCGCTGTACGTTGGCAAGTCCTTCAATGGTAACGTACTCTGCCCTGCGATGGACATGATTCCGGCGGCCATAGCAGGGCCCGCCCACATTCACAGGAGGTTCCCAAATGACCAGGGTAGCAGTTGTTTTGTCGGGTTGCGGTGTATTCGACGGTGCGGAGATCCACGAATCGGTACTGACGCTGTTGCGCCTCGCCGAGAAGGGGATCGACTACCAGTGCCTGGCGCCCAATATCGACCAGTTACACGTGATCAACCATCTGACCGGCGAGATCAGCGAGGGCGAGCGGCGCAACGTGCTGGTCGAGGCGGCCCGCATCGCACGGGGCGAGATCATCGACCTGGCCCGCGCCACTGCAGACGACTACGACGCGGTGATCCTGCCGGGCGGCTTCGGTGCGGCCAAGAACCTCAGCGACTTCGCGTTGAAGGGCGCCGCATGCAGCGTCAATCCCGAGCTGAAGCGTTTCGTCACGGCGCTGCATGCCGCCGGCAAACCGGTCGGGCTGATCTGCATCGCGCCGGCATTGACGCCGCTGCTGATCGGCCAGGGTGCGCGCTGCACCATCGGCAACGAGGAGGGGGTGGCCCAGGCGATCGAAGCGATGGGCGGGCAACACCAAAACTGCGCGGTGGAGGATATCGTCGTCGACCGGCAGAACAAGCTGGTGACGACGCCCGCCTACATGCTGGCGGGCTCCATCGTCGAAGCCGCCCAGGGGATCAACAAGCTGGTCGATGCGGTTGTCGAGATGATCTGACGCCAGGGTTTCCCGGGAAAATTAGGAAAAATTCCTATATCCATTTCTGCGCCAGAACCCATAATTGAAGCCATGGATCTCCTGTTCATGGATTGAATATCGGACGGCCCAGACAGCAAACAGGACTCGCAGGATGCGGCGCAGGATGCACTAGTTTGCAAGGAAAAGGGAAGCCAGCGAGAGGGCGTATGACGGATCATACGCCCTTTTGTTTTTCCGCCCCGCTACACTCCCCCCTTCTACAGCAATCCCCCACGGCGGCAGTCACCAGGACAAAACCGACCATCCCGGCAACGGCACCGGCACCGGGAAAAAACCGAACGACTTAGGGTTGAATCAGATCGAGGCGGGCGCCAGGCGCTGCTCACTGCGGTGCCAGAGACGGCGCGACAGTCGATCGACCGGCTCCTGGCGCCCATCCAGTATCCACTCCACCAGCGCGGTGGCGGTATCGGGCCAGGGCTGCGGCGCGGGGTTCGGCAGCGCCAACCAGGTCTCCAGCAAAGTCGGATCGAACTTCCGCATGATCCGGGCACGCGCCAGCTCCTGCAGCGCGGCCGCATTGGCCGACTGTTCGATCTGGTTCGTCAGCGGTTTCACCAGCAGCTTCTTACCCGACTGGATCGCCTCGCTGCACAGGCCGAAGCCCGCATTGCAGATGACGCCGTCGCAGATCGCCAGATCCTGCTGAAATCCGCGCCGGGAAAAGGGCTTCAACTGCAGATTATGCTGCTGTTCGGCCTGCTCGATCGCACAGTAAACGATGAAGCGATGGGAGGCGAAGCCGCGCAACCAGTAGCGAATATCGTCGAGTGTCTCGAACGGCAGATACACCAGCACCTGGCGCTCCACGCAATCCAGCGGGTTGGCCTGAGGTTCGATCAACGGCGGCAAGATCGGTGCATCGAAGTGGTGCCAATGCACGCCAACGGCCTGCTGCACCGGGGCGATCAACTTCAGCAGGGGTTTGAACCAGGGCGCTTTAGCGACGCCCGGAACCGGGTAACAGAAGGCATACTGGTGGGCGATGCCGAGGCTCGGCACCCGCTGCCGCTTCGCCGCCCAGGCGGTCACCGGTTCGAAGTCGCTGATCACCAGGTCGTAACCCGACAGATCGAGATCAGCCGCGTCGCGCCAGAGTCGATACAGGTTATTGCGCAGCAGGGTTCTGCCCAGCAGGACACGTCCCGCATCGGTCACCAGCGTCAGCCCCTGGCGAACCTGGTAGGCGCCGAACGGCTCCATATTGAAATAGCGCTCCGGGGCCCGGCCGCTGAACAGGTAATCGACCTCGATACCGGCCCGCGCCAACGCCGTGGACATCACCCGCGCCCGGGTTACGTGCCCATTCCCGGTACCCTGAACCCCATACAGAATCCGCATCGTCAGAACAGGCTCCACAGCTGCAGGCCGAGCAGCCCGGCACAAACGCCGAGCAGTGCCCCGGCGGCGATATCGGTCGGATAGTGCACCCCGAGGATGATGCGGGACAGCCCGATCAGCAGCGCCAGCGCAAAGGCCGGCAGCAGCATACCGGGATACCAGGCCATCACCAGGGTTGCGAACAGAAACGCCGCCGCCGCATGGCCGGAGGGAAAACTGAATTTGTCCGACGGTTCGATCGCCACCTGGCAATCGTCGAAGCGGTGGCAGGGGCGGTCGCGCTTGATGGTGTTCTTCAGCACCAGATAGAGCGGAAGTTCGATGCTAAACGCGAACAGACCGGAGAACAGGAACTGCCGGCCATGTTCGCCATCCAGCAGCGCCAGCCCGAGCCCCAGCATCAGGTAGAGCAGGCCATCCCCCAGGCGGGAAACCCAAAGGGAGATCGGCGCCATCCCACGTGCCTGGTTTACGCCATTGCACCAGTAAAACAGCCGGGTATCGAAGGCTGTCAGTTTCTGCAGTTTGTTCATGGCTTCCGTCCGCTTATATGCAGCCTGGGCCAATTATCTGCAGTGACAGATGACAGGGCGGTGACGCGCGATTGACGCTTTGATTAAGGCTGACGCAGCGCAGCGCCAGCCCGCCGCGGCAGTCCCAGCGCTACAGTGAGCGCTTGAACCACTGCGCGGCCAGGCGGCTCAGCAGTTGCGGGTTGTTCCACGGGATCATATGCCCCTCGCCCGCCACTTCGATCAGCTCGAACGGATGGCTCACCCCATCGATCACCCGATGGGAGTACTCCAGCGGCAACACCTCGTCCTGTTCGCCATGGATAATCGCCGCCTTGAACTGGAAGCGCTGGTTGACCACCCCGGCGCGGTGGGTGAACAGGCTGGCGAGCGTGCGCAGCGGATAGTCATAGACCACCCGCGGATCGTCATTGATCGCCTCGCCCGCCGGGTGTCCGGCGAGCAACTGGTCGTAATCGATGAACGATTTCAGCGGCAGGCGCAGGTCGGGGAACCACAACGCACTGCCCCAGGTCCAGGCCCAACCCAACTGGTGCAGCAGATCCGGTGCAATCTCGGTCAACAGCAGCGTGCCGCACAACACCGACTGCACCCGCTCATCGCGCTCGGCCAGCGCCACCGCCAGCAGGGCCCCGATTGAGTAGCCATAGACACCCACCGCCCCGTTGCTGCGCCCCTGCAGCGCCGAGATCACCCGCTCCAGGTTGCATACCACCTGGTCCACCGTATAGTCGCCGCGCGGCCCGGCGGAGTAGCCATGACCAGGCAGGTCGACGCCGACCACATTGAAACCGGCATCGCTGATCCGGCACAACAGCTCGGCATACAACTCGCTGTAGGTGGCGATGCCGGGCAGGAACAGGACCAGCGGTGCCTCATCGCTATGGTGATAGTATTCGCAGTGGATACCATCCGGACCGACCCGGAACGCCTCCCGCCGCTGCAGATAGGGCTCCAGCCCCAGCTTTTCGCGCAGCACCGCCCGCTTCGCCGCCGCCTCCGGGTTCTCTTCATCGAACAGCGGTGGCATCAACCTCTCAACAGGGTTATTCATCTAGACTCCAATTAGCGCTGACAGCCGGGACAAAACACGGTACTGCGCTGCCCCAGACGCACCTCTTTCAATATCCTGCCACAATGCAGACAGGGCGCTCCACCCCGGCCGTACACATTCAGGTGCTGGCTGAAATAGCCCGGTTTGCCATCACCGCCGACGAAATCGCGCAGGGTCGTCCCACCCTGCTCGATGGCACAGGCCAGCACGAAACGGATCGCCTCGACCAGCTTCTCCAGCCGCTGCAACGACACCCGCCCCGCGGCCCGCCTGGGGTCGATGCCGGCCATGAACAGCGCTTCGTTCGCGTAGATATTGCCGACCCCGACCACCACGTGGCTGTCCATGATCAGGGCCTTGATCGCACTGCGCCGCCCCTGGCAGCAGCTGTGCAGGTACTCCACGGTAAAATCGTCCGACAACGGTTCCGGCCCCAGGCTGGCGAGCAGCGGATGTACCTCGGCCGCCGCCTGCCACAGCAGGGCGCCGAAGCGGCGCGGGTCGGTCAGCCGCAGCAGTTGCCCGCTATCCAGTTCGATATCGATATGGTCGTGCTTACCGACGGGCTGTCCGTCGTCGAGAATACGCAGACTGCCGGACATCCCCAGGTGCAGCAGCAGCGCCCCGTCGTCGACGTCGATCAACAGGTACTTGCCGCGCCGGCGTACCGCCCTGATCTGCTGGCCCGGCAACCGCTCCGCCAGCTCCGCCGGTACCGGCCAGCGCAACCGTGGCTGGCGTACGACCAGACGATCGATACGGCACCCCTCGATATGCGGCGCGATACCGCGGCGGGTGGTTTCTACTTCTGGCAATTCAGGCATCGATCTATCTCTCGCGACTGCGTTGAACCCGATTATCCGGACTGCGCCAGGATCCCGCCATGCAGGGGCCTTGCCAAATCCGGATGGCAGAAACAAAAAACCCGCCGGATGGCGGGTTTTTTGCGAAACCGATCAATTACTTGATCTTGGCTTCTTTGTAGATCACGTGCTTGCGAACAACCGGATCGTATTTCTTGAATTCGAACTTGTCCGGAGTGTTACGCTTGTTCTTGTCGGTGGTGTAGAAGTGACCGGTACCGGCAGAGGATACCAGACGGATCTTCTCGCGTGCGCCTTTAGCCATGATTCAAATCTCCTCAGACTTTCTCGCCACGGGCACGCAGTTCAGACAGAACCGCGTCGATACCCTTCTTATCGATGATGCGCATGCCTTTGGAGGAAACGCGCAGACGCACAAAACGGTTCTCGGTCTCTACCCAGAACCGGTGCCAGTGCAGGTTCGGCAGGAAACGACGACGTGTTTTGCGCTGTGAGTGGGAAACGTTGTTCCCGGTGACCGGGCCCTTGCCCGTTACCATGCAAACTCGAGACATTGCAGTAAACCTTTATTTAAGGGTTGCGTTGACCTCTGTCCGATGTTTATCGAGAGCCACTACACGCTCTCTCAGGCGGAGCGTCCAATAAACGGACAAAATACCGTACCATTACGGGACAGAAGGCGGCGAATAATACAGAACCCGCTACCCCATTACCAGCCTTTTGCACAATTTTTCACCACTACAGCCAGCCGCGCTCCATGAAGGAGACGCTTTCCCCATCGCCGATCACTATGTGATCGAGTACCCGCACGTCGACCAGTGCCAACGCCTGCACCAGCCGCTCGGTGATCTGCCGGTCGGCCACCGAGGGCTCAGCCACGCCCGACGGGTGGTTGTGCGCCAGGATCAGTGCCGCCGCCTGGTGCTGCAGCGCCAGCCGCACCACTTCGCGCGGGTAGACGCTGGCGGCATTGATGGTACCGAAGAACAGCGCCTGATAGTGGATCACCCGGTGCTTGTTATCGAGCAGCAGACAGGCGAACACCTCCCGCGCTTCGTGGCGCAGCTGTGCCGTCAGATAGCGCTGTACCGCCAGCGGACTCTCCAGCGCCGCGCCACGCTGCAACGTGGCGGCCAGATGCCGGCGCGCCATCTCCATCACCGCCTGCAGCTGTACGTATTTGGCGACACCCAGGCCATGGGCGGCACAGAATTCGGTTTGGTTGCTCTCCAGCAGCGGCCGCAGCCCGCCGAAACTGACCAGCAGCTCCCGCGCCAGGTCCACCGCACTCTTGCCGGCCACCCCGGTGCGCAGGAAGATCGCCAGCAGCTCGGCATCGGACAGGGCATCCGCCCCCCGCTCCAGCAACTTCTCCCTTGGCCGCTCCGCCCGCGGCCAGTCGCTTATCGCCATCCCGCCACCTCCCTGCGCGTGCTCCTGCACTACGCAATATAGCGCTGAAATGGTATCTTAGCGCCTCGCGAACCCTAACCCTTCGGGTTATATATCCACCATTTTTCCGGACTCACAGGGTATGCACAGACTTACTAACCGGCGTTTGCTGCTCGGCATCACCGGCGGTATTGCAGCCTATAAAAGTGCCGAGTTGACCCGGCTGTTGAAAGGCGCCGGCGCGGACGTGCGGGTTGTCATGACCCCGGCCGCCACCGAATTCATCACCCCACTGACCCTGCAGGCCCTGTCGGGTAATCCGGTGCACCTGCAGCTGCTGGACCCGGAAGCCGAAGCCGGCATGGGCCACATCGAACTGGCGAAATGGGCGGACCTAATCCTGGTCGCCCCCGCCAGCGCCGACTTCCTTGCCCGCCTGGCCGCCGGTATGGGCGACGACCTGCTGACCACACTGTGTCTGGCCACCGACGCACCGATCTGTCTGGCGCCGGCGATGAACCAGGCGATGTGGCGCGACGCCCGCACCCAACAGAATATGGATAAGCTGAAAGCGCTCGGCATGTTGGTGTTCGGCCCCGGCAGCGGCGTCCAGGCCTGCGGCGATACCGGCCCGGGGCGGATGCTGGAGCCCACCGAACTGGCACTGTTGGCCGCCGAGCGCTTCGAACACCGCGCGCTGGCCGGCAAAACCGTGTTCATCACCGCCGGACCCACCCGCGAGGCGCTCGACCCGGTACGCTTCATCTCCAATCACAGCTCCGGCAAGATGGGTTATGCCCTGGCCGAAGCCGCCCGTGACGCCGGCGCCCGGGTGCGGTTGATCTCCGGCCCGGTCAACCTGCCGCCCCCGGAGCGGATCAGCTGCATACAGGTGGAATCGGCGCAGCAGATGCTGGACGCCGCGCTGGATGGCCTGGCGCAGTGCGACCTGTTCATCGCCGCCGCCGCCGTGGCCGACTACCGCCCGGTCTCGATCGCCGAGCACAAGATCAAGAAGGGCAGCGAAGAGATCATGGAGCTGCACCTGATCAAGAACCCCGATATCGTGGCCAGCGTCGCGGCCAGCGCTACGCGCCCGTTTACCGTCGGCTTCGCCGCCGAGACCCGCGACGTGGTGCAGTACGCGCAGGATAAGCTGAGCCGCAAGCGGCTCGACCTGATCGTCGCCAACGACGTTTCGCAACCCGGCATAGGTTTCAACTCCGACGACAACGCCGTCACCCTGGTCACGTCAACCACCACCGAAACCCTGCCGACCACCAGCAAACAGCAGTTGGCTCGCCAACTGATCTCCCGAATTGCCACCTATTTCGACGACTATGAAAAAACTGCAAGTAAAGATTCTTGATGACCGTATCGGCCAGCAACTCCCGCTGCCGGCCTATGCCACCCCCGGTTCCGCCGGTCTGGACCTGCGCGCCTGCCTGGACCAGGCCCTGACCCTGGAACCGGGACAGACCGAGCTGATCCCGACCGGGCTGGCGATCCATATCGAAGACCCGAACCTGTGCGCAATGATCCTGCCGCGCTCCGGCCTGGGCCATAAGCACGGCATCGTGCTCGGCAACCTGGTCGGTCTGATCGATTCCGATTACCAGGGCCAGCTGTTCGTCTCTTGTTGGAACCGGGGCCAGACCACCTTCACCGTCGAACCCGGCGAGCGCATCGCCCAGTTGGTGCTGGTGCCGGTGGTGCAGGCCGAGTTCGAGTTGGTCAATGAGTTCAGCGACAGTGATCGCGGCGCCGGCGGTTTCGGCTCCTCGGGCCGGCACTGAGTCGGTCCAACGCCGGAGAGTAGTGTGATCCCCTTGCCCAACGTCGACCCCAGTATCTTCCGCGCCTACGATATCCGCGGCATCGTCGGCCGTTCTCTGACGCCGGCGCTGGCCTACCACCTGGGGCGGGCCTATGCGGCGATCGCCCGCGAGCGCGCTATCGAGACAGTATTCGTTGCCGCTGATGGCCGGCTCTCGGGCCCGGAGCTGAAGCAAGCACTCAGCAACGGCCTGGTCGAGGGCGGTTGCGCGGTCACCGATATCGGTTACGTCCCGACCCCGCTGCTCTATTTCGCCGCCAGCCGCCACCCGCAGCAGAGCGGGATCATGGTCACCGGCAGCCACAACCCGGCCGACTACAACGGCTTCAAACTGATGCTGGACGGCGAAACCCTGTCCGGCGAGGCGATCCAGCAACTGCGCCAGCGTATCGAACAGCGCGCCTACAGCAGCGGCGCGGGACGGGCCGACACCCTCGCTATCGACGCCACCTATCTGCAACGGGTCTGCGACGACGTACAGTTACAGCGCCCGCTGAAGCTGGTCGTCGACTGCGGTAACGGCATCGCCGGACGCCTGGCTCCGGAGCTGTTCAGCCGTCTCGGCTGCGACGTGATCCCGCTGTTCTGCGAGGTGGATGGCCATTTCCCCAACCACCACCCCGACCCGGGCAAGCTGAAGAACCTGCAGGATCTGATCGCCACCGTGCGCGCAACCGGTGCCGACCTGGGAGTGGCGTTCGATGGCGATGGCGATCGCGCCGGCCTGGTCACCGATACCGGCAAGGTGATCTATGCGGACCGCCTGCTGATGCTGCTGGCCGAGGATCTGTTGCAGCGCCGGCCCGGCGCCACCATCCTCTACGACGTAAAATGCTCCCGCCTGCTGCCGCAGCTGATCGTCGCCAACGGCGGCCAGGCCCTGATGTGCCAGACCGGCCACTCGCTGATCAAGCGGCGAATGAAGGAGACCGGGGCGCTGCTGGCCGGCGAGATGAGCGGTCACCTGTTCATCAAGGAGCGCTGGTACGGTTTCGACGATGGCCTGTACAGCGCCGCCCGCCTGCTCGAGATCCTGGCTGCCCGCCCCGAGCCGGTGGCGCGGGTGTTCAGTGCCTATCCCGAGGATATCAGCACCCCCGAGCTGCAGATCGAGGTGGCCGAAGCCAATAAATTCGCTATTGTCGACGAATTGCGCCAATACGACTTTCCCGGCGGCGCGGTGAGCCAGATCGACGGTATCCGCGTCGACTACGACGATGGCTGGGGGCTGGTGCGCGCCTCCAATACCACGCCGGTACTGGTACTGCGTTTCGAAGCCAGCTCGGAGAGCGCCCTGGCGCGTATCCGCAACGAATTTCAGACCCGTCTGCACAGCATCGATGCGAGCCTGGATATTCCGCACGACTGAACAGACCTTGTGAACCCAGGAGTCCTTATGCCCCTTAATCGAGAACAGGCGATCTCCACCGCCAACGTACTGTCGGAGGCGATGCCCTACATCCAGCGCTTCGTCGGCAAGACACTGGTGATCAAGTACGGCGGCAACGCCATGATCGACGAGAAGCTGAAAGCGAGCTTCGCCCGCGATATCGTGATGATGAAGCTGATCGGCATCAACCCGATCGTGGTCCACGGCGGCGGGCCGCAAATCGGCGACCTGCTGAACAAGCTCAACATCGAGTCGCACTTCATCAACGGCATGCGCGTCACCGATGCCCGAACCATGGATGTGGTCGAGATGGTGCTCGGCGGCATGGTCAACAAGGAGATCGTCGGCCTGATCAACGCCGCCGGCGGCAAGGCGATCGGCCTGACCGGCAAGGACGGCGAATTGCTGCGCGCACGTAAGCTGAAGGTGAAACACAAGACGCCGGAGATGGAGGCGCCGGAGATCATCGACATCGGCCACGTCGGCGAGGTCGATCGCGTCAACGTGCGCGTCCTCGAGATGCTGGTCAACTCCGACTTCATCCCGGTCATCGCACCGATCGGCGTCGACGCCAGCGGGGCTTCCTACAATATCAACGCCGACCTGGTCGCCGGCAAGGTCGCCGAGGTGCTGCAGGCCGAGAAACTGATCCTGCTGACCAATATCGCCGGCTTGCTGGACAAGGAGGGCAAGGTACTGACCGGCCTCTCTACCAAGCAGGTGGATGCGCTGATCGAAGACGGCACCATCTACGGCGGCATGCTGCCGAAGATCGACTGCGCCCTCAGCGCGGTCAAGAGCGGCGTCACCAGCGCCCATATCATCGACGGCCGGGTCGAACACTCCTGCATGCTGGAGATCTTCACCGACGAAGGTGTCGGCACCCTGATCACCAACCGGTCAGTGTAAGGACAGGGGATGAGCGAGCAACAGATCGAACAGAAGATTTCCCGTCGCGAGCAGATCCTGCAGGCCCTGGCACAGATGCTGGAGGTCAACCCGGGGCAGCGCATCACCACCGCCGCCCTGGCGCGGGAGGTGGGGGTATCGGAAGCGGCGCTGTACCGGCACTTCCCCAGCAAGGCACGGATGTTCGAGGGGCTGATCGGGTTCATCGAGGACACCCTGTTCTCCCGGGTGAATCTGATCCTCGCCTCCCAGGCCGGTGGCGTACGCCAGTGCGAGCAGATCCTGACGCTGCTGCTGGCGTTCGTCGAGAAGAATCCCGGCATGGCCCGGATCCTGACCGGAGACGCGCTGGCCGGCGAAACCGACCGCCTGCGACTACGGGTGAACCAACTGTTCGAGCGCCTCGAAACCCAACTCAAGCAGGTTATGCGCGAAAGCGAAGTCCGCGAAGGGTTGCGCACCGAGATCCCGGTCGGTTCCGCGGCCAACCTGATGCTGGCCAGCGCGGAGGGGCGTATCCGCCAGTTCGTGCGCAGCGAGTTCAAACGCCGCCCCACCGAGTTCTGGCCGGAACAGTGGAGCCGGTTGGCGCAGGGGCTGTTTCGCGCCTGAGCCTTCACAGCCGGCGGTTTATGGCACCGCCGGCTGTTTCATTGTTCCACCCGCTGTATCGATTGTTTCACCGACACCCCTTCAGCCCACTTGGCCGGCCCCCTACAATGCAGGTGGCCAGCCCTGTGCTGCCCGTGTACCCAACGCAATAATAACCACTTATAACGACAGGACGTTGCCATGCCCGATCAATTCAAAGGCCCCTTTGACGGCCGCCCCCTGGCCTTTGCCGGGGCCGTACTGGCCATTCTACTGGCGGCGATCAACCTGCGCGGCGGCCTGGTCGTGGTCGGACCGCTGGTCGAGGATATCCGTGGCGCCCTGAATTTCAGTGCCAGCCAGTTCAGCCTGCTGACCACCCTGCCGCTGATCTGCTTCGGCGTCGTCTCCGCCAGCGTACCGCTGCTGACGCGACACATTACACCACCGCTGGTGGTCGTCGGCGCGCTACTGCTGATCAGCCTGGGGGCCTTCCTGCGCATCGCCGAGCCCTTTGCGATCATTCTCGCCGGAACCCTGCTGCTGGGTTCGGCCATCGCCCTGCTCAACGTACTGATCCCCGGGCTGGTCAAAGGCTACTTCCCGCGCCACACCGGCATCATGACCGGCATCTACTCGGTGACGCTCGGCGTCGGTGCCGGGCTCGGCGTCTACCTGGCGGTACCGCTACGCGACGCCTTCGCCGACTGGCATGCGCCGATGCTGTTATGGGGAATCTTGCCGCTCCTCTGTCTGCCGCCCTGGCTCTACCTGTTGCGAGTCCGTTCGCGCACTTATCAGCCGCCCCGACAGGCCGAGGTCAATCTGTGGCGCAACCGTACCGCCTGGTGCCTGACCGGCTTCATGGGGCTGCAGTCGCTGTACTTCTATGCGCTGGCGACCTGGTTGCCCAAGTTACTGCTGGACGCCGGGCTCAGCGATGCCGAGGCGGGGCTGGGCGCCGCACTGCTCAGCGTGACGGGCATCCCGGCCAACCTGCTGATACCACTGCTGGCAACACGGATACCGGACCAGCGCCCGCTGGTCTGGGCGATCGCCATGCTGGCCGTGGCAGGTCTTGGCGGCCTCATGCTGCTGCCCGCCACCGGCACCTGGCTCTGGACATCGTTGATCGGTCTCAGCGCCGGTGCGTCCCTGAGCCTGGCCCTGACGCTGTTCGCCCTGCGCGGCGAAAGTGCCACCCAGGCCACGGCACTGTCGGCGATGGCCCAAAGTGTGGGTTATCTGATTGCAGCCAGCGGACCGATGCTGGTCGGCGCCTTACGGGATTTCAGCGGCAACTGGATCCTGGCCGTCGGCCTGCTGATCCTGTGCCAGCTGATCCAGTTACGCCTGGGGTTGGTGGCCGGCCGTGCCGGCACTCTGGCCGCGCGCAGTCCGTAATCGGACCGCGCGGGTTGGTTAGCGCGGGTTAGCGCCGCTCAGGGCTGGACCGGCACCGCAACGATATTCAGCGCCTTGAGCAGGTTCAACGCCTGGTAGAGCTGGAAGTCGCTGGTCGCCAGCGCCGGATCTTCGCCGGCGGCCTGGGCGGCGGCAGTGCCGTTCTCCAGGTGCCCGGCCAGATCACGCTCCTTGATCTGCGGATCCTGGCCCAGCGCGGTCAGCTTGGCTTCCTCCACGACCAGATCCGGGTGGATCCCCTGTGCCTGGATCGAGCGGCCATTCGGCGTGAAGTAACGCGCGGTGGTCAGTTTCAGCGCCCGGTCATTGCCCAGCGGCAGCACGGTTTGCACCGAGCCCTTACCGAAACTGTCGGTCCCCATCAGGATCGCACGACGATGGTCCTGTAGCGCCCCGGCCACGATCTCCGACGCCGAGGCGGAGCCGCCATTGATCAGCACCACCAGCGGCAGCTCCGGCGCAGCGGTTTGTTCGCTGGCACTGAAGCGCAGTTCGGAGTTGGGCAGGCGGCCTTCGGTATAGACGATCAGCCCCTCGTCGATGAAGGCATCGGTCACCTCCACCGCGGCCTGCAGCACGCCGCCGGGGTTGTTGCGCAGGTCCAGCACCAGGCCGTTGAGCGGCGCCTCGCGCTCCAGCGTTTCCAGTTCGTCGATCAGATCCTTGCCGGTATTGAGCTGGAACTGGCTGATACGCAGATAGCCGTAGCCCGGCTCCAACAGCCGGCTGCGCACGCTGGCCACCTTGATCGCGTCGCGGACCAGCTTGACCTCGAACGGTTTCTCGACCCCATCGCGCACGATGGTCAGGCGGATCTCGCTGCCGATCTCGCCGCGCATCAGATCGACCGCTTCGTTGAGGCTCAGCCCCTGTACCGGCGTGTCATCCAGCTTGATGATCAGGTCGCCGGCACGGATACCGGCCCGCTGTGCGGGGGTATCGTCGATCGGTGCAATCACGCGCACGAAACCGTCTTCCAGCCCGACCTCGATCCCCAAGCCACCGAACTCGCCGCTGGTGTGCACCTGCAGGCTCTCGAACGCCTCCGGCTCCAGGTAGCTGGAGTGGGGGTCGAGCCCCGCCAGCATGCCGCGAATCGCATCCTGCAGCAGCTTGCTGTCATCGACCGGCTCCACATAAGCGCTCTTGATACGACCGTAGACCTCGGCGAACATCCGCAGGTCATCCAGCGGCAGCGTTTTGGTTTCGCTACCCTCCGCCGCTACCGGTTCGGTTTGGGCATAAACAGGTGCCGCCAGGGCACTGCAGATCAACAGCAGAAGGGGAAGACGGGAAAACAGCTTCATAGCAATAGTTCCTTGGGGTGTGGTTCAACGCCGGGCCAGCCACTGCGCCGGGTCGATTGAACTGCCTTTGTGCCGAATAGCGAAATAGAGCCCAACCGCATCGTAACCACCGCTGTTGCCGGCTGTCGCCACCGGTTCACCGGCGCTGACCCAGTCGCCGGTCTCGCGCAACAAGCTTTGGTTGTGTCCGTACATGCTCATATAACCGCTGCCATGATCGATGATCAACAGCAACCCGTAACCTCGCAGCCAGTTCGCAAACACCACCCGGCCGGCATGCACGGCATGAATCTCCCGCCCGGGCTGGGCCGCGATCAGCATGCCCTCATAGCGTACACCGTTTTCACTGGAGCCGAAGCCACGCAACACCTTGCCATCGATCGGCCAGGACAGTGTACCCTTCAGGCTGGCAAATGCCCGGTCGTTGACCGCCAGACGCGATTTTTCCAGGGCTTTTTGGATCTGTATCAGCAACGTTTCCAGCTGCCGCCGATCCTGGTTCAACTGCCCCAGGCGATCACGCTCCTGTTTCAGCGCCGACTTCAGCTCCGCCAGGCTGTGAGCCCGCTTATCCCGGGCGGCACGCAGCTGCGCCTCCTGTGCCGCCAAGGCCTCGCGCTTCTGCAGCATATCGGCATTGGTCTGGGCTGCCTGCTCACGCGTCTCGGTCAGCGCCTGCAGCTGGGCCTGGTAAGCGTGCAGACGACGGGCCAGGTCGGCATTGAGGTGGTCATAATAGTGCAGCAACCGTTCCCCCCGCGCCGGATCGCGTTCGCTGAGCATCAACTGCAACTGCGGCTGCTGTCCCTGCTGGTACTGCTCGCGCATCAGCGCCAGGATCAGCTTTTTACCGCTAGCCAACTGCTGTTCTAGCTCGCGCTCCCGCCCTTTCAGCCCGGCCAGGTCGCTATCCAGCGTACTAAGATCGGCACCCAGCGACTTTAACTCGCGACTGACCTCGCCGATCTGCCGCTCGGAGTCGCGCAGCGCCTCCGCCAGGGCCTTCTGCTTGCTCTGCCGGCTACTGATCGAGCGTTCCAGCGCGGAAACCTGCTTCTTCAACGCATTGATCTGCGCCTCGGTCGCCTGCTTTTCCGCCTCGGTGGCGGAATACGCAGGCAATCCGATCAGCAGCAACGCTACAAACAGAACAGTGCGCATGATCGCTTATCAGGCAAAATGAACCAGGCTCTTACCCTTCATCTCGGCCGGCGCCTCCAGCCCCATCAACGTCAGCAGCGTCGGCGCCAGATCGCACAACGCGCCGTCCTCGAGCCGCAACTGTGCCGCCCGCGGACCGTCGTAGATCAGCGCAACCGGCCAGGTCGTATGCGAGGTGTGCGGCTGACCGCTCTCCGGGTTGACCATCAGCTCGACGTTGCCGTGGTCCGCCGTGATCAACGTCTCGCCGCCGACTTCGGCCATCGCCGCCAACACCCGCTGCAGGCACTGGTCGATGGTCTCGACCGCCTTGACCGCCGCATCGAATTTGCCGGTATGGCCAACCATGTCGCCATTGGCGAAGTTGCAGACGATCAGGTCGAAACGGCGACTGCGGATCGCCTCGACCAGTTTGTCGGTCACCTCCGGTGCGCTCATCTCCGGTTGCAGGTCATAGGTGGCTACCTGCGGCGACGGTACCAGGATCCGCTCCTCACCGGCATAGCTGGCCTCCTGGCCGCCGTTGAAGAAGAAGGTGACATGAGCGTACTTTTCGGTCTCGGCGATGCGCAGCTGGGTCTTGCCCAGCCCCGCCAGGTACTCGCCCAGGCCGTTATGGATCGCTTCCGGCGGGTAGGCGCAGGCGGCTTTGATGCTGGCCGCATACTCGGTCATCATCACATAGTCGGCCAATGCCGGACGCGCCTTGCGCTCGAAGCCGTCGAATTCATCCCCCTCGACGAAGCAGCGGGTGATTTCGCGGGAGCGGTCGGGACGGAAGTTGGCGCAGATCACCGCATCGCCATCCTGGATCAGCCCCTTCGGGTGCCCGGCCATATCGGTGATCACCGTGGCGGCAACGAACTCGTCGTTCTCTCCGCGCACATAGGCCTCGGCCAACGCCTGCTGCGCCGACTGGTGATGCTGGCTGGCCTCACCCAGGGTCATGGCGTCATAGGCCTGCTGCACGCGATCCCAGCGGTTGTCCCGGTCCATCGCGTAGTAGCGGCCGACCACGGTGGCGATGGCCCCCACTCCCAGCTCGCGGAACTTGGCTTCAGCCGCGGCGATGGAGGGCTCCGCCGAGCGCGGTGGCATGTCGCGGCCGTCGAGAATCGCGTGCAGGTAGACCTCGCTGGCCCCGCGCTTGGCCGCCATCTCGGCCAGCGCCAGGATATGATCCTCGTGGCTGTGCACGCCCCCCGGTGACAACAGGCCCAGCAGGTGCACGGCTCGCCCGGCGCTGATCGCCTTGTCCATCGCCGCCACCAGCGCCGGATTCTCGAAGAATCCGCCATCCTCTATCTCTTTACTGATACGCGTCAGATTCTGGTACACGATACGACCGGCACCGATGTTCATATGCCCCACTTCGGAGTTCCCCATCTGCCCTTCGGGAAGGCCGACGGCCATGCCGGAGGTCTGGACAAGGGCATGCGGCCGATTCGCCAGCAATCCGTCCCAGGTCGGCGTCCGGGCCGCCTCGATGGCCGATGAAGCGGTGGACTCGACACCGAAACCGTCGAGAATAATCAGTGCTTTGGTTGCGCGTGTGTCTGTCATCGTCTGCTGAGTTCGTTCTGTTCAAACTGGAAGGAGCATTCTACCGCTCAGGTATTATCCAACAAGTGTACCTTAGCCATGGCGTCGACGGGGCAAATTCCCGGCTAAACCTTATCCCCCGGGCAAGCCCCATGTATACTGGGCCGCCTATATAACAGCCTCTATACGAACAGCCCGTTTACGGAAAGGTTATGGACCGTCTGATTGAATTTGTTAGCCAACACTACTATCTCGCAGCGGCTTGGGCCCTGACCCTGGTGATGCTGCTCTGGAACGAGTCGCGCAAGTCGGGCAAGTCGGTATCGACCTCGGAAGCCACCACCCTAATCAACAAGGAGGATGCCGTAGTGCTCGACATCCGCACCAAGAAGGAGTGGGAAACCGGGCGTATCACCGGGGCGATCCATCTCCCCCTGGCCGATCTCGACCGGCGCCTGTCGGAGCTCGACAAATACAAGGACAAGCCGATCATCGTCGTTTGCAATATCGGCCAGAGCGCCGGCGCGGCTACCCGCAAGCTGCAGGCTGCCGGTTTCAGCAAGGCAGTCCGCCTGTCTGGCGGCATGACCGAATGGCGGGGGCAGAACCTGCCGGTGGTAAAGGCATGACACCGGCAATCGAAATCTATCTCACTCGCTGGTGCCCCTACTGCTCCCGGGCCAAGGCTCTATTGGACAGTAAGGGCGTGGCGTACACCGAAATCGACGTCGACAGTGCTCCAGACCTGCGCCGCCAGATGATGGCACGCGCCGGTCGTCATACCGTTCCGCAGATCTTTATTGGCGAAACGCATGTCGGCGGTTGCGACGACCTTTACGCTCTAGAGCGTCAGGGAAAACTGGCTCCCCTATTGGGCCAATGACTCACGTTTACAGCAAAGGAAAGATCGATGTCTGAGAACCAACAACAGCCCCAGTTCGCGCTCAAACGCGTCTACCTGAAAGATGCCTCACTGGAAACGCCTGCCGCTCCGCAGATTTTCACCAAGCCTTGGCAGCCCGAGGTTAACCTGGATATCAATACCAAGAGCCAGGCGCTCGACGAGCAGCATTTTGAAGTGATCCTGACGCTGACTGTCACCGTCAAAAACAGCGACGAGACCGCCTTCCTGGTCGAAGTACAGCAGGCGGGGATCTTCCTGCTGGCCGGCCTGGGCGATGCGGAAACCCGCCATACCCTGGGAGCCTTCTGCCCCAACCTGCTGTTCCCCTACGCCCGTGAAGCGATCGACAACCTCGCCTCCAAGGCCAGCTTCCCGGCCCTGATGCTGGCGCCGGTGAACTTCGATGCGCTGTATGCCCAGCAGTTGCAGAAAGAGCAGGCGACCGCCTCCACCGAGGCCCATTAAGCCACCGCTCGTCCCCCACAAGTGGGAGCGGGCTACCGCTCCTGCTTCGCCCAGCGCCGCCGCGTCGCGATGTAACTCTGGTTGAAACGCTCGAAATAACTCTCCAGATGCGCGGCAACCGCCACCTCACCTATCTGCTCCAATACCGCAACCGCCACCTCTGCCGTGCACAGATGCTCCTCGACAGTGGAGCGACGCAACTGGTAACGACTCAGACGTTCGGTCTGTAACGCGAACACGGGCAGATGCTGGAGATAGGCGCTGTGGCGGAACATCCGCCGAGCCTGTCTCCAGGTACCGTCGAGAATGATGAAGGCGGGAATACGCCCATCGGACGCTACCTGCTGAATCACCCGATGCCGGTAGTCCTCCTCGGCCGGAAAGATCAGACAGGGCGCGTAACGCGGATCGGCTAACGCCTGCAGCAGTGCGTCTCCGGGTTCGGTACGGGACCATTCAAACAGCCGGGTATTGGCTACCGAATCGACGATCAACCGACCGGTATTGGTCGGCTTATACAATTCATAACGATGCGTCAGTAACCAGAACTCACAGCCAGCCGGCAGTTGGTAGCGATATTCACAGATACACACTTCGGTCGGCAACCGACACTGCTCACAGCGTTCTACACCGGAGCCGCGCGCGATATAAGGTTTACGGGGAGGATCTGCTAGCTGGACCATGCTTTCTGCCGCAACAAACGAAGAGGGGCACTATACTCGCTTCCCAGTCACGGGCAAGGGATCGACGCCTGGTCTCATAACGCCCCTGATTGCAGAGACAGGCATCAAACATAGGTTCGCGTATCCAGCCCCGCGAAACGAAAAAAGGGTCACCCTTGCGGATGACCCTTCTCTCGTTCCCCTCTCGGGGATCATTAGGTGCCTGGCGATGACCTACTCTCACATGGGGAGACCCCACACTACCATCGGCGATGACGCGTTTCACGACTGAGTTCGGTATGGGATCAGGTGGTT
>QKGH01000033.1 GCA_003250495.1 Marinobacterium sp.
ACCAGGTGGTTGTGCGCGTCGGTGACGTAGAGGTAAAAGACCATCTCGACGTGCTCGGCCTGGTGGATGGCGTCGATCGCCTGGCGCACCGTCATCTCTTCGTTGAGCGTGAAGATCTCCGTCGACATGATACCGCCGGCGGTGTCCTCCTCGTACTGCATCAGCTGCTCGATCTCCTGCGAGTCTTCGTCCTCCATCGCCTGCAGGATTTCGCTGGCCAGCTCTTCGGGGAGGTTCTGGATGACGTCGACGGCGTCGTCGTAGGCCATCTCCTCCAGCACCTCGGTGATCGCCTCCTTCTGCAGTTCGGCGAGCAGCTGCGCCGAGACCCCGGGGTCGAGCTCGGAGAGGACGGTGGCCGCCAGCTCGGGATCGTCGATCAGCGCAAACAGGATATGCTGCTCGCGCAGCTCCAGGTCGCGGAACAGGTGGGCGACATCGGCCGGGTGGGTTTTGACCAGGAGGTTGGAGAGGCTCGGGCTGGCGCCGCGGCGGATCAGCCGCCGGGCGGTTTCAAGCAGCATTTGTTGTCTCTGGTCCATCGGCGCTCTCCGGGAAAGGCGGTCAATACAGGCAAAACCGCATGCTAACACCCTGCCTTTGCGCCTGTCAATCAGCCGTCGGCGCCTTGTCAGTGCCTGCATTGGTTGATAGAGTCTTGAGGCCGGTCACTGCCACGAGGAACGCTGGTCCGGCACAAACCGGGTAAGGAACTGTCCGATGTCTGAGCGATTTGTCTGCATCCATGGCCACTTCTACCAGCCGCCGCGCGAGAACCCGTGGCTGGAGGCGGTCGACCCCGAGGATTCGGCGGCGCCGTTTCACGACTGGAACGCCCGCATCGCCGAGGAGTGCTATGCGCCGAACAGCGCCGCGCGCATTCTCGATGAACAGGGGCGCATCTGCCGCATCGTCAACAACTACAGCCGCATCAGCTTCAACGTCGGGCCGACGCTGCTCGCCTGGCTGAAACGGCAGCAGCCGGAGACCCTGCAGGCGATGGTCGCCGCCGACCGCGCCGCTCAGGCGCGCTTTAACGGCCATGGCAGCGCCATCGCCCAGGTCTATAACCACCTGATCATGCCGCTGGCCAGCCGCCGCGACAAGATCACCCAGATCCGCTGGGGGATCGACGATTTCCGTCATCACTTTGGCCGCGATCCGGAAGGGATGTGGCTGGCCGAGACCGCGGTCGACACCGAGACCCTGGAGCTCCTCGCCGAGGCCGGCATCCGCTTCACCATCCTCGCCCCGCACCAGGCCCTGCAGGTGCGCAGGATCGGCGACGGCGACTGGCAGGTCCCGAAGAGACTCAACACCGCCGTCGCCTACCGCTGCCCGTTGCCTTCGGGGCGGGAGATATCCCTCTTCTTCTACCATGGCGGTCTCGCCGCCGATGTCGCCTTCGGCGATCTGCTGCGCGATGGCGGGCGCCTGGCGCGACAGGTCGTCGGCAGTTTCTCCCGGGACAAGGCGCCGCAGCTGGCACACCTGGCGACCGACGGCGAAACCTTCGGCCATCATCACCGTTTCGGCGAGATGGCGCTCGCTTACTGTCTCGACAGCATCGAGCGGGAGAGCCTGGCACAGCTGACGGTTTACGGCGAGTTTCTCGAGCGCTTTCCGCCGCAACAGGAGGTGCGCATCCACGACAACACTTCGTGGAGCTGCGCCCACGGCATCGAGCGCTGGCGCAGCGATTGCGGCTGTCGTATCGACCTGCAGCGCAACTGGCATCAGCGCTGGCGGGCGCCGCTGCGGGCCGCGCTCGACTGGTTGCGCGACGAGCTGGCGGAAATTTTTATCACCGGGGCGCAGCGGCTGTTTCCCGATCCCTGGCAGGCCCGCAACGCCTATGTCGAGGTGCTGCTTGACCGCTCGCGGGCGGCGTCGTTCGTCGACGCCCAGGCCCGGCGGGAGTTGACCGCATCGGAGCGGGAACAGGCCCTCGGGCTGCTGGAGATGCAGCGCCAGGCGCAGGCGATGTACACCAGCTGCGGCTGGTTTTTTGACGACATCTCCGGCATCGAGAGTCAGCAGGTGCTGCGCTTCGCCGCCCGGGCCCTGCATCTGGCTGCCGATGCCGGCTACCCCGACCTGGTCGAGCCGTTCCTGCAACGGCTGGAGCTGGTGCCATGCAACGATCCGCGCTGGCGCCACGGCCGGCAGCTGTTCGAAGAGAAAATCCTCCCCACCCGCGTCGACCTGGCGCACGTCGCCGCCCACCACGCCATCGCCAGCGGCTTCTCCGGGCGGGAACGGCCGGCCGTCGAAGCACTGCCGATCTATTGCTACCGGGCCCGGGAAAAGGCGCTGGAGCAGCACAGCGTCGACGGCTCCCGGCTCTGCCTGGGCCGGGTCGACATCGCCTCCGATATTACCTGGGAACGGGGCGAATTTCTGTTTGCAGTGTTGCATATCGGCGGCTACAGCCTCAACGCCGGTCTGCTCCCCTGCCGTGACGACGCCCACTATCAGGCGTTTCGCAGCGAGGTGCTGCCGCCGTTTACCGGCGGCGATCTCGCCGAGGTGCTGCTGCAGCTCGACCGGCGCTTTGGTGCCGCCAGCTACAACCTCTGGCACCTGTTTGCCGACGAGCGCCGCAACCTGATCGAGGAGATCCTGGCCGACACCCTGCGCGATGTCGAAAGGGAGTTCCGGGTCATTCACGACCGGCACCTGAACCTGCTCCGATTCCTGCGCGACCTGAGCGTGCCGCTGCCGCCGCAATTGACCATCCCGGTCGGCAGCATCCTCAACAGCGACCTGCAACGGGCGCTGGCCGCCGAGCCCTGTGATATCGACGCCTTGCACGCCAGCATCGACGAGGCGCTGACCCTTGGCATCGAGGTTGATCGCCCGGCCCTGGCGCACGTCGCCAGCCGCCGCATCAGCGCGCTGCTCGAAGCGGTGGCGGCAGAGCCGGGGGCTGCCGATCGCCTGCAGGCTGCCAGCGATCTGCTCGACCAGTTTGCCCACTGGGGGTTGAAGGTCGACCTCTGGCGGGCGCAGACCCGGTTTTTCGAGTTGTATGCCGCCGGCAATGTACCGACCACGCCGGGGGCGGTCGCTCTGGCCGAGCGGTTGCAGGTACGCCTTGCGTAGGCCGGTCGGGGCTTCTTAAACGCCAGCCTTTCTGTTACTCTCTTGCCTATGCAACTGCACGTCTCCGATGCCATCATCCTGCGTCACATCGACTACGGCGAAGCCGACCGGGTCGTGACCTTCTTCACCCCGCAGTTGGGCCGCTGCAAGGGGTTCGCCCGCGGTGCGCGCAGCAGCCGCAAGCGCTTCGGCGCGGCGCTGGAACCGTTCTCCCAGGTGCGGGTGCACTGGAAGGGGGGCGGCAGCGGCCTGCCGTCGCTGCGCGAGGTCGAGCTGGTCGATCTGCGGGTCGGGCTGCGCAGCGACCTGCATGCCCTGGCGCTGGCCGGTTACGGCTGCGAGCTGGTCGAGGAGCTGGTCGGTGACGACCCCGGGCATGAAGATGTCTACCGGCTGCTGGTGGCGTTTCTCGATCATCTCGCTGCCGCCGGCCCGTCGCCGAGCGCCCGGCTGCTGTTCGAGCTGCGCCTGCTCAACCTGGTCGGCTATATCCCGCACCTGCTGCACTGTGCCGAATGCTTCGGCGCGCTTCCCGACGAGGTGGTCTTCGACGCCGCCCGCGGCGGCAGTCTCTGCGCCGCCTGTGCGCCACCTGCCGGTGGGATGCACATCGCCGCCACCACCCTCGGCTCGCTCTCCCGGCTGTTGCGCGGGCCGCTGACCCGTTTTGCCGACGTCACCCTCGGCGCACGGACCCTGGCGGAAGGGGGGGCGGCGCTGGCCGCCGCCCTGCAGCTGCATCTGCCGCGGCCGCTGCGCTCGCTCCGTTTCCTGCGGGAAATCGGCGGCGGATGAAGCGGGCGGCAGGCCGGCCTGGAACGGGGATTCTGCCGGAACTCAACGGTTGACAGCCGGACGCCAAAGGGGCTAGAATTTCGGGTCCGACATTGTATACAGCATACAATTCTTTTGCATGCGGGACGGTTACCGCCGCCCCGGTCCCATCTGGAGGCATCGTGACCTTTCAAGACCTGATCCTTTCGCTGCAGGCCTACTGGGCCAAGCAGGGATGCATCATCCAGCAGCCCTACGACATCGAGAAAGGGGCCGGCACCTTCAATCCGGCGACTTTCCTGCGCGTCCTCGGCCCGGAGCCTTGGAACGTAGCCTACGTCGAGCCTTCGCGTCGCCCGACCGACGGCCGCTACGGCGAGAACCCGAACCGGCTGCAGCACTACTACCAGTTCCAGGTCATCCTCAAGCCGCACCCGCACAACATCCAGCAGCTCTACCTCGACTCGCTGAAGAGCTTCGGTATCGATCATTTGCAGCACGACATCCGCTTCGTCGAGGACGACTGGGAGTCGCCGACCCTCGGCGCCTGGGGTCTGGGCTGGGAGGTCTGGCTCGACGGCATGGAGATCACCCAGTTCACCTACTTCCAGCAGGCCGGCGGTATCGACCTGAAGCCGGTGGCCGGCGAGATCACCTACGGCTGCGAGCGGATCGCCATGTACCTGCAGGGGGTCGACAACGTCTACGACCTCGAGTGGGTCAAGGGGGTCAAGTACGGCGACGTCCACCACCAGACCGAGGTCGAGTTCTCGAAGTACAACTTCGAGGAGGCCGACACCGACATGCTGTTCAAGCTGTTCGACATGTATGAGGGCGAGTGCAAGCGCCTGGCCGCCGCCGAGCTGGTCTTCCCGGCCTACGACTTCGTGCTCAAGGGCTCGCACACCTTCAACCTGCTCGACGCCCGTGGCGCTATTTCGGTTACCGAGCGCGCCCACTACATCGGCCGGGTGCGCAACCTGGCGCGGCTCTGCGCTGAAGGCTATGTCGCCCAGCGCGAGAAGCTCGGTTATCCGTTGCTGAAGAAATGACGCTGCGCCGGATCGGTTGCTGCAACCTTGATCCCCGACCGTTGACCCTGTTCTCTTTTTCGGAGTTTTGATATGGCCAAGGAACTTTTCCTTGAAATAGGTACCGAAGAACTTCCGGCAGGCTTCCAGCCGAAGGCGATGGCCGACATTGAGCGGCTGCTGCGCCAGGAGCTGGACAACGCCCGCCTGACCTTCGGCGCGGTTCGCGCCTTTTCGACGCCGCGGCGCCTGGCAATCGCTGTCGCCGAGGTTTCCGAGCAGCAGCCCGATCTGCAGACCCGGGCGATGGGCCC
>QKGH01000034.1 GCA_003250495.1 Marinobacterium sp.
ACGGCTACTCGATGCGGACGATCACTGGCGCTACTGGCGCTTGTTGACCCGGGCGCAGGCGGAGCTCCTGCCGCTGGTCTGCGCCGGGGCGGTGCTGATGCATGAGGCACAGCGGCAACCGCTGCAGCAGCTGCTGACGGCGATTCGCTTGCGCACCCCGGTGCAGCAGTTGGGCTGGCAGCTCAGCGCCAACGCCGAGGGCCATCTGCGCCCGTGGTCGCGGCTGCAGAAGCTCTATCCGGCGGCGTTGCGCGATGCGACGCTGGAGATCGCCAGCCGCTGCCACTTCTCCCTCGACGAGCTGCGCTACGAATACCCGGCCGAGCTGGTGCCGCCCGGACAGCGTGCAAGCGCTTACCCGCACGCTGGTGGCACAGGGGGCTGGGCGGCGCTTCCCGGATGGTGTGCCGGCTGCGGTGCGTACGACGATCGAGCATGAACTGCAGATCATCGCCGAGCTGCAGTACGAGCCCTACTTCCTGACCATCGAGAATATCGTCAGCTTCGCCCGCTCACGCGGCATCCTGTGTCAGGGGCGCGGCTCGGCGGCCAACTCGGTGGTGTGCTACTGCCTGGGGATCACCGAGGTCGACCCGCGCCAGGTCAACCTGCTGTTCGAGCGTTTCCTGTCGAAGGAGCGCAACGAGCCGCCCGATATCGATGTGGATTTCGAGCATGAGCGGCGCGAGGAGGTGATCCAGTACATCTACCAACGCTACGGCCGCGACCGCGCCGGACTGGCGGCGGCGGTGATCAGCTATCGCAGCCGCAGTGCGATCCGCGATGTTGGGCGGGCGCTGGGATTCGACGATGCCTACCTGGGCTGGCTGATCGGCCAGCTCGATCGCCGCGACCGCCAGCAGGGCTGGCTCGATCAACTGCGCGTGCTGGGCGGTCCGGAACCGGCACCGCTGTTCCGCCATCTGCTGGCGCTGGTGCCGCAGATCCTGCACTTCCCCCGCCACCTGTCGCAGCATGTGGGCGGCTTCATCATCTCGGCGGGGCCGCTGCACGAGCTGGTGCCGATCGAGAATGCGGCGATGGCGGGACGCACGCTGATCCAGTGGAACAAGGACGACCTGGACGCGCTGGGGTTGCTGAAGATCGACGTGCTGGCGCTGGGGATGCTCAGCGCCCTGCGCCGCACGCTGGAACTGCTCGGTAAGCGTGACGGCCGGCGCTGGCAATTGCAGGATATCCCGCGCGAGCAGGCGGAGGTGTACGCGATGCTCAGTAACGGCGATTCGATGGGGGTGTTCCAGGTGGAGTCGCGGGCACAGATGAACATGCTGCCGCGGCTGCGCCCGCGCAACTACTACGACCTGGTGGTGCAGGTGGCGATCGTGCGGCCGGGGCCGATCCAGGGCGATATGGTGCACCCTTATCTGCTGCGCCGGCAGGGGCTGGAGGCGGTGGATTATCCCAGTGCCGAGGTGGAGGAGGTGCTGAAGCCGACGCTGGGGGTGCCGATCTTCCAGGAGCAGGTGATCCGCCTGGCGATGGTGGCGGCCGGGTTCAGTGCCGGCGAGGCGGACCAGCTGCGTCGGGCGATGGCGGCCTGGCGCCGTAGTGGAACCATCGCCCGCTACCAGCAGCAGCTGCGCGAGGGGATGACCGCGCGCGGCTACGGTGCCGACTATGCCGAGCGGATCTGCCGCCAGATCGAGGGGTTCGGCGAATACGGTTTCCCCGAGTCCCATGCCGCCAGCTTTGCGCTGCTGGTCTACCTGTCGGCCTGGTTCAAGTGTCATGAGCCGGCGGCGTTCTGCTGCGCCCTGCTCAATAGCCAGCCGATGGGGTTCTACTCGCCGTCGCAACTGGTGCAGGACGCCCAACGCCACGGCGTCGAAGTGCGCCCGGTCTGCATCAATGCCAGCCAGTGGGATTGCCAGCTGGAGTATCCGGATCGCGGCGAGCGCAGGCAGGGCGCATTACGGCTGGGGCTGCGGCTGGTAAAAGGGCTATCGCAGCAGAGTGCGCAGCGCCTGTTGCAGCGCCGCCCGGCGCAGGGGTTCGCCAGCGTGGAGGCGTTGCGCCGCCTTTGCCCGTTGCCGAAGCGCGACGACGAGGCGCTGGCGGCCGCCAATGCGCTGGCGGCGATCGCCGGGCATCGGCACCAGGCACGCTGGGAGTTGCTGGCGCGGCAGGAGGCGCTGCCGGAGCTGGAGGCGGCAGCGGAGCGCGTAACACCGGCGAGCGAGGTGCCGGAAAGGGCTGGGGGGACGCAGATGCCGCCGACGGTCGCGCTGCCGGCCCCCGACGAGCAGGCGGAGTTGGAGGCGGATTACCGCCACGTCGGCCTGACCCTGCGCCGCCATCCGCTGGCGCTGCTGCGGGAGCAGGGTGCGCTGGCGCGCTGCGTACCGGCACAGCAGCTCGGCCGCATCGAGTCGGGCCGCCCGGTGCGGGTGGCCGGACTGGTGACCAACCGCCAGCGCCCCGGCACGGCCACCGGCATCACCTTCGTGACGCTGGAGGATGAGAGCGGCAACGTCAACCTGGTGGTCTGGCAGGCGACGGCCAGGGCCCAGCGCAAGGCGCTGCTGGGCAGCCGGATTCTGCAGGTGGACGGCATCCTGGAGCGGCAGGGCGAGCTGATCCATGTGATCGCCGGGCGCCTGACCGACCTGACACCGTTATGGCAGGGACTCAGTGCGCGGTCGCGGGATTTTCACTGAACGAAGCTCCATTTGCATGAGCTGTATCAGCGAGGGGTTGATATCCCCACTTAACAAAGGATATATAAATGAGTGATAATCGTTTTCATTAGAGTTGTCAGTGGGGTTTGACCTATGACGCTGTGTGACCTGAAACCCGAACACCGTGCCCGTATCAGCGGCCTTAGCGGACCGCAGTCGTTACGCCAGCGCCTCGCCGCGCTCGGGATCCTGCGCGGTCAACCCGTATCCCTCCATGCCATGACCTTCTGGGGCAGCCCGCGGGCGTACACCATCGGCCAGCAACAGCTCTGCCTGCGTAACAAAGAGGCCTGCTGTATCGAGGTCGAACTGCAGCATGAGTGAACCCTGCTATACGATTGCGCTCATCGGTAATCCCAACTGCGGTAAAACCTCTCTGTTCAACCTGCTGACCGGTGCCAGCCAGCGGACCGGCAACATGGCCGGCGTCACCGTCAGCGGACGCTTCGGCGAGCGCGTGCACCGTGGGGTGCGTCTGCGCTTCGTGGACCTGCCCGGTATCTACTCGCTGAGCCAGAACCGCGTCGAAGAGCGGGTGGCGCGCGACTACCTGCACGATACCCCGCCCGACCTCGTCTTGAACGTACTCGATGCCGGCCATCTCGGCCGCCACCTGGCGCTGACCAGCCAACTGCTGGAGCAGGGCGTACCGCTGCTGCTGGCGCTGAACATGCTGGATGAAGCGGAACGCAACGGCGCCCGCCCCAATCTGGAGGCGCTGTCCGCCGCCCTCGGTGTGCCGGTGCTGCCCAGTGACGGCCGACGGCGCACCTATGTCGACGCCCTGTTCGATGCACTGCTGCAGGCGGTGCAGACGCCGCGGCAACCGGAACCGCTGCAGATCGACTACGAATCCCATATCGAGCGGCTGCTCAAACGTCTGCAGCAGGCGGGACTGGAGCGTTGGCAGGCGGTGCGCTGGCTGGAGTCCGACGGCGACGTTCCGTTCAGCTGCACCGCGGAGCAACTGGCGCAGGCCCAGCAGGGGCTGGCCGAGATCGTCCAGCGTCACGACGAGTCGCCGGCGGAGCTGATCGCCGAGGGACGCTACGGCTGGGTGCACGCAATCATGCACCATATCGACCTGCGCCACGGCACCCGCAACGGCCTCGATGAGCGCCTCGACCGGCTGACCCTGAATCGCTGGCTGGGGTTGCCGCTGTTCATGCTGGCGCTGTGGGCGATGTTCGAGGCGACCTTCGTGCTGGGCGCGGTCCCGGCAGGCTGGATCGACAGCGGGGTCGGTTTTATCAGCCAGGGGGTGGCGCAGCTGCTGCCGGACTCCCTGCTGCGCGATCTGCTGGTGGATGGCATCATCGCCGGTGTCGGTGGGGTACTGGTATTCCTGCCCAACGTGGTGCTGCTGTTCCTGTTCATGGAGCTGCTGGAACAGACCGGCTACATGGCGCGCGCGACCTTCCTGGTCGATCGGCTGATGAGCAGTGTCGGCCTGCATGGCAAGGCGCTGGTGCCGCTGGTGATGGGCTTTGGCTGCAACGTGCCGGCGATCATGGCGACCCGTACCATCGAGGAGCCGCGCGCGCGGCTGATCACCATCCTGGTCAACCCGTTCATGAGTTGCTCGGCGCGGCTGCCGGTGCTGTTGTTGCTGGCCGGGGTGTTCTATCCGCACTATGCCGGCTCGGTGCTGTTCGGGATCTACCTGCTTGGCGTCCTGGTGGCGCTGGGTTGTGCCGCCGTGCTGTCGCGGCTGCTGCCGTCGCATTACGACGAGACCTTCATCATGGAGCTGCCGCCCTGGCGCATCCCGACCCTGGGCGCGTTGTTGCTGCACCTGTGGGACCGTTCGCGCGACTTCCTGATGAAGGCGGGCAGCGTGATCCTGATCGGTTCGATGCTGATCTGGCTGCTGCAGAGTTTTCCGCGCGACGGCATCTCCTGGATCGAACAGCTCGGCCACCTACTGGCGCCGCTGTTCTCGGTGCTAGGGTTCGGTTGGCAGGAGACGGTGGCGCTGTTGTCCGGTTTCATCGCCAAGGAGGTGATCGTCGCGACGCTGGCGGTGGTGTACCAGACCTCGGCGGACGATCCCCAGGCGCTGCAGCACGCTATTGGCGCGGCGTTGCCGGCGGCGGCCGGGTTGGCGATGATGGTGTTCACGTTGCTGTATATGCCCTGCCTGGCGACACTGGCGGTGATCCGGCGCGAGACCGGTAGCTGGAAATGGGCCGGGGTTTCGCTGGCGATGGGGCTGAGCCTGGCCTGGATCATGGCCTGGCTGACATTCCGGATCGGGAGTTGGTTGCTGTGAGCGAGCTGAGCGCGTTCGACTGGGGGGTGGTGGTCGTGGTGGTGCTGTGCATCGCGCTCTGGCTGCGGCGCTGGTTGCGGCGCAGCCTGCAGGCGAAGTGCGGTGGCGGCTGCGGCCGTTGCAGCTCGGCCGGGCAGTGCGGTAGCGCCTCTGCCTGCAAGCCGGAAGCGCCGCCACAGCCGCCGCAACGTTAACGCATCATGCCGCCACGGCGATATTCGCGCTGTTCGAACTCCTGCTGATGCAGCCGCATCTGTTCGCGTAACTGCTCCATCAGCCGGTCGCGTTCGCGGTACTGCTGCAGGGTGCAGTCGTCGCCGCAGGGCATGCGGTCGAGATCGCCCATGACCCGGTTCATCTCCTGCCAGTGCTGACGCATCAGTTGGTAGTGGCTTTCGCGATCGTCGGTGCGGTGCATCTGATCCATCAGCCGGCGCATGCGGCCGAACTCCTGCTC
>QKGH01000298.1 GCA_003250495.1 Marinobacterium sp.
CCGAGATAGCCCTCGGTGGAGCGCACCACGCAGCGGGTCAGCGTCATGTCGCCGAGGTTGAACTGCTCGCCGTTGCCGCCCATCCGTGCACGCACCTGGGTCAGGCCGGTTTCCGGCGCGCGGACGAGGTCGAAATGGCGTTCGGCCAGCAGCGGCTCGGCCAGCGCCAGCAGCTGTTGGGCCGGTGCCTTGGCCAGGATCGCCATCCACTGCTGGCGCCGCCGGGTCTGGTCGTTAAGGGTCGGATCGTTGGGGATCTGTTCGCTCATTGTTTAAGGTTCCACTCGGTATTCGAACAGGTCGCTGCGGCTCAACGCGATGGAGTACTCCATCAGCTGTTCGGAGCCTTCGCGGTAGTTGCAGGTATGGATCTCCATCACCGGGATGCCGCGGCCGATCGCCAGCTGTTCGCACTCGTTCAGCGTCGGCATCCGCGCATGCAGGCGGGTGGTGCCGCGGCGCAGCTCCAGTTGGCACTGCTCGCGCAGGAAGGCGTGCAGCGAACCGCCGTGGAAGCGCTGCAGGGCGGCCAACTCGATATCGAACAGGTAGTGGCGGATCAGGCACACCGGGTCGCGCTCGATGAAGCGCCGCGTGCGCAGCAGTACCGCCGGTGTTGCCGGGGCCAGCTCGACCCGTCGGCACAGCGACTCCGGCAGTTGGCCTGGCGCACAGCCGACCACCTCGGTGTCGAGCGCCAGGCCGATCCGCGACAGGTTGTAGGAGAACGCGGCACGGTCGTGCAGCGCGTAGTCGATCGGGGTCTGCACCACCTTGTTGCCCAGCCCCTGGTAGCGCCGTACCAGGCCATCCTGGACCAGCTCGTCGATGGCGCGCCGCACGGTGTGGCGGTTGACGCTGAAGCGGTCCGCCAGCTGTTTTTCCGGCGGCAGCAGGTCGCCGGAGCGGTAGCGGGTCTGGATCTCGTCGCGCAGTTGTGATGCGATTTTCAGGTATACGGCCATTTGTCTATACAAGTCACACAGTCAAAAAAACGGATCAGATAAAGGCCTTACGCAGGCGCTGCGAGATCAGATCGGTCAGCGTCACGCAGAGGATGATCACGATCATCACGGCGCAGGTCTGCTGGAACTGGAAACCGCGGATACTCTCCCACAGCACCACGCCGATACCGCCGGCACCGACCATGCCGACCACGGTGGCGGAGCGGACGTTGGACTCGAAGCGGTACAGCGAATAGGAGATCCACAGCGGCAGCACCTGCGGGATCACGCCATAGAGGATCTCCTCCAGCACGTTGGCACCGGTGGCGCGCACCCCCTCGACCGGGCGCGGATCGATCGCCTCCACCGCCTCGGAGAACAGCTTCGCCAGTACCCCGGTGGTATGGATAAACAGCGCCATGACGCCGGCGAACGGGCCCAGTCCCACGGCGACGACGAACAGCATCGCGAACACCATCTCGTTGATGGCGCGGGTCGTATCCATCAGTCGGCGCACCGGCTGGTAGATCCAGGCCGGCATCAGGTTTTCCGAGCTGAGGATGCCGAACGGCACCGAAAAGATGATCGACAGCACCGTGCCCCACAGCGCGATGTGGATGGTCACCACCATCTCGTCGAGGTAGTAACCGATTTCGTGAAAATCGGGCGGGAAGAAGTCGGCGGCGAACTGCGCCATGTTGCCCGCGTCGCTGATCAGCAGCAGCGGGTTCATCTCCGCGCCCTGCCAACCCCATCCCAGCAGCCCCAGCAGCAGCGCCCAGCTCAGCGCGGCGATCCAGTTGAAGGGCTTGCGCGGCAGGACCTGCCGCTCCAGGGTCATATCGCTCATCGTCAGTTACACTCGGCTACGACAAAGGAGAGGGGTGGCGGAGCCGCGCTCCGCCACCCGCGTCGGTCAGTTGGCGGACGCCGTGGCCAGCGCATCCATGCGGCGGTTCAGCTCGGCCAGCTGGTCGTCGATCTGCTGGATCTTCTGCGCCTTCTGCTCGGCGCTCAGATCGGAGGCGCTCACCAGCTTGACGCGCTCCTTGAACAGCACCAGCTGGCGGATCGGCAGCAGCTGATCGTCGCTGGAGGCCTTGAACGGTGCCCAGGCCAGCGCTTTCAGGACATCCAGCTCATGCTCGTCGCCGTTCTTGCCGTAGTTCATGAAGAAGTCGTAGATCTTGCCCTTGGCGCTCTCCGGCAGGTTCTTGCGCCAGACGATCGGGTCGGACGGGATCAGCGGCGATTTCCAGATCACCTTGACCTGGTCCAGCTTCTCCGGATGGGTCACCTTGACCCGCTCCAGCTGCTCGGTGTTGTTGGTCGCCACATCGACCTGGCCGTTGGCCACGGCGAGGAAGTTGGATTCGTGGCTGGCGTTGGTCATGCGCTTGAAGATCTGCTTGGCGTCGACACCGTTCTTGGCGAACACGTAGTAGCTCGGCACCAGGAAACCGGAGGTGGAGTTCGGGTCGCCGTTACCGAAGCTCAGCTCGCCGGCATGCTTGAGCATGTCGTCGACAGTGTTGATCTTGTCGTTGGACTTGGACGCCAGCAGCACGCTCCAGTAGCCCGGGTTGCCGGTGACGTCGACGGTCTGGGCGAAGATCTGGCCGTTGGCACGGTCCACCGCTTCCATCGCGGACTTGTTGCCGTACCAGGCGACGTCAACCTTGTCGAAGCGCATCCCCTGGATGATGCCGGCGTAATCGGCGGCGAAGAACGGCTTCACCTCGACCCCCAGCTGCTTGGACATATCGGCCAGGAACGGCTCCCAGACAGATTTCAGGTTCTGCGAGGATTCGGTCGAGATGATGCCGAAGTTCAGGGTTTTCATCTCTTCCGCCTGCACCGCGCTGACGCCGGCGACGGCAGTGGTCAACGCCAGGCCGGCGGCCAGCTTGGAGAACAGCTTTTTCAGTTTCATCGGTCGCTCCGTGTAAGTTAGGGGGATTGGCTCGGTTATCAGTTCTGTCGCAACTTCTGCAATTGCAACGCTGGTTGACCCGCAGCGCTTCAGGCCCGGGTCGTTAACGCATCCATGGTTGAGTGCCGCGCGCGGATCCGCTCAGACCGGCGTCAGCTCGTAGCGCCCGGTTCCGGCCAGCGGCTCATCCGCCGCCGCGGGCAACGCCTCGCGGACCTGCTTGCCGTAGAGCTGGGTCAGCAGCTCGCCGCTCAGTTCCCGGGTCGCTCCGTCGAAGAAGATCTCCCCTTCACGCAGGGCGATGGCGCGGGGACAGAACTTCTGCGCGTAATCGACCTGATGCAGGGTCACCACCACGGTGATGCCGAGGTCGCGGTTGATCTGTTGCAGGGTTTCCATGACCAGGCGGGAGGACTCGGGATCGAGCGAGGCGATCGGCTCATCGGCCAGGATCAGCTGCGCTTTCTGCATCAGCGCACGGGCGATGGCGACCCGCTGCTGCTGGCCGCCGGACAGGTCGGAAGCGCGTTTCAGCGCATACTCGGCCAGCCCGACCTGCTGCAGCGCCTGCAGCGCCTCCCGCTTCTCCTGTTCGGTAAACCAGCCCAGCAGGCTGCGCCAGGTCGGGATGCGGCTGAGCCCGCCGATCAGCACGTTGGTCAGCACGCTGAGGCGGTTCACCAGGTTGAACTGCTGGAATACGTTGCCGATCAGAGCCCGACTGCGGCGGATATCGCCAGCGGCGCGGCCGTGACGCTGGATCTGCCGGCCCAGCACCCGGACCTCGGAAGCCCCGCTGCGATCGGCCAGCGTCAGCGCCGTCAGATGGCGCATCAGCGTCGATTTACCGGAACCGGAGGAGCCGATCAGCGCCACCATCTCGCCCTGCCCGATCTCCAGATCGATGCCTTTCAGCACCCGGGTACCGGTGTAGCTTTTCTGCAGGTCTGTCACTTGTATGGCGGGCATCGCTCACTCCTCAGCGTTGATACCGACCAGCTTAGGCGGCCTCTGTGACAGCTCAGTTATCTAGACATGTTGCTTTGTTGATAGTTGGATGGCGGTCTGATGACGCCACCCCAAGCACCGTTTTAGGGCGGCGTCGTCAATATAAGCAACACTTGGGTCGCACGCGTTCAGCCGTTGCAGAGCGCCAGCCGCCCCCGGCTCCAGACCCGGCGCAGCGACAGCGGCGAGCCGTCCAGGTGCTGCAGCAGCAGCAGGTCGGCCTGCTTGCCCTCCTCGATCGAGCCGGTACGCCCGGCGATCCCCACCGCCCTGGCCGGCTCGCTGCTGACCAGGCGCCAGGCCTGGGCCAGGCTGCACAGCCCCTGTTCGGCGGCCACGAACGGGGCGCGGAACAGCGAGGCATAGTGGTAATCGCTGCACAGCAGGTTGGCCGACTCGGCGGCGATCGCCTCGGCCGCGCCCAGGGCGCCGAGATGGGAGCCCCCGCGCACCAGGTTGGGCGCGCCCACCAGCACCGCGATGCCCAGCGCGCGCATCTGCTGCGCCACCTCCAGCGTCAGCGGAAACTCGGCGATGGAGACCCCGAGCGCGCGGGCGCGGGTCACATCCTCCGTACAGCGGTCATCGTGGCTGGCCAACGGGATGGCGCGTTCGCGGGCCAGCGCCGCCAGCTCCTGCACCTGGGCCAGCCCGGCGGGACGCCGCTCCTGCAGCTGTGCGATGAAACGGTCCAGCTCGCCGTCGGCGAACTTCAACCGCCGGCCGATGCTGATCTTGAACCGCTCCACCCGCGTCGCATCCTCCGGGTGGGGCAGATGATCGTTCAGCGACAGCAGGTCGATGCGGCCGCTGGCGAGCCACTGCATCAGCTCGGCGTGATCGTCGGTGTTGACCTGCTCATGGCGGATATGGATGCGGGTGTCGCACTTCAGCGCCTCGCGCTGCTGTTCCAGCAGCTGCAACAGCTGGCGCACGGTCTGACGCGAACGCAGGCCGGGTTCGAAACCGTCGGTGATGCTGAAGTAGAAGGTGGTGATGCCAGCGCCGATCAGGGCGTGGTCGTTGGTGGCCAGCGCCAGATCCAACGGAAACTCGGCTCCGGAACGCGGCGTGATCTCGCGCTCGAACGCATCGCCATGGGCATCGATGATCCCCGGCAACAGGCTCGGCAGCGCCGGATCGGGCTGCGCCAGCGGATCGGGCCGCCCATGGATCTGTTCGATGCAGCCATTGGCCAGCCTTACCCCACCGCCGACGATCCACCCCTGCGGGGTCAGCAGGTTCACCTGCTCGATCAGATCTGCTCGCCCGTCAACGTTCACAGCGGCCGTTATCGCCGGACGCCCGGCATTGGACTCCTGT
>QKGH01000422.1 GCA_003250495.1 Marinobacterium sp.
CCCTGGATGAACAGGATGTCAGCGTTACCCTGACCAAGACCGAAGATGGTTACACCCTCTCCTATAACGGCAGCGACGTAGCCTTTACCAGTGCCGATCTGATCGACGGCGACTACGAGAAGTATGCTACAGCCGGCGATACCGGCAGCGGCGAAATTGCCACTCTCTACGCTTTGGGCGGTTTCGATGCTGAACATGCCACCACGTCCGAGGTGCTTGCCTCACCGCGCGTCATGGTGCCGCTGCGTTTTATCCTGCAGATGAACGGCAGTGAGATCAGTGACGGCCTGACGGCGGATTCGCAGGTGCTGGGCTATACCGTGGTGGGCTACAAAACCGACCCGGCGGATATGCCGACCAGTGGCACCGCGACCTATATCGGCACCGGCGAATTCGCCTTCTATGCCATCAATCGGGGCGATACCGCGGACGACGTCAATCGCCTCGATCTGTATGGCAATACCAACATGGCGGTGGATTTCGATGCGGGGACCCTGGGCGCCATCCTCGATATCACGTCAACCACAACCTATACCGGCGATGGCGCCTCTGAGACGGTGGACGTCAGTGATGCGGGTTATGCCATGGAGTTTGGTGGCGCCAAAATTTCCGGTAGCGAGATTAGCTTCGTCGATAATGGCGAGGATTCCTGGGGCACCGGCAATGAGGCCCTCGATAACTATCTCGCGGAGGGGCCTCTGGCTGACGGCATAGGGCCCGAAGTGTCGGGTTCGGGTTCTTTTTATGGTGCCAACGCCGAGTCAGCCGCGTTGGTCCTGAGCGGTTCGAGCTCGACTCATGTATTGCAAGGTGTGCTCTGGGGGGATCTACAGGAGTAAGCTTTTTTCCACAATCAATGTTCGTCGCTGTATCCGGAGCTGCACTTGGGGGTGCAGCTCCGGTCGCAGCTGTGTCGATGGAGTGACCAACTTGTTTATCCGGCTTTGGTGCATGTTGTGCTGGTTAATCTGCTGTTAATCTGCTCCGTTGGGGCAGTTGCTGCGCAAGCGGGTGGATCGGTGCAGGTAACGCCGCTCGAGGCGGTGAATGCGCTGATCGCGGAAAAATATTTTGTGGCGGCGGATAACCTGGCCGGTTCGGTGGCGGCAAACGCGCGCAGTTACCTCTGGCTGCCCGACTATGTGCAGGTCTATCGCCTGATCGAAGAGGGGCCCACGGAGCAGGCTGAGCCGTTGGCGCGTAACCTCTACCAACGTTTTCCCGATAATGTCGATGTGCGTCAGGCGTTGATCAACGCGCTCTGGGCGGTGAAGAAATATCACCGGGCGATGTATTACGTCGATATCAACGATTCGCTGGTGTCCGATCCAGCTGTAAAACAGCAGTATCGGCGCCTGAAGGCGGAGTACGAAAATATCTACAAGCCCTACGGTATTAGCCTGTCGATGGGGGCGGAACCCTCGACCAATATCAATAACGGTACGGCGGCAAAAACGGTCGAGGTCGACGGCATCCGTTTCCTGCTGGATGAGGATGCTCAGGAGCATGAAGGGGTCAATCTGAGTGCCGAATTGAACGGTTATTACATTCATCGTCTGGCGGAAGATATCGATCTCGTGGCCAAGGGGGCTATAGGTTTTACCAAGCGTCTGGAAAATGCGGACGAGAATATCCTGAGCCTAATACTGGCGCCGGAGCTACAGTGGGCGCTTGAGAGGGCGCGTTGGGGCCTGGGGCCCGTGCTGCAGTACCAGGAGGTCGGTGGCGAGTCGTATATCAAGCGCTATGGGATGGGCGCATTTCTGCTGAAAAATCTGAAGAAAAACAGCTCATTCCTGGTTCGTGGGCAGGCTCTGCGGCAGGACTATACCGAGTTGGATTACCGGGACGGCTGGCGCTCGAACCTGGATATGCGGTTTAAGTGGCGCTTGGGCGACAGTCTGTCGCTGTCCCTGTTGCCAGGCCTGGAGCTCGATCGGACTCAGCGGCGTTATCTGGATTATCGTGCCATAACACTGGGTGGACAGATCGGCAGGCGCTTTGACGCGCTGCAGGGCGTGTATATTGAGTTGGGGGCGAGCCAGCGTTGGCAGCGCTATGCGGACGAGCATCCTGTATTTGGTAAGGTTCGGCAGGACAATCGAACGGTTGCCAGCCTCACCTTTTCACATAAGCGATTTAAGCTTTTTGGCGTGCATCCCAGCATTATAT
>QKGH01000232.1 GCA_003250495.1 Marinobacterium sp.
ACCGAAGAGTGGAGGATAGGTTTATTGTCTCCTTAAAACAACAATATCACACCCACTCACCGATATTCGTCAACCTTTTCGAGCCTATCCGAGTTGACTGTTCCCGCTTAACCGCCTCGCCTCCGTGCGCCCGCCAATCACCTGGCGCCTCGCCGTCCGCTAGACGCGAATACTGCCACTGAGGTAGAGCACACCGCGACCGCGAATCTTGACGCGTTCGCCGAGCAGCGTACAACCCACCTCGCCGCCACGGGCGGACACCTGCTTGGCTTCGAACGCCGCTTTGCCCAGCACCTTAGCCCAGTAAGGTGCCAACTGGGTAAAGGAGGAACCGGTCACCGGGTCCTCGTCGATACCACACAGCGGTGCGAAGAAACGGCTGACGAAGTCGTAGCGTTTCGAACGCGCAGTGACGATGACGCCCCGCAGGTCCAGCTGCTTCAGCGCCGCCAGATCGGGCTGCAGCTCGACCACCGCCTGCTCACTTTCCAGTACCACCAGGTAATCCGCGGCCCGCAGGCATGCCACTATCGGCACCCCGAGGGCGCGCGCCATCACCTCCGGCAGTGCACAGGGTTGCGGCGGCTGGGCGGGAAAATCCAGTTCCAGCGTGTCGCCGTCGCGTTTGACCCCGAGCGGGCCACTGCGGGAGTGGAACACCAGCTCCGTGGACGGGTGATCCAGACAGTTGAGCAGTACCCAGGCGCTGGCCAGGGTCGCATGGCCGCACAGATCCACCTCCACGGTGGGGGTAAACCAGCGGATCTCGTAGTCGTCGCCGCGCGGCACGAAGAAGGCGGTCTCCGCCAGATTGTTCTCCGCCGCGATCGCCTGCATCAGCTCGTCATCGAGCCAGTGCGGCAATGGGCATACGGCGGCCGGGTTGCCCTCGAACGGGCGGCTGGCAAAGGCGTCCACCTGGTAAAGCGTCAGTTCCATCTTATCTCCCCTGTCGGTTGCAGCGCCGGCGCGGCGCCCGGTCATCCAGCATATAGCCCTGGCACCGGCGCACCAGACACAGGCAGCGCCGCCGCCATCGGTACACGCCCATGCTGTCCTCCCCGTGCCGCAGGCGTCTGTACCCTTCGCACTCGACAAGCTGCCATCGGGGCGTAACGCCGGCGTCATTAATCATTCATATGACAGATCCATGATAGGCGGCTTACCCAGAATCCCCAGGTTCAGCATGGAGCACCCGATGAAACAGTTCGTTGCCGCCCTCGCCGTCGGCCTTGTCCTGGCCACCCCGACCTTCGCCGCCGAGCCGCTGGTGGTTTACAGCGCCGGCCCGGCGTCGCTGTCCAGCGCACTGGCCAAGGCGTTCGAAGCCAAGACCGGCACCCCGGTGGAGATGTTCGAGTCCACCGCCGGCAAGATCATGGCCCGCTACCAGGCGGAAAAATCCAATCCGCACGCCGATGTGATGATCTCCGCTTCCTGGGGCCACGCCCTGACCCTGGACGAAGCCGGCGAACTGCTGCCCTACACCTCACCGAATGCAGCCCAGGTACCCGCCGCGCTGAAGAGTGACCGCTACGTCGCCCAAGGCGCGGCGGCGCTGTCGATCGCCTACAACCCCAAATCCGGGCTGCCGGCACCGCAGCACTGGGCCGACCTGACCCACCCCTCCTACAAAGGCCAGGTCACGATGCCGGACCCGGCCAAATCCGGCTCCGCGCTGACGCTGGTGCAGGGGCTGGTGGCACAGGATTCCGCTAACGCCTGGACCCTGTTCAGCCAGCTCGCCGCCAACGACCTGCTGGTACCGGGCGCCAACAAGGCCGCGCTGAACCCGGTACTGCAGGGCGCCAAGGGTGTGGTATTCGGCGCCGTCGATTACATCATCATCGGCGCCAAGGCCAAGGGCGAGAGCATCGAGGTGGTCTATCCGAGCGAAGGCACGGTACTGGCACCGCGCCCGGTCATGATCCTGAAGTCCAGCCGACATGCCGAAACGGCCAAGCAGTTCGTCGACTTCCTGCTCTCCGACCAGGGCCAGCAACTGGTCGCCGAGGAGTACATCCTGCCGGCGCGCACCGATGTGCCGGCCAAGCGTCCGGGCTGGAACGAACTGGCGATCATCGATTTCGATGCCAAGCAGGCCGCCGAACAGGCTACCGCGACCAAAGCCAAGTTCGCCTCCGTGATCGCCAAATAACGCCATGCCCGCTGCTACCCTGACGGCGGGCGCCGCCTGGCAGGGGCGCTCGCTACGTCCCCTGCTGCTGGCGCTGGCGACCCTGCTGATGCTGACGCTGATCGGCCTGCCGATGCTGGCGATCCTGCTCTATGCGCTGTTCCCGCAGATCAACGAATGGTCGTTGGCGGCGCCGTTCAGCGCCCTGTTGCCCAACTTGATGGATGCGCAGCTGATCGGCGCCACGCTGAACTCGCTGAGCCTGTCCCTCGGCGTCACTCTGCTCTCCTGCATCCTCGCCCTGCCGCTGGCGTTTCGCCGCGCCCAGATGAGTACCCGCCAGGGTCGGCTGTGGGATGCGCTGCTGCTGGTGCCGTTCCTGATTCCACCCTATATCGGCGCGCTGTCGTGGATGCAGCTGCTGCAGGTGAACGGTTTCAGCGAGCAGCTGCTCGGCTTCAACCTGGCCGGCTTTCTGTACTCCTTTCCCGGCATCGTCACGGTGATGGCGCTGCACCTGTTCCCGATGATCTACTTCGCCACGTCGAAAGCTTTTGCGGTCATCGGCAACCGTTACGGCGATGTGGCGCGGGTGTTCGGCGGCTCGCCGCTGCAGATCTTCGCCCGTATCCACCTGCCGATGGTACTGCCGACGCTGCTCTCCAGCGGGCTGATCGTGTTCGTACTGACCATCGAGGAGTTCGGCACGCCGGAGATCCTCGGCAGCCGTTTCGGCTTCCGCGTCATCGTCACCGCGATCCATGAGAAGTTTTCCGACTGGCCCATCGACCTGCCCGGCGCCTCGGTACTGTCGCTGATCCTGATCCTGCTCGCGTTCTTCGCCTACCGCCTGCACCAGCGCCTGGCGCGCCGCTTCAGCAGCGCGGTGGAGAACCAGAGCCTGGCCGCACCGGCACGTCCGGTGTCGACGGCGCAACGGCTGATCGACCTGCTGCTGTTCGGCAGCGCCGTGACGCTGGCGGTGCTGCTGCCGCTGCTGACCATCGGCGTCAGCGCGCTGCTCGATACGCTGTCCGGTGGGCTCAGCCTCGACAATATGAGCCTGCGCCATCTCGGCGGGCTGTTCGTGCGCGATGGCGCGGCCTGGGCGGCGATCAGCACCAGCCTGACCCTGGCCCTGCTGGCGGCGCTGGGCAGCGTGGCGATCGCCATCCTGGTCGCGTTCACCGTGGTGCGCCTGCGCACCCGCGGCACGGCGCTGCTCGACTTCCTGTCGATCCTGCCCAACGCCATCCCCGGCATGGCCGTGGCGGTGGGGCTGATCCTGACCTGGAACCAGCCGTTCTGGCCCGCCACCCCGTACAACACGCCGGCGATCCTGCTGGTGGCCTATATCTGCCTGACCCTGCCCTACCCGATCCGCATGCTGACCGCGGCACTGAAACAGCTGCCGCGCTCGCTGGACGATGCCGCCTACATCAGCGGCGCCGGAGAGCTGCGGGTGATCCTACGCATCCTGACCCCGCTGCTGGCACCGGTGGCACTGGCCGCCGGTTTCATCGTATTCGCCATCGCCAGCCGCGAACTGGTCAGCTCGCTGATGCTGGCTCCGCCCGGCGTCGAGACGGTGGCCACCTATGTGTTCCACCAGTTCGACCAAGGCTCGATCAACGCCGGCATGGCGATGAGTCTGGTCACGATTCTGGTGTCCGGTTCGATCATCGTGCTGGGCCAGCGTCTGCCAGGCAGCCGTCAGCCCGAAGGAAAGACCCAATGAGCCAACTCAGTATCCGTAACATCTCCAAACGCTTCGGCGCCACGGCCATCCTGCGCGATATCAGCCTCGACGTCGAAGCGGGCAGCATCCTGACCCTGCTCGGTCCCTCCGGCTGCGGCAAGACCACGCTGCTGCGCATCATCGCCGGTCTCGAAACGCCGGACAGCGGCTATATCGCCGCCGGCGAGCGGGTGTTCGTGGACAGCGACCGAAGCCTGCTGCTGCCACCGCAACAGCGCCGGCTCGGCTTCGTATTCCAGGATTACGGGCTCTGGCCGCACCTGTCCGTGGCCGACAACATCGCCTTCCCACTGAAAATGGCGAAGACACCGAAAGCGCAGATCAAGATCCGCGTGGCCGAAGTGCTGGAAGCGGTGCGACTGGCGGACCATGCCGCCAAGCTGCCGGAGAAACTGTCCGGCGGGCAGAAGCAGCGCGTCTCTATCGCCCGCGCCCTGGCCGCCAAACCGGCACTGATCCTGTTCGACGAACCGCTCTCCAACCTCGATGCCAATCTACGTGAGGAGCTGGGCCAGGAGATCCGCCAGCTCGCGCGTCAGTTCGGCCAGACCTGCGTCAATGTGACCCACGACCGCCGCGAGGCGCAGCTGCTGTCGGACCGCATCGTGCTGATGAAGGATGGCCTCTGCCACCAGATCGGCCGGCCGGAGGAGCTGTTCCGCGCGCCGGTGGACGCCTGGGCCGCGCGTTTCCTCGACGCCGGTAATATCCTGCCAGCGCAGGTGGTACCCGGCGCCACGCCCGGCGCCACGCAGATATTGATCCCGCGCAGTGCCGTCCAGCTGGCCGACGGCTCCAAGGAGGTTGCGGGGGTCACGGCCCAGGTGCTGAGCAGTCTCTATATCGACGACCGCTACGAAGTGGTAGCCGAGGTGGCGGGACACGCACTGAAGCTGTTCGCCGACCGGCCACTGCAGCCGGGGCAGCACGTCGGCCTGCAGTTCGCCGACGCTGCGTTATTGCATTTCAGCTGAAGCCCCCTAGCCGCTAGCTAAAGATAGGCGCGCCAGCTGAAACTGGGCGCGTCAGAGGAAGTAGCGCCGGAGCGTCAGACCTCCTTCTGCACCACTTCGCGGATCGCCTGCACAAAGCTCTCCACCGGCTGTCCGCCCGACACTGCGTAGCGCTCGTTGAACACGATGCAGGGCACCGAACTGACGCCGCGCTGCTGCCACAGCTGCTCCTCGGCGCGCACCTCAGCGGCGTAACGTCCGCTGGCCAGCACTTCGGCCGCTTCGCCAGCGTTCAGCCCCACCTGCTGCGCCAGTTCGCACATCAGATCCGGATCGGACGGGTTGCGGTTGTCG
>QKGH01000156.1 GCA_003250495.1 Marinobacterium sp.
AGTTTGACTGACAATTCCGTTCCTGATGAACTAAATTGACCGCAATAACAACGATAAGAGGTGGTTAAAACCAATGAACCGCATGGTGACCGTGCCGACCGGTTATGTCGTCAACCTGCTGCAACAGGCCCGCGACCAGGGCTTTGATACCGACGAATTGCTGCACACCGTCGGCATCGAGCCGAACGAGATCCTGACCCAGACCGAGTTCAGCGCCGAACGCTTCGGGGCGCTGTACCAGCGCGTCATGTACATCGCCCAGGATGAGTACTTCGGCCTGCTCGCCGGGGGCAAGGTCCCCAACGGCACTTTCCGCATGATGTGCCACGCCATCATCCACTGCAAAACGCTGGAGAAGGCGCTGTACCGTGCCAGCGCCTTCCACGAGATCTGCCGCGGCGCCCAGGTCAAACCGCTGCTGGTGCGCAAGGGGCGCTACGCCAAGATCGCCTTCGCCCCCACCGACAACGCCGATCTCGACTTCGCCGCGCTGCTCAACGAGGCACCGCCCTCCCGCATCCGCACCACGCTGTCGATGTGGCACCACTTCATCAGCTGGCTGCTCGGCACCCGGGTGGAGCTGAAGGCCGCCTACTTCAACTTTGCCGAGCCGGACGACCTGGCCACCTACACCACGCTGTTCCGCTCCGAACTGCGCTTCAACCAGCACGACAACGTGCTGATCTTTCCCGCCCGCTACCTGGACTACCCGCTGGTGCAGACCGACCAGAGCCTGCGCAGCTTCCTGAAAACGGCGCCGTTCCAACTGATCGCCATGGTCAACGACGACGCCTCGCTGAAGGCTCAGGTGGTGGCGCTGATCGGCAAGGATTTCAGCCGCGAACTGCCCAGTGCCGAGGAGGTCGCGTCGGCATTGAACCTGTCGGTATCGACGCTGCGCCGTCGTCTGCTGGAGGAGGACACCTCCTACCAGGCGATCAAGGATGAGTGTCGGCGCAACGCTGCGCTGCACTACATGAGCTCGCCGCAGCTGTCGATCAACGACGTGGCCGAGCTGATGGGGTTCGACGAACCCTCCGCCTTCTTCCGCTCGTTCAAGCGCTGGACCGGCATGACGCCGGGCGAATATCGCCGCAGCGACGCCTTTCGCCAGCAGCTGATGACCGGCTGAACACGGGGGCTGCAGCCTGGCCTGACGCAAAATGTCAGTGATTCAGCGTTGTTTTGCCATTGTCGCCGGATAGCCGGCGGCGCAATCCTTGCCCCATTACAGGAGTTATCCCCAGGCGGAGCTGCCGCCACTCCCGACACAACGATAAGAAACCGGGACCACCATGACGACACTGAAACAGATCGCCGCGCTGGCCTGCTGCTGCCGCTGTCGGCGCTGCAGGCCGCCGAGCCCGACGCGGCCACGACGACGTTAAAAGCTTCCTTCGACCGTCTGCAGCAGAGCCGCGCCGCGGCCGCCGCCCAGAGCGCACCCCATCAGTTGCTGCTCGATATCGCCGCGCTGCCCGAGACCCAGCGCCTGGTCGCCGTCGGCGAGCAGGGGGTGATTCTCTACTCCGACGATGGCGGCGACAGCTGGCTGCGCGCCCGCACCCCGGTGCGGGTGCTGCTGACCGCGGTCAGCTTCCCCAGCGCCCGCCTCGGCTGGGCAGTGGGTCACGATGGCGTGATCCTGCACAGCGAGGATGGTGGTGCCAGCTGGCAGACCCAGGCTTCTGGCACCGAACTGACCCGGCTGCAACTGGAGGGGGTCCAGCAGGCGATTACTGCGCCCTATCCGGCCGAAGAGGCCGATCTTCATGCCGCGCTGCTCGATGAGTGGCGCTACCAGCGCGATGGGTTTGCCGAAGCGCTGGAGCAGCAGGCGATGCCCACCCTGCTCGATGTGCAGTTCCTCGATATCCGCCACGGCTTCGCCCTCGGCGCCTATGGCGCGCTGTTCGTCACCGACGATGGCGGCCAGCACTGGCGCAGCATCGGCCATCGCCTGCCCAACCCCGACCAATTGCACCTGAACGCGCTGCTCGCCAGCCGCAGCGGTCGCCTGTTGATCGCCGGCGAAGCCGGCCTGCTGCTGGCCAGCGACGACCAGGGCCGCCACTGGCGGGCGCTGGAATCCCCCTACCAGGGCTCCTTCTTCGCCCTGGCCGAAGCCGACCGCCTCTACCTGCTCGGCCTGCGCGGCCACCTGTTCGGCTCCGCCGATGGCGAGCGCTGGCAGCCGCTGCCGCTGGATACCGCCGCCACGCTGAACGGCGCCCTCAGCAGCGCCGGCCGTCTCTATCTGCTGGGCCAGGGCGGCGCGCTGCTGCAGCAACAGGGAGAGCGCTTCCAGCCCTTGCCGCTGCCTCAGCGGCGCAGCTTCAGCGCCGGCCTGGCACTGGACGCCCAGCGTCTGCTGCTGGTCGGCGAACAGGGGATCAGCCATATCAATCTCGCCGGAGTCACCCCATGAGAGC
>QKGH01000444.1 GCA_003250495.1 Marinobacterium sp.
TTCGCGGATACCGTCGAGACGACCGATCAACTCCACACCGAGCTGGCGCTGCAGCTCGTTCTCCAACACCGACGGGCCGCAGAACAGGCCGGTGCCGGCCTGGCCGAAGGTATCGATCAGCGCACTGTCGACACACTCCACCAGGATATCCGGTTCCACATTACGGCTGCGCAGCCATTTCGCGATGCTGGTACCGGCCACGGTGTCGCTGGTCTGCATCAGCAACGGTGCGCCGTTCAGGCTCAGCGGAAAGTGCGGCCGGTAGCGGCTGGCCAGTTCGGGGGCGGCGAACATGCTGATGCCGGTCTCGCCGAGCAGATGGTTGTAGGCCTTGATGCTGATGCCGGAATCGACCGGACGGTCGGTCAGGATCAGGTCCACATGGTTGGCACTGAGCTCCGCCAGCAGCGCCTCCATCGAGCCTTCGCGACACTCCAGGTAGACCGGGTTATCCAGTTTCAACGCCGGCGTCAGCAGGCGCAGGGCGATGCTCTTGGGCACCACGTCGGCGATGCCGACCGAGCACGACAGGCGTTTGCGCTGCGGCGCGTGCAACTGCTGCTGCATCGCCTCCCCGAGACTGAAGATCTCCTCGGCATACTCCAGCGCCTGGCGGCCCTCGTCGGTCAGCTCCAGGCGCCGACCGCGGCGGTCGAACAGCGTGACGCCCAGCATATCCTCCAGTATCCGCAGCTGGCCGGAGATGGTTTGCGGCGTCAGGTTCAGCCGCTCGCTGGCGCGGATGATGCTGCCCTCCTGCGCGACGACCATGAAGTAGCGCAGGTGGCGGAAGTTGAGGTTGTGGAGCTTCATTCGAAAAAACCGAATAATATATATATTAAATTCGAATTTTATGTAGGCTGGAGATCACTATACTTGACCTTGCTCATTCAGTCTCTCCCCCGAGACTGAACCGTTCAATGGTAAGTGGACGGAATCGGCTTTTATCACACACTTATTGGCCCCGCTTTGCGGGGCTTTTTTTTGCCCGTGTATTTTGGGTCGGCGTATTTCTACCCGGGAGGAGAGCGGAGGAGCCGGGCGGGATCCCGCCCGGCGAATGGGGTAATACTGGATCCCGCGGACGGCCTACCAGGGGCCGACGACGTAGCCCAGACGTTCGGGCAGCCAGAGGGCGAGTCCCGGTACCAGCATCACCAGCAGCAGGCTCAGGGTCATCGCAAGGACGAAGATCAGCGTCCAGCCCAGCGTCTGTTCGAGGCGGATATTGGCGATCCGTGTGGTGACCATCAGGTTGACCGCCACCGGCGGCGTGAACTGGCCGATGGCGATGTTCATCGCCAGCAGGATGCCGAACCAGACCGGGTTCCAGCCAAAGTGCTGCATCATCGGCAGCAGGATCGGGATCAGGATCAGGTAGATCGAGATCGCATCCAGCAGCATGCCGGCCAGCAGTACCAGCAGCATGACGATCCCGAGCAGGACCCAGCCGTTATCGGACAGCGACAGCATGCTCTGCGCCAGGTGTTCGAAGGTACCTAGGGTGGTGCCGGCCCAGGCGAAGATGCCGGCCAGGGCGATGATGAACATGACGATGCCGGAGGTGATGGCAGCATCGCCCATAAGGCGCGCCAGGTCGCGCAGGCTCAGTTTGCGGTAGATAAAGATGCCGACGATGATGCCGTAGGCGACGGCCACGACCGCGGCCTCGGTGGGGGTGAACAGGCCGGAGCGCAGTCCGCCGAGGATCAGGATCGGTGCGAACAGTGCCGGCAGTGCCTGGCGGAAGCTGCTGCCCAGTGCCGGGCGCTGCTGTGTCTGCGGATTCTCCCAGCCGTTGCGCTTGGCCAGCCACCAGGCCGGCAACAGCAGCGACAGTCCGGCCAGCACGCCGGGGATCAGGCCAGCGGCGAACAGCGCGCGCAGGTCCACGCCGGGCACGACGATGGAGTACAGGATCAGTGCGATCGACGGCGGAATCAGGATCGCGGTCGATGACGAGGCGGCGATCAGGGCAGCGGAGAAGGGCTGTGGATAACCGGCCCGTTTCATGCTCGGCAGCATCACCATCGCCACGGCGGCGGCATCGGCCGGGCCGGAACCGCTCATACCGCCCATGATCAGGCAGACCAGGATCACCACCACGGCCAGACCGCCATGCCGCGGGCCGATTAGCGCCTGGGCGAAGCGCACCAGGCTGGAGGCTACGCCGGCGTGCTCGAAGATCATGCCGGTCAGGATGAACAGCGGGATCGCGATCAACGGATATTTGGCGATGCTGTTGTAGCTGTTGGTGCCCAGGGTCGCCAGCATGTCGCTCGGCAGTCCGGCCAGGATGCCGATGATGCCGCCGAGACCGAGGGCGATGGCGACCGGGATGCCGGCCAGCAGGGCGAGCAGGAAGCCGATGATCATCAGCAGATCAGCGCTCATCGGAAACCTCCTCTCCGCTATGTCCGCGCAGGCGGTCGATCAGGTTCTGGGTCAGCCGGATCAGCAGCGCCAGGGCCAGCAACGGCAGCCAGATCACATACAGCCAGTTGGGCAGTCCCAGCCCCGGCGACAGCGATTCCCACTGGTACTCCTCCCAGGCGAACTGGGCGCCGTACCAGAGGATGCAGCCGATCACCAGGACGCCGGCTGCCCACTGCACCACATAGAGCAGGCGCCGACCGGCGGGCGGCAGGGCGCGCTCCAGCAGCTCGATACGGATATGCTGGTTAGTGCGAGCCGCGGCCGCGGCGCCGGCGAAGGTGACGACGACCAGCAGGAAAACGGAGAACTCCTCGGTGAAGGCGAACGAGGCATCGGTGACGTAGCGCACGATGACGTTGCCGAGGCTGATCAGGCAGATGATGAACAGGGCGAGGCCTGCCAGCAGGCGTTCCGGGCGTGCCTTGGGCATTTTGCGGGACATGATAACTCCAGTGGCTCCCGTGGCTGGCACGGGAGCGCGATCGACGGGCGACGGATCAGTTGTTACGGGCGGCCACGGCCTGCTGGGCCTGCTGCACCAGTTCGGTACCGATCTTCGGTGCCCACTTCTCATAGACCGGCTGGGTCGCGGCAACGAACGCGGCGTGCTGCTCCGGTGTCAGGTCGATGACATTAACCCCGCGCTCCTTGATCCGGGCCAGGGTATCGGCCAGTTCGGCACGGGATTTCTCGATCTCCCAGCGGCCGGCGTCGATGGCAGCCTGTTTCAGCAGCGCCTGGTCTTCGGTCGAGAAGCTGCGCCACAGGCGGGTGCTGACGGCGAAAATCAGCGGGTCGGCCATGTAGTGCCACTGGGTCAGGTGGGTCTGGCCGACCTGGTCGATACGGGCCACGTCGAACACCGATAGCGGGTTCTCCTGGCCGTCCACGGCACCGGTGGTCAGGGCCGGTTTGGCATCGGCCCAGCTCATCTGGGTCGGGTTGGCGCCGAGGGTGTTGAAGGTGTCGAGGAACAGCGGCGAGCCGACCACGCGGATCTTCAGGCCGCTCAGGTCGGCCGGTGCCTGGATCGGGTGCTTGGAGTTGGACAGCTCGCGGAAACCGTTTTCACCCCAGCCCAGCGGCGTCACACCCCGTTTTTCGATGGCGGCGAACAGCGCGGTACCGGTATCGCCCTGGGTGATGGCGTCGATCGCCTTGGCGTCCGGCATCAGGAACGGCAGCGAGAACAGGTTCAACTCGGCCACCTGGGGCGACCAGTTGATGGTGGACCCGACGGCCATGTCGATCAGGCCGGAACGCATGGCGGAAAACTCTTTGGTCTGGTCGCCGGAGACCAGTTGCGCGTTGCTGTAGACCTTCATGTTGATGCGCCCTTCGGAGCGCTCACGTACCAGCTCGACCCATTTATCGGCGGCCTGGCCCCAGGGGAAGGCGGAGGGCAGCACCGTGGAAACGGTGTACTCGGCTTTATAGTCGGCGGCCTGGGTCAGCGGCGAGGCCAGCAGCAGGGCCGATACGGCCGTCAGCAACATGCGTTTGTTGAACATTTGGAATAGTCCTTGATTCGTTATGGCGTCGTTGGGCTGTCATCTGCGAGGGGTGCGGGGTTGCATTGCGAGTCGCCAGCGGCAGCCGCTCCATTCAACCTGCAGGGCTTGTGGCCCAGGCTCGATATCGCCCGAGGGTGGGGCGATCGGGGCAGCGGGCTACGGCGGGATGGGCCGTAGCGCCTGAGCGTCGGGATGAAACGCTCCGGTGTGCTCGAGGGGGATAGGATAGGGGTTGGGGCGGCGATGATCAATTCGCGCGCCCCGTTGCGGCCCGGCAGCGGGAGGCCGGGCCGCTCCGTGGTCAGGTCGGTGACCGCGGGTAGTTCTGCGGGCAGTTCTACAGGTAGGTCTGCAGGCCGATTCTGTCGATCAGGCCCCGCTGTTTTCCGGCCAGTAGGCGTATCCTCTTCGGTGTCCTCGAGCGGGCGGCGCGGTATCTCGCAGCTCCGCCAATCCCCTTCCGGTTCGCACAGCGCTCCAGGTTGTTGGCTGGCGTATCTTCGGGCTTGCGGGGGTATGGCCGGTGCGGTTGCAGGTGCTGGCCGGCATAAGATTCTCAGCTGGTTAATTGCACAAAAAATGTACGTAATTTTCAGACTGGTTTAAGTGAAGGGGGTAGATGATAGCGACATGGATGCAGAGACCTGAAGGAGGGTTCAGTCATGAATGTCGTACGTTTATTTGCTGTGTTTGCGTTGTTGCCGGTGGTGGTATTGGGCGGTGCGGTACTGGGGATGGTTGCGGGACTGTGCCGGGTGATCGATTTCATGGTCGGGCGCCCGGGTAGCGCAGACCCCCTGTTCGGGGGACCTGCGCTGCCTAGAGCCGGGGTCAACTGCAGAGTGCGTCCAGCTTCTGCTTGAGGATGCCTGTGACGGCTCCCGGGTTGGCCTTGCCGCCGGTGGCTTTCATCACCTGGCCCATGAAGAAGCCGAGCATCTTGCCACGCTTCTCGGGTTCGGCGGCGATGTACTGTTCCACCTGCTTGGTGGCGTTGGCGATCACCTCGTCGACGATCTTCTCGATGGCGCCGCTGTCGGTCACCTGTTTCAGGCCTTCGGCCTCGATGATCTGATCGGCAGTGCCGCCATTACTCCACATCAGCTCGAACACCTTCTTGGCGATGTTGCCGGAGATGGTGTTGTCCTGGATGCGCAGCAGCAGTCCGCCGAGCTGTTCGGCGCTGACCGGACTGACCTTGATGTCGGTATCGTTCTGGTTCAGGAGCTTGGCCAGCTCGCCCATGACCCAGTTGGCCGCCAGTTTGGCATCCTGGCAGGCGCCGACGACCTGCTCGTAGTAGTCGGCCTGGGGACGGTAGCTGGATAGCACGCCGGCATCGTAATCGGACAGAGCGTACTGTTCGATGAAGCGCGCCTTGCGGGCATCGGGCAGCTCCGGCAGTGTGGCGCGGATCGCCTCGATATAGCTGTCGTCGATGATCACCGGCAGCAGGTCCGGGCAGGGGAAGTAACGGTAGTCGTTGGCATCCTCTTTCGAGCGCATGCTGCGGGTTTCGTTCTTGTCCGGATCGTACAGGCGGGTCTCCTGTACCACCCTGCCGCCATCTTCGATCAGGTCGATCTGGCGGGCCACCTCGGTGTCGATGGCGCGCTCGATGAAGCGGAACGAGTTGATGTTCTTCAGCTCGGTACGGGTGCCCAGTTTCTCCTCGCCTTTCGGACGCACGGAGACGTTGCAGTCGCAGCGCATGGAGCCTTCCGCCATGTTACCGTCGCAGATCCCCAGCGTGGTGACGATGGCGTGGATCTTACGTGCGTAGGCGGCGGCTTCCTTCGACGAGCGCATGTCCGGTTCGGACACGATCTCCACCAGCGGGGTGCCGGCACGGTTCAGGTCGATGCCGGACATGCCGTGGAAGTCCTCGTGCAGCGACTTGCCGGCATCCTCTTCCAGATGAGCGTGATGCAGGCGCACGCGGCGCGAAACGCCGTCATCGGTTTCGATGTCGACGAAGCCCGGGCCGACGATCGGTTCCGCCAGCTGGGTGGTCTGGTAACCCTTGGGCAGGTCAGGGTAGAAGTAGTTCTTGCGCTCGAACACCGAGCGTTTGCCGATCTCGGCGTTGACCGCCAGGCCGAACATCACCGCCATGCGCAGGGCGTTCTCGTTGAACACCGGCAGGGTGCCCGGCAGCGCCAGATCGACCGCGCAGGCCTGGGTGTTCGGTGCGGCGCCGAAGGCAGTGCTGGCGCCGGAAAAGATCTTGGTGGTAGTGGAGAGCTGGACGTGGATCTCCAGCCCGATGACGACTTCCCATTCCATCGTTCGCTAACCTCTCAGATGCCGGCCGGGGCCTGTTTGTGCCAGTCCGTTGCCTGCTGGAACTGGTGCGCGATATTGAGCAGCTTCGCCTCGGCGAAGTGGCTGCCGATGATCTGCAGACCCACCGGCAGGCCGTCGACCTGGCCGCAGGGAACCGACATGCCGGGCAGTCCGGCCAGGTTCAGCGACAGGGTGAAGATATCCTCCATGTACATGCTGACCGGGTCGTTGTTCTTCTCGCCGATACGGAACGCCGGGTGCGGCGTGGTCGGTCCCATGATCACGTCGACATCGTTCAGCACGCGGATGAAGTCCTGCTGGATCAGGCGGCGAATCTGCTGCGCCTTGCGGTAGTAGGCGTCGTAGTAACCGGCGCACAGGGCGTAGGTGCCGACCATGATGCGGCGCTTGACCTCGGCGCCGAAGCCTTCGCCGCGGCTGCGTTTATACAGGTCTTCCAGATCTTTCGGATCTTCGCAGCGGTAGCCGTAGCGCACGCCGTCGAAGCGCGACAGGTTGGAGGAGGCTTCGGCCGGGGCGATGATGTAGTAGGCCGGAATCGACAGCTCGGTGTTGGGCAGGCTGACCTCCTTGACCGTGGCGCCGAGCTTCTCGAACTCGGCAACGGCGTCGCGCACGCGCTGGGCGATCTGATCGTCGAGCGCGCTGCTGAAGTACTCCTTCGGCAGACCGATCTTCAGGCCGGCCAGCGGCTGGTCCAGCGTCGCGGTGTAGTCCGGTACCTCGCGCTCGAGGCAGGTCGAATCGAGCGGGTCGAAACCGGCCATGACGTTCAGCATCAGCGCGCAATCTTCGGCGCTACGGGCGATCGGGCCGCCCTGGTCCAGCGACGAGGCGTAGGCGATCATGCCGTAACGGGAGACGCGGCCGTAGGTCGGCTTCAGACCGGTGATGCCGCACAGTGCCGCCGGTTGGCGGATCGAGCCGCCGGTGTCGGAACCGGTGGCGGCCGGGGTCAGGCGTGCCGCCACGGCAGCGGCGGAACCGCCGGAGGAGCCGCCGGGAACGCGTTCCAGATCCCAGGGGTTATGGGCGGCACCGTAGTAGCTGTTCTCGTTGGAGGAGCCCATGGCGAACTCATCCATGTTGGTCTTGCCGAGCATCACCGCGCCGGCCTGCTTGAAGCGGCTGACCACGGTGGCGTCGTACGGCGAGACGAAATTATCCAGTATTTTGGAGCCGCAGCTGGTGCGCACGCCGTCGGTGCAGAACAGGTCCTTGTGCGCGATCGGCAGACCGGTGAACGCTGTGGCGGTACCGGCAGTCAGCGCCGCGTCGGCCGCCGCGGCAGCGGCCAGCGCCTGCTCCTCGGTGACGGTAATAAAACTGTTGTAACGGCCATCTTCGGCCTTGATGCGCTCCAGGTAGCTGCGTGTCAGCTCGACGCTGCTGAAGTCGCCCTTGCGCAACCCGGCGGCCAGCTCGGCCAGAGTCAGTTCAAACATGGTATCGGCATTCCTTGAAATGAAGTCCCGCGCTCGGGTCACTCGATCACTTTCGGGACCAGGAACAGCCCCTCTTCGACGGCCGGCGCAACGCGCTGCAGCTTTTCGCGCTGATCGGGCTCGGTAACGACATCGGCACGCAGGCGCTGTACCGCGTCCAGCGGGTTCGCCAGCGGCTCGACGCCGGCGGTATCCGCCTGCTGCATCTGATCGATCAGATTGAGGATGCTGGAGAGGTTTTCGGTGTAGGTCGGAATATCCTGCTCGTCGATCTGCAGACGGGCCAGATGGGCAATACGTTCCACGTCGGATCGGTCCAGAGACATAAGTCCGCTTCTCGCTATTTGCTCAAGTTCGGGTTTAGTGTGGCCGGTTAAGTTACCATATTTGTGCCTTGCCCAAAATCCCCGCCATTGTTAGAGTTGTCGGCTTTCAGGAATAGTGGCCAGACAGGCAAACCTCAGGGTACCCACTTCCATGTTCAAAAAAATCCGCGGCCTTTTTTCCAGCGATCTGTCCATCGATCTGGGCACCGCTAACACCCTTATTTATGTACGCGATCGGGACATCGTTCTCAACGAGCCCTCGGTCGTTGCGATTCGTGTCAACGGTAACCAGAAATCGGTTGCCGCCGTGGGGACGGACGCCAAACGTATGCTTGGCCGTACCCCCGGCAACATCACCGCCATTCGGCCGATGAAAGACGGCGTTATCGCCGATTTTCACGTTACCGAGAAGATGTTGCAGTACTTTATCAGCAAGGTTCACGATAACTCCTTCCTCACGCCGAGCCCGCGCGTGCTGGTCTGCGTGCCGTGTAAATCGACCCAGGTCGAACGGCGTGCGATCAAGGAATCCGCCATCGGTGCCGGTGCCCGCGAGGTGTACCTGATCGAGGAACCGATGGCCGCCGCCATCGGTGCCGGCCTGCCGGTCGACGAGGCCAGCGGCTCGATGGTCGTCGATATAGGCGGAGGCACCACCGAAATCGCCGTAATTTCGTTGAATGGCATCGTCTATGCCGAGTCGGTACGGATCGGTGGGGATCGCTTCGATGAGGCGATCGTGACCTATGTGCGGCGCAACTATGGTAGCCTGATCGGCGATGCCACCGCCGAGCGGATCAAGCAGGAGATCGGCACCGCTTACCCGAGTACCGATCTGTTCGAGATCGATGTGCGTGGCCGCAACCTGGCCGAAGGGATTCCGCGCAGCTTCACCCTCAACAGCAACGAGATCCTGGAAGCGCTGCAGGAGCCGCTGTCCTCGATCGTGCAAGCGGTCAAGAGCGCGCTGGAACAGTGCCCGCCGGAGCTGGCGGCCGATATCGCCGAGCACGGCATCGTGATCACCGGCGGTGGCGCCCTGCTGCGCAACATCGATCGCCTGATCAGCGAGGAGACCGGGTTGCCGGTCATCGTGGCCGAGGATCCGCTGACCTGTGTGGCGCGCGGCGGTGGCAAGGCGCTGGAGATGCTCGACAAGCACGCCTTTGAGTTGCTGACCTACGAGTGATCTGCCGTGACGTGCCGGTGATACGAATACCGGGGGGCTGTCATTAAAACCATATTCAGAGGGGGCGCACCACGCGCCCTGTTTGTCGTTCTGATACTGATGGCATTGCTGCTGATCGTGTCCGACCTGAGCTGGCCGAAGATGCGCGACGGGCGTGCCTGGCTCTCCCTCGTCGTCACGCCGCTGCAGTGGATGGTCGACCTGCCGTCCCGGGCCGCCGATAACCTGTCCGGGGTGTTCGTCAGCCGCGCCACGCTGCTCAGCGACAACGAACGCCTGCGCTCGGAAGCGCTGGTGCTGGAGCGCAAGGTGCAGCAGAACGCGGCGCTGATGGCGGAGAATATCCGCCTGCGCGAGCTGCTCAGTGCGGGCGAACGGATCGACGAGCCGGTGCGCCTGGCGGAGCTGATCGGGGTCAACCCGGATCCGTTCCAGCACGAGGTGATTCTCAACCGCGGTTCCGAGGATGGCGTCTACGTGGGCCAGCCGGTACTCGATGCCGGCGGCGTGATGGGGCAGGTGGTGACCCTGTCGCACTACACCAGCCGGGTGCTGCTGATCACCGATGCCCGCGCGGCGATCCCGGTCGAGGTGATCCGTAACGGTTTCCGTGCCGTCGCCCTGGGCAAGGGCGATCCCGACGAGCTGGAGCTGCAGCATGTGGCGGATACCGCCGATGTGCGTGAGGGCGACCTGCTGGTCACCTCCGGGCTTGGCGGCCGTTTTCCGCGCGGTTATCCGGTGGCCGAGATCGTCGAGGTACGGCGCGATCCGGGCCGCCAGTTCGTGTTGGTCAAGGCGCGCCCGGCGGCCCGGCTCAGCCGCAGTCGCCATCTGCTGTTGATCGAACATCAGCAGCAGACCGTCGACCTGCCGCCGGAGATCGGCGATGAGTGAAGAGCGCGCCGGAGGCGGGCTGATCATCTTCGCGACGTTTATCATCAGTCTGGTGCTGAGCCAGATTCCGATGCCCGATATGCTGACCTGGGCCCGCCCCGAGTGGGTGGTGATGGCACTGATCTACTGGGTGATGGCGCTACCGCACCGGATCGGTGTGGGCAGCGGCTTCCTGCTCGGCCTGGCGCATGACCTGGTGCGCGGTTCGGTGCTCGGTCTCGGCGCCCTGGCGTTGACGATCATCGCGTTTTTGGTGCTGTTGCTCTACAAGCGGATGCGGATGTTTCCGTTGTGGCAGCAGTCCGGGCTGATCCTGGTGCTGGTGGGCATCAATCAGCTGCTGTTCCACTGGATGCAGGGGATCACCGGTACCACCAGCGATTCGCTGCTGTTCCTGTTGCCGGCACTGGTCAGTGCCCTGGTATGGCCCTGGCTGTTTCTGCTGCTGCGCAGCATCCGTCAGTTGTTCCGGATCGAGTAGGAGGCGGTTGCGCATGGCCGAGTTGATTCTTGCATCGGCGTCGCCGCGGCGTCTCGAGCTGTTGACCCAGATCGGCGTGCCGTGCCGGGTGGCGGCGGTGGATCTGTGCGAAGACCCGCTGCCGGGAGAGCGCGCGCAGAACTATGTGGAGCGCCTGGCGCGGGAGAAAGCGCTGGCCGGCTATCAGCGCGGTGGCGCCGAGCGGCCGGCACTGGGTTCGGATACGGCGGTGATCCTGGATGGCGAGATCCTCGGCAAGCCGCGTGACGAGACCGACGCGATCGCGACCCTGATGCGTCTGTCCGGACGGGTGCACCAGGTGATGACCGGGGTGGCGGTGGCCGATGGCCAGCGCTGCCTGAGCCGCGTCGTCGTGACCGAGGTGGAGTTCATCCCGTTCGACGAGGCGACCGCCCGAGCCTACTGGGCCAGCGGGGAACCCGCCGACAAGGCGGGCAGTTACGGAATACAGGGGCGCGGCGCGGTGTTGGTGGCGCGGATCAGCGGCAGTTACTCCGCGGTGGTCGGCCTGCCCCTGGCGGAAACAGCTATGCTATTGAAAGAGTTCGATATTCAAGTTTGGCAGCGCTAGCCGGATCGTTGCTGTCCTCTATCAGGCGCCGGATAAAGGGAAATCCGACATGGGCGAAGAGATACTGATCAACTTCACTCCGATGGAGACGCGCGTTGCCGTGATCGAAAACGGCATGCCGCAGGAGATCTATGTCGAGCGCCTCAAGCGCCGCGGTATAGTCGGCAATATCTACAAGGGCAAGGTGGTACGGGTGCTGCCCGGCATGCAGGCGGCCTTCGTCGATATCGGCCTGGAACGGGCGGCCTTCATTCATGTCGATGAGGTGGTGGAACAGGGGGCGGTGCCGGAGAATCGCGGTAACACCTCCATCGCCCAGGTGCTGCGCGAAGGCCAGTCGCTGCTGGTGCAGGTGACCAAGGATCCGATCGGCAGCAAGGGCGCACGCCTGACCACCCATCTGTCGATCCCGTCGCGCTATCTGGTGCTGATGCCGGGCAATACCCATATCGGCGTGTCCCAGCGTATCGAGGATCCCGAGGAGCGCGATCGCCTGCGCGGCCTGATGCAGGCGCTGCTGAGCGATCAGGAGGTGGCCGGGCGCGGTTATATCCTGCGCACCGTGGCCGAGCGTGTCAGCGAGGCGGAGCTGGCGGCCGATATCCAGTTCCTGAACCGCCTGTGGGACAGCATCCAGCAGCGTATCAGCGAGGTGACGGCACCGGCGGCGGTGTACGAGGACCTGCCGCTGAACATGCGCGCTCTGCGCGATATGGCCCATGCCGGCGTGGAGCGGATCAAGATCGATTCCCGCGAGACCTTTCAGCGTGCGGTGCAGTTCGCCCGCTCGCTGGTGCCGGAGATCGAGCAGAAGCTCGAATACTATCCGGGCGAGCGGCCGATCTTCGACCTGTTCAATGTCGAGGAGGAGATGCAGAAGGCGCTGGGGCGCAAGGTGGAGCTGAAGTCGGGCGGCTACCTGATCTTCGACCAGACCGAAGCAATGACGACGGTCGACGTCAATACCGGGGCCTTCGTCGGTCACCGCAATCTGGAAGAGACGATCTTCAAAACCAACCTGGAGGCGGCGACGGCGATCGGTCGCCAGCTGCGCCTGCGCAATCTGGGCGGGATCATCATCATCGATTTCATCGACATGGAGGATGTCGATCACCAGCGCCAGGTGCTGCGCACGCTGGAGCGGGTGCTGGAGAAGGACCACGCCAAATGCAAGGTGACCGGGGTTTCCGAGCTGGGGCTGGTGGAGATGACCCGCAAGCGCACCCGGGAGAGCTTGGAGCAGATCCTGTGCGAACCCTGTCCGATGTGCGAAGGGCGCGGCTCCATCCGTACCCCGGAGACGGTCTGCTACGAGATCTTCCGTGAGATTCTGCGCCAGCACCGCGCCTACGATACCGACTCCTACCTGGTCCTGGCGAACCAGCGGGTGGTCGATTACCTGCTCGATGAGGCGTCGGACCATGTGGCCGAGCTGGAGAGTTTCATCGGTAAAACCATCCGGTTTCAGGTTGAGTCGATGTACAACCCTGAACACTTCGACGTCGTGCTGCGCTGAGGGCGCGGGTCTATGCTGAAGCGTTCGGTCAGGATGATCGGCTGGTGGCTGCTGATGTTGGCGCTGCTGCTGGCGTTTCTGTTCACGGCGGTCAGGGTGGCTGTGCCCTGGCTGTCCAGTCAGAGCGATAATATTGCGACCTATCTGAGCACCCGCCTGGGCGTCAATCTGGCGATCGATGGGCTGGAGGCGGGCTGGAAAGGCTATCTCCCCGAGCTGCGCATCAGCGGCGTGAGAGTCTTCGCCGCGGCCGACGAGGGGCCCGAGGTACGCCTGGCCATCGACCGCATCGAGATCGAGCCGGATCCCTGGCGTTCGCTGCTGCAGTGGCGCCCCGTGTTCCACCGCCTCGAGTTGAGCGGCGCCCAGGGGATCTGGCGCCAGCGCGATGGCGTCTGGCTGCATCGGCCCGGGGCCGAAGCGGGAGGACTGACCGAGGCGGGCTGGCGTGACATCCTCGGCCTGATCCTGCTGCAGCCGCAACTCGGCATCAACGGGGCGCAGCTGACGCTGGTGCCGCAACAGGGGCAGAGCCGGACGTTGCAGGCGGCGCAGTTGCTGCTCGAAAATGCGGGAGAGCAACATCAGCTCAGTGGCGATCTGCGTCTGCTGGGGCTGGATGACGAGGCGCAACTCAATTTCGCCGTGCAGGCGTTCAACACCCCGGTCGATCCGCTGCAGGGCGGATACGCCTTCTATCTGAAACTCGATTCCCTCGGGCCGGAACTGTTCGAACTGTTCGATGTGCAGCAGCGCCCGCAGCAGCTCCGTGCCGGTACCGAGTTATGGGGGCGCTGGAGCGCCGGTGCGCTGAGCCGGCTGCAGGGGCGTCTCGCCGTCGGCGAGCTGGTGTGGGGCGAGCCTGAGAGCCGGGTCGAGTTGCACAACTCCCATGTCGACTACGCGTTGATTCCGCAGCCGGACGGTTATCAGCTGCAGTTGAACGATCTCTACTTGAGCAACGACCAGAGTAGCTTCGAGCTGTCCCGACTGGCCGTCGACGGGCGCTGGCGCGAAGGGCGGGTCGAGCCGCTGAGCGCGCAGCTGGAAGCGCTGGACCTGAATGCGCTGCAGCACTGGCTGCAGTCGCAAACGCGGCTGCCGGCGGCGGTACGGGAAGCGCTGTCGGCCCTGAATCCGCGGGGTTTTCTACGCCGCGTGCGGATGGAATGGCCGGAGGGCGGTAACTGGCCGGCGTTCAGCGTGCGGGCCGACGCCGAGCGCCTGGAACTGGAGGCCTATTATGGCGCCCCGTCGGTGGCCGGGGTCAGCGGGCTGATCGAAGCCGACCTGCAGGGGGGGCGGCTGCACCTGCAATCGAACGATTTTTCACTGCATTTCCCACGGGTGTTCGACCAGGGCTGGAGTTTCGTCCAGGCCGACGGCACGATCCGTTGGTCGCTGCGTCCCGACGGGGTGCTGATCGACAGCGGCCTGCTACACCTGCGCGAGGACAACGTCGGCGCCGCGGGGCGCTTCAGTATCGATATCCCCTATGCGCACAGCGAGCAGACGGAGCTGACGCTGTTGATCGGCATGACCGACAGCGACGGCCGCCGGCCGGAGCGCTATGTGCCGCGTAAAGAGGTCGGCGAAGGGTTGTATCGCTGGCTGGGCAGCGCCATCGGCAATGCGCACCTGCGCCAGGGCGGTTTGCTGCTGCATGGCGGTACCCGTCATCTGGAACCCCATCAGCCGCCCACCGTGCAGCTGTTCTTCGATATCGCCAAGGCCCAGCTGCAGTATGATCCGGCCTGGCCGCCGATCCGCGATGCCGATCTGTTCCTGATGATCCGTAACGGCGACCTGCGGACCGACCTGCGCAGCGGCAAGCTGCTCGACACCGACATTCGGGGCGGCTTCGCCTACAAGGCGCTGCAGGATGAGCGGCTGCAGGTCGCCGTCCTGCTGGAGGGGCCGGGCAGCGATGTCGATCGGGTGCTGCGTTCCCCACCGCTGGTAGCGACCCTGGGCGACGGACTGGGCGACTGGGCGTTGAATGGCAAGGTGACGGGGCAGTTGCGGCTGGCGATCCCCATCAACGGCGCCGCCGCGCTGGTGCCGGATATCGCGGTGGATGTCGCGCTCAGTGCGGGGCAGCTCAGCTCCAAACGCCTGGATCTGCAGCTCGACGCGGTCAGCGGACCGCTGCGCTTCAGCAGTCAGGGCGGGCTTTCCAGCCCGGGTTTGAGCGCCCAGCTGTTCGGTCAGGCGGTCAGCGGCAAGATCGCCACCCGCAACCAGGTGACGACGCTGTCGCTGCAGGGGCAGACCCCGATGCAGGCGATTCGCGATTGGAGCGGCGTGGCGGCGCTGGAGCTGTTGCAGGGAACGCTGCCGTGGAGTTCGCAACTGGTATTGTGCAGCGCCGAGGCGGGCTGTCGCTCCCATTTCGCGCTGCAGTCGAATCTGCGTGGGGTCGGGGTGGAGTTGCCGGCCGGTTACGGTCTCGAGCGCGACGAGAGCGCCGCACTGACGGTCGACGTCCAGCTCGGCGACGCGCCGATCCTCGGATTCAACTACCGCGATCTGCTGCGCGGACGTTTCGACCTGGCCGCCAGCGCTCCGCGCGGCTCGCTCCGCCTCGGCGGTCAGGCGCCGGTGCTGCAGCCGGGGGCGGGGCTTTATGTCGATGGGCGTGTGGCCCAGTTGGATGCCGGGGCGCTGAGCGCCCTGATCTCCCGGCTGTCGCAGCTGGCGGCGGATGAAGGCGGGAGCCAGCCGTTACGCCGTATCGATATCGATGTCGACCGTTTCGAGCTGGGCAGTATGGCACTGCGGTCGGTGCATGGACGGGTGCAGCCGCAGGCGCAGGGGTGGTCGGTGCGGCTGGATGCGGAGCAGGTGGCCGGGGTGATCGAAGTGCCTGCCGGCCAGACGCCGATCCGGGTCTCGCTGGACCGTCTGCTGCTGGACGGGAGCGACGATGCCGATCCGTCCCAGACTGACGTGGCGGGCGCCGACCCGGCGCTGGAGTTCGATGCCGCATCGGTACCGGCGGTGAATATCGCGATCGGTCAGCTCGGCTATAACGGGCTGGCTCTCGGGCGCTGGGAGGGGCAGCTGCGCTCGGAGGGTAACAGTCTGCGCCTGCAGGCGCTGAGCGCCAAGTTGAGCCAGTTGCAGCTGCAGGGCGAGGCCTATTGGCAGCAGGCGGGGGCGGGACATACCGGCGTGACGTTGCAGGTCGAGGGTGAGGATATCGGCAAGCAGCTGGAGGAGTGGGGGTTCGATCGCGCCATCGAGAGCGAATCGCTGAAGGCGCAGGTCCAGTTGGAGTGGTCGGGAGCGCCCTGGAGTATGGCGGCCGAGCGTCTGGCCGGGGCGGTACAGTTCGATGCCCGCAACGGCCGCCTGATCGAGTCCGGCAACTCGGCGAACCTGCTGCGGGTCTTCGGCATTTTGAACTTCAACACGCTGGGACGACGGTTGCGGCTCGATTTCAGTGATCTGTTCAAAAAAGGGGTGGTGTTCGACCGCCTGAAGGGACGCTATCGGATCGACGCGGGGATCGCGAGCACGGAGTCGCCGCTGGAGATGAAGGGGCCGTCGGCGGACCTGAAGGCGCGCGGCGAGCTCGACCTGGTGCACGAGACCGTCGACAAGGAGATCGAAGTCGTACTGCCGGTGACCGGCAATGTGCCTTTCGCCGCCGTTTTGCTGGGGGCGCCCCAGGTGGCGGGCGCCGTGTTCCTGATCGACAAGCTGATCGGCGATAAGCTGGAACGGGTCACCACGTTGAAGTATCGCCTCAGCGGCGATTGGGGCGATCCGCAGGTCGAGCTGTTGACCGAGGGTGCCGCGGCCAAGGAGAGCAAATGAAAGCTGCCGTGATCCAGATGGTGTCGGGAAGCGAGGTCGAGTCTAACCTGGCGCAGGCGCGACAGCTGTTGCAGCAGGCGGCAGACGCCGGTGCCACGTTGGCGCTGCTGCCGGAGAACTTCGCATTGTTCGATGCCGCGGCGCTGCATCAGCTGGCGCAGCGCGAACTGTGGCTGCTGGAGCAGATGCAGCGAATGGCCCGCCAGTTCGGGCTCTGGATCGTTGCCGGCAGCGTGCCGGCCGGGGTGCGGCCGAATGGTGCGGTGGTGCCGGGCGGGCGGGTACGCAGCCGCGGCTGGGTGATCGATGCCGCCGGGCAGTTGCAAGGGGAGTACGACAAGCGTCATCTGTTCGATGTCGATGTGGGCGATGCCCAGTCGCGCTACCGGGAGTCGGAGCGGATCGAGGCGGGGGACGCTGTGGCGGTGGTCGATTCGCCGCTCGGAAAACTGGGGCTCAGTATCTGTTACGACCTGCGTTTCCCGGCGCATTATCAGCGTCTGCGGGCGCTGGGTGCCGAGCTGCTGCTGGTGCCGTCGGCGTTTACCCGGGTCACCGGGGCGGCGCACTGGGAGGTACTGTTGCGTGCCCGCGCCATCGAGACCCAGTGTTACGTGCTGGGGGCGGATCAGGGCGGTGATCACAGCGCGACGCGACAGACCTTCGGCGGCTCGATGATCGTCGACCCCTGGGGTGAGGTGCTGGCACGCTGCGAGCTGGGGCCCCAGGTGGTGGTGGCCGAGATCGATCTGGCGCGGCTGCAGCAGGTGCGTCAGGAGATGCCGGTGTGGTCGCACCGGCGTGACTGAATGTGGCCCCCGTCCCGGGGACGATCAGGCCTGCTCCGCGACCTCGCGCAGATACTGGAACAGCTTGCGCGCGTTGGCGGGCGGCTTTTGCAGCTGGCGCTCTTTCTGGGCGTTGCGTACCAGCTGGCGCAGGTGCTGGATATCGGCCGCGGGGTGTTCGTCGATATAGGCCTGCAGGGCGTCGTTGCCGCCGCTGATCAGTCGCTCGCGCCACTGTTCCAGGGCGTGGAACTTCTGGTTGTGGGCGGCGCTGGCGGAGTCGAAACGCTCCACCGCTTCGCGGATGGCATCGGCATCGGCAGTGCGCATCAGCTTGCCGATATACTGCAGGTGACGCTTGCGGGCGCCGTGGGAGCTGATCCGGCGCATCTCCTCCATGGCGCTACGCAGGGCATCGTCCATCGGCACCTGGGCCTGCTGGTCGGGGCGCAGCTCGGTGACGCGGCGTCCCAGCTCCTGCAGTGCTTCCATCTCGCGCTTGATCTGGGTCCGGCTCGGACCTAACTCATCGTCATGTTCCGCGGCGTTGTGGATATCGTCAAATTCGCTCATCTTCTCGTTCGCTTATCAGGTGCTCCGCAGACTGTGCGCAGCCGGGCCAACAGGTCAGCCGAAAAACAGGGTGGCCAATCCCAGGAAGGCCAGGAAACCGACCACGTCGGTAATGGTGGTCAGCAGTACGCCGCCGGCCAGGGCCGGGTCGATACCGACCGATTTCAATAGCATCGGCAGCAACGTGCCGGCGATGGCGCCGGCCAGCAGGTTGATGACGATCGCCAGGGCGATCACCAGTCCCACCGTGGTGTCGCCGAACCAGACCAGCGCGACGGCCGCCACGACCAGGGCCCAGAGCAGGCCATTGATCGCACCGACTACCAGCTCGCGGTTGAACAGCCAGCCGATATTGCCGCGCTCGATATGGCCCAGCGCCTGGCCCCGGATCACTAGGGTCAGGGTCTGGCTGCCGGCGATACCGCCCATCGATGCCACGATCGGCATCAGCACCGCCAGGGCGACCACCTGTTCGATGGTGTCCTCGAACAGGCCGATGACGGCGGAAGCGGCGAACGCGGTGATCAGGTTGATGCCGAGCCAGACCGCGCGGCGGCGGGCGGTACGCAGGACTGGCGCGAAGGTGTCTTCATCCTCATCCAGGCCCGCCATGCTCATCAGCGAGTGGTCGGCATCCTCGCGGATAACGTCGACCACGTCGTCGATGGTGATACGGCCGAGCAGTTTGCCGCGTTCGTCGACCACTGGTGCCGAGACCAGGTCCTGCTGTTCGAACAGGCGCGCTACCTCCTCGTCCGGCATCAGGGCGTCGATCGCCTCCAGGTCGGTACGCATGATCTCGCGCACCATGACGCTGGGGTCGGCGGTCAGCAGCCGGGTCAGCGGCAGGCTGCCGATATAGGAGTCTTTGCGACTGACCACGAACAGGCGGTCGGTCATCTCCGGCACC
>QKGH01000043.1 GCA_003250495.1 Marinobacterium sp.
AACGCGATCAACAGCACCTGGGATTCGAGCAGATGCAGACGTGAAACCCAACCGAGCTGGAACAGCAGGTTGAGAGCGGTCATCGCCGCCAGTGCCAACACCACGACCAGGTTGCGCCGGTTACCGGCGGCGAGGATTTCCCGCCCCACCAGCAGCAGCAACCACACCCAGTAGCCGGTGTTGGCGACGACCAGCGCCGCCGACGGCAGCGACAAGCCCCCGGACGAGGCCACCCGCCCGGCGATCCAGGCCAGCAGCAACAGCAGCAGCGGCCAGCCGCTGACCGGTCGGCGCCCGGTCCATTTCGCCACCGCGGCCAGCAGAAAGCCACCGATGGCCGCTCCGACGAAGCCGAACAGCATCTCATGACCGTGCCATTCGATACCGCTCCACCCCTCGGGCGGCGGCAGGCTGACGCCGCCCAGTTGCATCAGCCAGAGCAGCATCGCACCCAGCGCCTGCAGCGCACAGGCCAGAAACATCGGCCGAAAGCCGTTGCTCAGAAAAGCCGCCCAACCGGACTCCGGCTCGGACCGCAGCGGTATCACCGTCATCTTCCGTCCCTATAAGATAGATATATTTTACATATTATATGCGCCGCAATAGCCCTGACTGAAAGCCAATTTTTGACGAAAAACAAAAGATAGAGTCAGAACACTTCAAATCGCCCCCACGGCTCTGACACCTCAACGTCCCGGGTATACAATGGGGACCCGCTTTCTACAGGCGGGGCAAGTGAACGGATGCCAACAGGCAGTGTCAACAATTAGGTCTCGTCAGCACGGGGCCGAATGCCTATATGGGACAGGATTACCATGCAACTCACTAAATACACCGATTTCGCGTTGCGAACGCTGATCTTTTTGGGTGTACAGCGTTCGGACGAGCGCGTCACGATCAGTCAGGTTTCAGAGTATTTCGATATTCCGCGTAACCATCTGATCAAGATCGTGCACCACCTCGGCAAGCTCGGCTATGTCGACACGATACGCGGTAAAGGGGGCGGCATCCGACTGGGCCGCGCACTGCAGGATATCAATCTACGGGCGGTGGTCGAGTCGACCGAAGAGACGCTGACGCCGGTGAACTGCTACTCGCCGCGCTGTCCGCTGGCCGTGGGATGCCGCCTCAAGAACGCCTTGTACAATGCCCAGGAGGCGTTCATGAGGGAGCTGGAGAACTACTCGCTAGCCGATCTCTGCCAGCGCCCCCTTGAGATAGAACAACTCCTGCACTGGAGCCCGGAGCAACGCCTTCACGGCTGAAGCAGGGGTTCCAGCGCCGCTTTAAGGGTAGGGGTGAAGCTCAGGTGTCCACTGACCGGCTTCACACCCGCCCGCGCCAGCGCACGTAGCGGCTGGAACTGCAGATCGGCCACGACCAGCTCAATACCCTCTTTCTGGCACTGGGCGCGAAAACGCGCAAACGCCACCAGCCCACCGGCATCCAGCAGCGGAACCGCGTCCATATACAGCACGATGCCACGCCGCTCCTGGGCCATCTCCAACACCTCTTCGAACACGCGTTCAGCCGCGGCGAAGAACAGTGGGCCGGTCACCTTGATCACGCTCCAGCCCTCCGCCAGTGCCCCCGGCACATGCTTGCGCTGATCGGTGATCTCGTTGACGCGGGTCATGCCGGCGATATCGCGCATGAACAGCAGCGACGCCAGGACGATACCGGTGGAGATCGCGATCACCATGTCGAACAGCACCGTCAGCGACAGGCAGCACAGCAGCACCAGGATATCGCCCAGCGGCGCCTTGCGCAGCAACTCGACGACCTTGGGGGCTTCGCTCATGTTCCAGGCCACCATCAACAGCAGCGCGGCCATGCTCGCCATCGGCAGGTAAGCCAGCAGCGGTGCCAGCAGCAGCAGCCCGGCCAGCACCACCAGCGCATGGATCATGCTGGCAAAGGGCGAGCGGGCGCCGGCCCGGTAGTTGGCGGCAGAGCGGGCAATCGCCGCGGTGGCGGTGAAACCGCCGAAGAAGGGCGCCACCAGATTACCTATCCCCTGCCCCAGCAGCTCGCCGTTGGCGTGGTGCCGGCGTCCGGTCATTCCGTCGAGCACGACGGCGCAGAGCAGCGACTCGATCGCCCCCAGCATCGCGATCGAGAACGCCGCCGGCAGCAATTCGCGCAGACTGGCAAAGCTCAGTTCGAATACCGCACCTTCGGCACCGGGCTGGTTCCACGGCCAGGCGAATGACGGCAGGATCGGCGGTATCCCCTGGCCGATGCTGCCGTCGGCCAACTGATAACTGAAACGGCTGCCGATGGTATCGATCTGCGCCCCGCCATCGTTCAGCAGCAGTGCCAGCAGGGTGCCGACCAGCAGCGCCGGCAGGTGCCCGGGGACCGGCAGGCGCAGCTTCGGCCACAGCAGCAGGATCGCCAGCGTGGTGAACGCAACCAGCGCATTGGCCAGCTTCGCCTCAGGCAGCAACTGCACCAGTTGCACCACCTTCTCGGTGTAGTGGGGCGATAACCCGGCCGCCGACAGCCCGAACACATCGGGGATCTGCAACGTCGCGATGACGATCGCGATCCCCGAGGTGAAGCCCAGCGTCACCGACTCCGGAATATACTCGATCAGGCGCCCGAGCCTGGCCAGCGCCAGGCCGATCAGAATCATCCCCGCCATCACCGTCGCCAGCATCAACCCGGCCAGGCCGAACTGCTGTGACACCGGATAGAGAATCACCACAAAAGCCGCCGTCGGCCCCGACACGCTGTAGCGCGAGCCACCGGTCAAGGCGATCAGGAAACCGGCGATGACCGCCGTGTAGAGCCCATACTCGGGCCGCACGCCGCTGGCGATCGCCAGTGCCATCGACAATGGAATGGCGATGATGCCGACGGTAATACCGGCAATGATATCGGCCGGCAGGTCGGACAGGCGGTAGCCGCCGGCAAGGCTTTCGCGCAGGGCGCTGGAGATGGAGAGGCTGTGCAGACGGGAACGACTGGAAGCAGACATCGGAACTCACCGAACAGAGATGAAGGGATGGATCGGGATAATTATATAAACATTAACGGTTAATCCATTTAGAATGCAATGTTAATGTTATTAACATATAGTTCTATAAATCATGAGAATCCGGGTCCCGATCGGGCGCTGTCCTTGCTTAAGACCCACCAGCTAAAGATCCACCAGATAACCGGAGCCTTCGCGTGCCTGTAGAGAAACGTACCGCCCGCCTCACCCTGCTGATCGACCCGAACAAGAAAGCTGTGTTCGAGCAACTGTGCAACAACCATGACGTGACCCCGTCACAGATGGTGCGCAAGTTCATCCGCGACTTCATCGAGCGGGAGCTGGGACCGGACTGGCGCGAACAGGTGCTCGGCGGGGACGACGATGAGGAGGACGAGCCCCGTCCACGGAGCGCCCAGGGGCGAGGCGAGCGCGAGTAACCGCAAACATACCGTGTGTTTATCGGTTATTAATTGCGCTAGACTTCACCGCCTCTCCCAGCCAGCGTCGCCAACAATTTTCAATCTACCCCGAGGTCGATCCATGCGTCTTGCCGAAGCCGAATCCCTGATGCTCAACATCGGTCTGGCCGTATTTGCCGGATTCATCTTTTTCATCATCTACGACCTGGCGAAGAAATCGAACGCCGGCCGTTTCGGTACCTTCATCCTGTTCTTCGCTCTCGGCCTGGGGCTCGCGGCCTTCCTGATCAAGACCGTCGTGGTCGAACTGATCGAAGGCGGCAGCATCTAACCGCCCTTCGCGGCGGTTACCCGACGCCCCGCTCCCGCGCCCGTTAACCTCTCCGATCTAATCGTTTATAGTCCCGGAATCCACCTCGATTCCGGGAGCAAGCGATGGATCCGACGCTGATCGTCATACTGGTTGTCCTGCTGCTGGCGCTGTTCTACGCCATCTTCATCTACAACCACCTGGTGCGCCTGAAGCACAATGTCTCCCGCGCCTGGTCCAATATCGACGTATTGCTGAAACAGCGCCACGACGAACTGCCCAAGCTGGTCGAGACCTGCAAACAGCATATGAAGTTCGAGCGCGACACGCTGGAGGCGGTGATGCGGGCCCGCGCCGCCGTTGCCAGCGCCAACGAGGCCGGCAACCTCGGTGCCCTGGGTAAAGCGGAGAGCCAGTTACGCCTGGGCCTGGGCAACCTGTTCGCCGTCGCCGAGGCGTATCCCGAGCTGAAGGCGAGCGAATCGTTCGGCCACCTGCACGCGCGGATCAGCGGCCTGGAATCCAGCATCGCCGACCGTCGCGAGTACTACAACGACTCGGTCAATCTGTACAACATCCGCATCGAGCAGTTCCCCGATCTGCTCGTCGCCCGCCGCCTGGGCTTCAAGGCGGCCGAGCTGCTCGAGTTCGACGAGGCGGAAAAAGCCGATGTCGATATGAAGTCGCTGTTCGGCTGACCGCCCCGATCCGATGCTGTTGGAGCTTAACGTCACATCGACGGAGCGTCTGGCCGGCCTGGCCGCCTGCGCTGCCGGCTTCCTGCTGTTGACCTGGCTGCTGTTCCGCCGCTTCGGTCACTACCGCCTGATCGCCGACACCCCCACCGCCCTGATCCGCTCGGCGCCGCAGGGTTATGTCGAGATCAGCGGCCATATCGTCGCCGGCGAGGGACTGCCCCTGCGTGCGCCCCTCTCCGACCGCGAATGCGTCTGGTACCGCATTCGGGTCGATCAGTATCAGCGCAACAGCAACGGCAGGGGCGGACGCTGGAGTTCCGTACACCGGGCCACCTCCACCCAATGGTTGCAGATCGACGATGGCAGCGGCGTCTGCCTGGTCGATCCGGAGGGCGCGCAGGTGATCAGCGAATACAAACGGACCTGGTTCGGCCACACCCCGAACCCGAATCCCAACGCCTACGCCGATACCTTTCGGGCCTATGCCGGCGCCATCCTCAACGCCGGTAGCAGCCGTTATCGTTACACCGAAGAGCTGATCTTCGCGCATGAGCGTCTCTACGCGCTGGGCCGCTTCCGCAGTGTCGGCGGCGGCCGCGACCGGCTCGACCTGAAGCGGGTCAGCGGCGACATCCTGCGCAGCTGGAAAGGCGACAACGAGCGCCTGCTGCAGCGTTTCGACCGCAATGGCGACGGCCGTATCGACCTGCAGGAGTGGGATGAAGCCCGCCGCCAGGCCCTCGATGAAGCCGGCGTCCAGCAAACGCGGATGGACCGATTGCCGACCCTGCACCTGCTCGGCGATCCCCGGCAGGAGGGGCAACCCTACCTGCTCTCCACCTACCCCGAGTCGAAACTGCTGGCCCGTTACCGCTGGACGATGGCGGGCCTGCTGCTGGGCTTGAGCATCGCCGTCTGGCTCGGGCTGGAACTGCTCGCCACCGCACCGGTCTGAACTGCGCGGAAAACTATAGCCACGACGCGCTATGGCCTATACTAGCGGCCGTCATCGCAGAACCCCCTGGAATCAGAGCAACTAGAGAGCAGGTAATGGATCAGAAAATCGTACGGGTAGGTAATATCGAGATCGGCAACGACACGCCGATGGTGCTGTTCGGCGGCATGAACGTACTGGAGTCCCGCGATCTGGCACTGCGGATCGCCGAGCACTACGTGGACGTTACCGGCCGCCTCGGCATCCCCTACGTATTCAAGGCATCGTTCGACAAGGCCAACCGCTCCTCGCTGAACTCGTTCCGCGGACCGGGCCTCGAGGAGGGACTGAGGATCCTCGAAGAGGTGAAGCAGACCTTCAACGTGCCGCTGATCACCGACGTCCACGAGCCCTACCAGGCGGCCCCCGTCGCCGAGGTGTGCGACATCATCCAACTTCCCGCCTTCCTGTCGCGGCAGACCGACCTGGTGGTCGCCATGGCCGAGACCGGCGCCGCCATCAACATCAAGAAGGCGCAGTTCCTGGCCCCGCAGGAGATGAAGCATATCCTGCACAAGTGCAAGGAAGCGGGTAACGATCGCCTGATCCTGTGCGAGCGCGGCTCCAGCTTCGGCTACAACAACCTGATCGTCGACATGCTCGGTTTCAGCATCATGAAGGAGTTCGGCTATCCGGTGATGTTCGACGCCACCCACGCCCTGCAGATGCCGGGTGGACGCTCCGACTCCGCGGACGGACGCCGGGCGCTGGTCGCCCAGCTGTCCCGCGCCGGCCTGTCGCAGGGGATCGCCGGCCTGTTCCTCGAAGCGCATCCGAACCCGAACGAAGCCAAATGCGACGGCCCCTGTGCGCTGCCGCTGGACAAGCTCGAGCCCTACCTGCAGCAGATGAAGGCGATCGACGAGCTGGTCAAGCAGTTCCCGCCGCTCGACACCTCGGCCCGCTAAGGAACCACGGCCGCCCCGGCGGTCAAATTGAACCGGCAGGAGAGACGTTCACAAGGGGAACAGATGGCAACGACTGGGGGGCACGACGCACTACTCGCCGGCCTGGTGCTGGGACCGGAACACCACCGCTTTCAGCTGGTATCCGAGCTCTCGCCGCATCCCCTCGGGACGCTCTGGCAGGCCGACGATATCTCGACCACCCAGCCGACGCCGGTCAGCCTGTTGTTCCTGTCGCCGCAGCTGCTCGGCCAGGCCGGTTTCCAGGAGCGGCTGCGCGACAACCTGAACCGTCACCGCAGTCTGAAAAACCCTTTCATCACCACCTGTTACGGTTATTTCCACTGGCGCGGGCTGTTTTTTATCTCCTGGGAGCGTCTCGACGGCCCGTCGCTGCAGGAACTGCTCGACAGTCGCCGCGCCCAGCGTCTGAGTCCACGTCATAAACAGGGTCTGGTCAGCCAGGTAGGGCATGCTCTGGAAGCCGGGCTGAACCAGCTGCGCCAACCGCACGCGGCGCTGGCGCCCGAGTTCATCCAACTGCTGCCGTCCAAAGGCGTCCGCCTGCAGGGATTTGGCTGGCGCCCGTTGCTGGAGCCGGTGTTCGACCGCCTCGATCCGCCCCCCGGCTACCGCGCCTGGCAGGCCCCCGAAGCCTTCCACCCCAACCTGCTGGATGCCAGTGCCGATGTCTACGCCCTCGCCTGCCTGGTCTACCAGCTCTATGGCGGTAAGGCGCCGTTCTCGGCGACCGATGACGAGGCCAGCCGAGGGCGCGAATTGAAAGCGCCAGCGGGCCTGAGCAAACCGCAGTGGCAGGTGTTGCAGACGGCACTCGCCCCCGCAGCCGAGCAGCGTCCCGCCACGCCGCTGGCACTGGTTCGGCAGCTCTACGCCGGCACGGACGATAGCGCCCCGGACACCACCGCGGCATCCGACAGCAGCGCGCCCCCGGTAACCGAAGCCGTGGCGGCGACGGCACCCGACAGCGGCCCAGCCTCACCGCGGCATCCGCCAGCCGTCCCGGGCAGCCCCGCGGGTATGCCCGCCCGGGCGATGATCCGCTTCGCCGCCGGCGGCAAACGTTGGTGGCGCGGCGCGCTGCTCTTCGCGCTCGGCGTAGCGGCCGGCTTTGCCCTGGCACTGCTACTGCTTCCGTTTACGCAACCGAGCGTACCGCTTCCGGCGCAGGAAATGCCGCCCCCCGCCGAAACCGCCGCTGCCGTCCCCGTCGCCCAGCTCGACATCGAGCCGGCTAGCACCAACGTCCAGCCCCCCGCTTCGAGCGCCGTCCAGGCACCGCCAGCGCCGCCCCACTCCGCTTCCCCGGCGATCGCCGACGGCCAGGCCCTGCGCGAAAATAGCGCGGCGGCGGATAACCTGACCCTGTTTCAGGACAGCCTGAGCGACGGCGGCTACTCGCCGCAGATGGTGATGATTCCGAAAGGCCGTTTTCGCATGGGCGACCTGCACGGTCAGGGCGACGATAACGAACGCCCCGTGCATGAGGTGATCATCGCCCAGCGTTATGCCCTGAGTCGTTACGAGGTCACCTTCGCCGAGTACGACCTGTTCGCCGCGGCAACCGGACGCCCGCTGCCGGACGATGGCGGCTGGGGACGGGGACAACAGCCGGTGATCAACGTCAGTTGGCAGGATGCCGCTGCCTACGCTCGCTGGCTGGCGCAACAGACCGGCCAACCCTACCGCCTGCCCAGCGAAGCGGAGTGGGAGTATGCCGCACGCGCGGGCACCGAAACACTCTATTGGTGGGGCGATGAACTCACGCCGGGACGAGCGGTCTGTGATGAGTGTGGCAGCCAGTGGGACGGTCGCCAGCCGGCGCCGGTCGGCAGTTTCCCACCCAGCCCCTGGGGGCTGCACGACCTGAACGGCAATGTCGACGAGTGGGTACAGGACTGCTATCGGGACAACTACGCGGGTAGCCCGCAAGATGGCAGCGCCCGGTCCGACGCCGGGTGCCGGCAGCGGGTGATGCGCGGCGGCTCCTGGTTCGATATCGGGCGCCTGGTGCGTTCCGCCAGCCGTTATCGCCACCCGCCCGACAGCCGTCGCAACACCTGGGGCTTCCGCGTCGCCCTGGATCTGCCCCCTGCGACCTGACAAGCACCGGACAAGACAACGGAGTGCACAACATGATCCGCCATCCCCTCATCCTGGGCTCGGCCCTCGGCACCATCCTGACACTCACCGCCCAAAGCGCTGCGGCGGAGCCGTTGCGGCTCGGCGCCGCCGAACTGAACACGCGTCAGTTGCTGGTCTTCCAATCCGGCCAGACCCTGTTCAACGAAACCTACCGCCTGCCGCAACAGCTCGACGCCGGCCGCATCGAGATCGGTTCAATCAGCCCGCAACTCACGCCGGGCAGCGCACTGCTGGAGGGTGCCGGCGATATCGGCAGCCTGGCCCTGATCTATCCGCAGGGCGATCTGCAGCAACGTCTGCAACCGTTGATCGGCCAGGTGATCGAACTCAGGCGCGATGCACCCGGCAGCGGCGAGCACTATCGTCGTGAAGCGCGCCTGCTCGGTATCGAGGGCGGCATGCTGCTCCTGCAGCAGGACGACAAAACCGAATACCTGCCCCTGGGCGGCGAGTGGCGCCCGCTGCTGCCGGGCAGCGCCGTCGTGCGCGCACGCCCCTACCTGCAGTTGCTGCGCTCCGGCCCGCATCGCCCCGAGCTGCAGCTCAGCTATATGGCCGGCGGACTTAACTGGCAGGCGGACTACGCCCTGACCCTGGCCCCGGCGAAGAGCACCCTGACGCTGCAGGCCCAGGCCACCCTGAGCAACCACAGTGGCATCGACCTGCCCGCCAGTCGTGTGGGTTTGCTGGCCGGCACGGTCAACCAGCCGCAGAACGCCCGCCCCTACCTCGCCAAGGCGATGATGGACGCGGTCGCCGAAAGCCTGCCGACGGAACAGGCGTTCGAGGATTATCACCTGTATAAGCTGCCAAACCGGGTCGACCTGCCCTCCGGGGCCAGTGTTAGCGTGCCGCTGTTGCCGGTCACAACACTCAAATATGCGAGCCGTTACCGCTTCTCTCAACCGGTTTACGGCAACAGCCAACCCGAGCCCGTCGCCGCGCGCCCGTTGCGGATGATCAGCTTTACCCTGCCGCTGCAGCAGGCACAGAAGACCGCCCTGCCGGCCGGCAACGCCCGCGTCTACATCGAGGACAAGGAGAACGGCCGGGGCTACATCGGCGGACAGAACATCGCCGCCCATGCCGCAGGCGAGACCGTTGAACTGACCCTCGGCGAGGCCTTCGACCTGCGCGTGGAGCAGGTGCAAACCCACTATGAGCGCCTCGGCAATACCACCCGCGTGGCCTACCGTCTCAACGTCAGCAACGCCGGTACCGAAGCCAGGGAGGTGGAGCTGGCCGCCAGCTTCAACCAGAACTGGACGCTGACCCAGGCCAGCCACGCCCCGCAGATCACCGGCAACCTGGCAGTCTGGAAGCTGCAGGTACCGGCCGAGGGCAGCGGTACGCTGGAGTATGGCGTCGAACTGATCCGCCGCTAACGCGGCCGCGGGGCCTGGCGCTCGCCTCGCGCCTTGAGCGCGACCGCATAGGCCCTGCCTGCCCACTCGCTCATCCGCTCGGCATCCTCCAGCGTCTCCTCCGGAGCCTGACAGTAACCGAGGCTGACCCAGCGGCCCTGCCGCCGGTAACTGAAGGGCTCCAGCCCCAACGCCTGGAATGCGGGCGCGCTGTCGCTGTCCGCCTTCAGATAGAGCACGCGGTCGACGATCAGGGCAAACATCAGCCCGTCCAGAAAGATACCGTAACCGCCGAACATGCGGCGCGCCGTGACCGGCCCCAAGCGGTGCATCAGGTCGGTGACGTGGGTGACAAACTGCCGCTCCGCCGCAGACGCCATCGCCCCTCCTAACCGGCCGACACCTGCGTGCCCTGCTTCTGCAACCACTGCTGCAGTTGCTCCGCATCGGGCGCCATGCCCAGGCCGCCATCCCGATACAGCTCCACCATCCGCTTCAGCGCCAGCGGATGACCAAGCTCGGCGGCATGCCGGTAGGCATCACGGGCGCGCACCTCGTCGATCCGGAACTGGGGCCCGAATCCCTGTTCGTAAATGCGCCCCATCTGGAACAACGCTTTCACATCGCCCAGTTCGGCGGCACGTTGCAGGTAGAGCGCGCCCTGGACACGGTTGGCCTCGCCGTCACCCCGGAAATGCAGCAGATGGCCATAGACCGACAGCGCGCGCCGGCTACCGTTATCCGCCGCCAGACGAAAAATCTTCATGACCAGGTCGTGCTTGCGCTTCGACGAGCGCAGCAGCGAACTGCGAAACAGCAGATAGGCGATCCAGAACAACAACGGAGCGAACAGTTTCATCAGCAGTCGCATGACACTACCCTTACTAAACCCTTACTTATATTTCACGAAAAACCGGCGACCGGCGGCCGATGGTTACAAGCCACGCCGGCGGGCCTACTATAACGCCGATCGACAAGCAGAGGGCAACAGGATCTGCCCGAGGCGGTAACCCCCAGCGGCCATCCACGGCCCGATCGACTGTTTGTTATTTGAAAATTATTTTTTATAACCTTATAGCAAGACTGTCTGAGCAATCGGGATCAAGTTGGATACACTGTCCGTCACCCATCCGTCCGGGCAAGGCATCCCAGACCGGTTGCTATGTCGCGCTACTATAATCGACTGAGTGAAGTCTCCATCTCAAGGATCAGGAACCCAATGAAACTTTACGACGACAATTCACAAACGATCGGCAACACCCCGCTGGTACGACTCAAGCACCTCTGGCCGGCCGGTAACCTGTACGGCAAGGTCGAATCGCGCAACCCGGCCGGTTCGGTCAAGTGCCGTATCGGCGCCAGCATGATCAATGCCGCCGAGGCCAGCGGCCAGCTCAAACCCGGCGTCACACTGGTGGAGCCGACCAGCGGCAACACCGGTATTGCGCTGGCGTTCGTCGCCGCCGCCAAGGGCTACAAGCTGATCCTGACCATGCCCTCCTCGATGTCGCTGGAGCGGCGCAAGCTGATGAAGGCACTCGGTGCCGAAATCGTCCTGACCGAACCGGCCAAGGGAATGAAGGGCGCGATCGCCAAGGCCCAGGAGCTGGTCGACAACAACCCCGGCGAATACCTGATGCTGCAGCAGTTCGAGAACCCGGCCAACCCGGCGATCCATGAGCAGACCACCGGTCCCGAGATCTGGAACGACACCGACGGCCAGATCGATATCCTGGTGGCCGGCGTCGGTACCGGCGGCACGATCAGCGGCTGCACCCGCTACATCAAGAAGACCCAGGGCAAGGCGATCACCGCCGTCGCCGTGGAGCCGACCGACTCGCCGGTCATCAGCCAGACCCTGAACGGTGAGGAGGTAAAACCGGCGCCGCATAAAATCCAGGGGATCGGTGCCGGTTTCGTGCCGAAGAACCTGGATCTGGAGCTGATCGATGAGGTGTTGCAGGTCGGCGGCGACGAAGCGATGAGCACCGCCCATCAGTTGATGCAGAAAGAGGGTATCCTGGCCGGCATCTCCTGCGGTGCCGCCACGGCGGCGGCCCTGCGTATCGCCGCGCAACCGGGTAACGAAGGCAAGATGATCGTCGTGATTCTGCCCGACTCCGGCGAGCGCTACCTGAGCACGGCGCTGTTCGAAGGCACGTTCAGCGATAACGAACTGGTCCAGTGACGACGACCGGCGCGGCCTGAAACGTAAAAAGCCGCGGCATAAGCCACGGCTTTTTACTTAACCCGCCTCAGATCGAGGCGGCGACATCCGGCGTTATCGCTGCTTAGTGCATCAGCTCACGGATGGTTTCGTGGGTCGGAAACTCTTCCAGCTTCTCGATACAAACGCTGTGGTCACCCGCTTTGGTCAACGTGTACCAGCTCGGCTTGTGCGCATGGTTGAGATAGACACCGCCAATTTCGAAGTTTTCACCGTCCACACCGAGAATTGCGATCGTCTTAACAGTCTGCTGCATATCCATCTTTGCCCCCAGCCTTACTAATTTTTGTAATTTAACTACACAAGTATAGCTTAGTATCCGGAGGTGACAAGCCTATTACACCCTGGCCCACCTTTTTTGCGTGAAATATCCGCATCATTCCGTCATGGATACCGGAACGATGGGCAATAGTTGTAGAAAAACAACATTCAGAAACCGGGGATCAATCGCTAGCGCGGGCCACCGGACGTTGCGGGTCCCGAATCCACTCGCTCCAGGAACCGGCGTAGAGACGCGAACCCGCCAGCCCGGCGTATTCCATCGCGAGCAGATTCACGCAGGCGGTGACACCGGAGCCGCACATATGCACCACCTGCTCAGGCGCGCGCCCCTGCAGCAACTCCAGCCACAACCGCCTCAGCTCCCCGGCACTGCGGAAACGCCCCGCCTCGTGGTTCAGCGGAAACGGCAGATTGAGTGCACCGGGCACATGTCCGGCGACCGGATCGAGCGGCTCCTGTTCACCGCGGAAACGTTCGCCGGCGCGGGCATCGACCAGCAGGCAGCGCGCGTCCTGCAGCTCGCGCCAGAGTTGATCCGCCGACACCAACAGCCCGTCCCGTGTCGCGACCGCGCCACAGGCGCTCGCCGCCGTTTCCGGCTCCGCGCCGGACGCCACGGCTTCACCGGCGTCCTGCCAGGCCTGCCAGCCACCGTTCAGCACCGCCACCGCCTCATGCCCGAGCCAGCGCAGCAACCACCAGGCCCGGCCGGCAAAGGCGCCGCCGGAGGCGTCATACGCCACTACCTGGCGTCCGGGCTCCAGCCCCAGCGCCTGCAGTTTCGCCATCAGCCGCCGTGGATCCGGCAACGGATGCCGGCCGCTGGCGGGCGTGATCGGTGAGGAAAGATCCTGCTCCAGGTGCAGGTAGCGGGCGCCGGGCAAGTGCGCTTCGGCAAACGCCCGTGCCCCCGCCTGCTGATCGCCGGCCTGCGTCGACAGGATAAAGCGGCAGTCGAGGAGCAGCGGGTCGGACAACGCCTTCAGTTCGTCGAGTTCAATCAGGGTACGGTACATCGCCTCTCCTTATCGCTACTCTTTACTAGCTACTAGCTACTAGTACTCGCGTTACCGGCGCTCTGATTGTCGGCACGCCCGATCGCAGCGTCCGCCATCGCGCAATATGCAGCTGTCGGCGCTACTCCCCTGCCGCCACTCAGCGACCCGCGCCGGGCGTTACAGGTAAGCGGCCAGCTCTTCGCGCAGCAGATCCAGTTCGTTCTGCGCCCTTTCGCGCGCGCGCTTCTTCAACCCCTCGACCTCGGCGGTTTTTTCCGCCACCACGGTCTGCGCCTCCTCCGCCTTGTTTGGCGCCAGGTGCACGCGGTCGATCAGCCCCTGCACCTGTTTCAGGATCGCGCGCCGACGCCCCTCTTCGATGCGCGCCAGCTCCTCGGCACTCTTCTCCTCTTTCTTCGCCGCACTCTTTTCGACCTGCGGCGCCACATAGGTCAGCGGCCGGATACCGGCGGCGATGCGGATCTGCTCGAGGAAGGGGATCGCCAGTGCACGCGCCTTTTCCGCGCCCTTGTGCAACACCTGCTCGACGTAGCCGAGATCGCTGAGCAGCTCGTTGTAACGCTGGCGCGGTGCCGTCAGTTTGGCGTCAAGGAATTCGAACAGTTCGGTTTTCGCTTCGCCCCAGGCGATGCCGTCGAGGAAACGCTGGCGCATCTGCGCCCGTTCCGCTGCGGTGGCGAACAGGCTGTAGAGCTGGTACAGGGTGCTGTCATCCGGATCCTTCGGTTCGCCGGGCGCACGCAGGTCGGTCTTGATCTTGTTGATCAGCGAGCGCAGCTCATCGCGCGAGCAGAACAGCGGGATGGTGTTGTCGTAGCTCTTGGACATCTTGCGTCCATCCAGCCCCGGAATCAGCTGCGTCTCCTCATCGACCTGCGCCTGCGGCAGATTGAACAGCGGCTGGTAGCTGTGGTTGAACCGGCCGGCGATATCCCGCGCCATCTCGATATGCTGGATCTGATCCTTGCCGACCGGAATGATGTCGGCGTTGAACATCAGGATATCCGCCGCCATCAGGATCGGGTAGCTGAACAGCCCCATGGTGATGCCGTCGTCGAGATCGTCGTTGCCGGCATCGCGGTTGGCATCGACCGCCGCCTTGTAGGCGTGGGCACGGTTCATCAGCCCCTTCGAGGTGTGGCAGGTCAGGAGCCAGGTCAGTTCGGTGATCTCGGGAATGTCGGTCTGGCGATAGAAGGTGGCCTTATCGGTATCGAGCCCCAGCGCCAGCCAGGTCGCCGCGATTTCACGGGTAGAGCGTGCCACACGCTCCGGTTCGTGACATTTGATCAGCGCGTGGTAATCGGCCAGGAAGAAAAAGCTGTCGAAGGCCGGATTCTCGCTCGCCTCGATCGCCGGTTTGATCGCACCGAGGTAGTTACCGAGATGCGGTGTACCGGTGGTAGTGATGCCCGTCAGTACAGTCTGTTTACTCATCTTTCGCTCTTAGCAGAGATCTAAACTGGAACGCAACATCATACACCAGTTACCCGGCCCTGTGAGGCACAGGCCGCCCGCGTTTCAGCTCCCGTCCCGGACCAATGGCGAACTGACGCGGCGGCAGGCAGGTGCTAAAACAGGCACAAATAACCCTAACCGAGGTCACCATGCCCACAATACTTCCCTCCCTGCTGACACTGAGCGGCTTCCTGCTCCCGGCACTCATCCTGCTGATCAAGCTCAAGCCGCGCTCTGCGGGGGCGATCGTCCAGACCCTGCTGATCGCCTTGTTCTGCCTGTTCGGCGGCCTGCTGTTTACCGCGGCGACCCTCGCTCTGGTCGGCGATATCGAAGCGCCATTGCTGACGTCGGCCCTGGTCGTGCTGGGTGCGCTGGGCTGCCTCGGCCTGCAGCAGTGGTGGCAAGCCCGCCACTATTCCGCGCCCCGGCGCTAGGCTCTCCCGCGGCCCGGTAGTGTTTTGACAAGGCGCAGCGGGGAACCATACTTAGTTCAACGTGCGCCTGCCGGCGGTCACACCAAGAGTTTGGAGGTGGATGATGGATACCAATTTGCATACGCTCAATGCGCTGTTTGCCCAGTTAGGGCTGCCCGATACCAACGACGCTATCGATCGCTTTATCACCACCCACGGCCTGTTTACCCAGGAGGTGCCGCTGCACCAGGCCAGCTTCTGGAGCGAAGCCCAAGCCGACTTCCTGCGCGAAGCGATCAGCTGCGATTCCGATTGGGCCGAGGTGGTCGACGAACTCAACATTCGCCTGCGCAGCACCCACTGATTCCGGCGCACACCGATTCTTTTGTCGCCCGGCGCGGACCGGTATGATCGGGTCAGGTAAGAATTCAACCCTATTCGGACTGACCCTCGATGCTGACCCTGATCTCACCGGCCAAGACGCTCGATTATGAGTCGCCGCTGGCCACCGACCGTTATACGCAACCGCGTTACACCGACCAGTCGCAGGCACTGATCGAACAGCTGACGCCCCTCGCCGTGCAGGATGTGGCCGAGCTGATGTCGCTCAGCGACAAGCTCGCCAGCCTCAACGTGGCGCGTTACGCCAGTTGGACGCCCGAACACTCCTGCGACAACGCCCGCCCCGCCGTACTGGCGTTCAAGGGCGACGTCTACACCGGACTGCAGGCGGAACGGTTCAGCGAGGAGGATTTCGAATTTGCCCAACAGCATCTGCGGATCCTGTCCGGCCTCTACGGCGTATTGCGCCCCCTCGACCTGCTGCAACCCTACCGCCTGGAGATGGGGACCAAGCTGGCCAACCCGCGCGGCGCCAACCTGTACCAGTTCTGGGGCGGCCGCATCACCGAGGCCCTGAAAAACGAGCTGGGCGAACAGCAGACCCCGGTGCTGGTCAACCTCGCTTCCAACGAATATTACAAGTCGGTGCAGCCCAAGGCGCTGGGTTGCCGCATCGTCACGCCGGTGTTCAAGGATCTGAAAAACGGTCAGTACAAGATCATCAGCTTCTATGCCAAGAAGGCGCGCGGCCTGATGACCCGCTACCTGATCGAGAACCGTATCGACGAGCCGGAGGCGCTGAAGGGGTTCGACCTGGAGGGTTACTACTTCAGCCCGGAACACTCCAGCGGCGATACCTGGGTATTCCTGCGCGACGCCGCGCCGGCGGAGTGAGCCGCCGCCGCGACCCAGGACCCTGAACCCGCCACGCGGAGCAAACGCGGCCGGCCCGACCTCCCGGGCCTAAACGCATCAGGCCAAACCAAATTACGCCAAAGTAGTAGAGCAAATAGGCCGATCGACCCTTAGCCAGCCCTGCCGCCTCGTGCCAGTGTAGTTCGGATAAGAACTACAACATCGAGGATGCAGGTATGCACACACCTCTTATCGGCCGCTGGCTGCTGTCGGTGCTGCTGCTGGCGCCCCTGTCCGGGCTGGCGCAGGCCACTGCGGACAGCGACGGCCAGCGGGATCTGCCGGCCCTGATCGCCGAGATCTTTCCCGAAGCGACGGAGATCAAACCGCGCCTGGACACGCCGCCGGTCTGGCCGATCTACCAGGTAACGGAACTGATCGGCTACGCCTTCCTGTCCGGCGACTATGTGCAGCTTCCCGGTTTTTCCGGCGCCCCCTATCAACTGCTGATCGGCATCGATCGCGCCGGCCGCTACCGTGGCGTCAAGGTACTCGAACAGCACGAGCCGATCTTCCTGCACGGCCTGGGCCCCGAACCTATGCATGCCTTTACCCGCCAGTACCCGGGGCTGGATCTGCGCCATCCGATCAAGATCACCAGCGCCACCGTGCGCGACAAACACAGCGGCAGCAATGTCTATATCGACGGCATCACCAAGGCGACGGTCTCGGCGGTCGTCCTGAACGAAACGGTGATGCTGTCGGCACTGCAGGCCGCGCAAGCCACCGGGCTGATTCCGAAGCGCACACCGCCGGCACGGGTACGCGCCGACCTGTTGGAACCGACCGACTGGCAGACCCTGGTCGACCGCGACTGGGTCGCATCGCTGTCGCTGACCCAGGCCGAGGTCGACGCCGCTTTTGCCGGCGCCAGCGAGCAGATTCAGGCCCCTGCCGCCCACCAACCAGTGGCCGATTTTGCCAACCTGCAGTTCGCCTATCTGAATCCGCCGACCATCGGCCGCTACCTGCTCGGCGATACGCTGTACCGCCGCCTGCTGCAGGAGAAACTGGAGCCGGGCGAACACGCCATCGCCCTGATCAATCGTGGCCCCTACTCCATCGTCGGCGACGAGTTCACCCCCGGCACCCCCTCCGACCGCCTGGCACTGGAGCAGAACGGCGTGCAGATCGAACTGCGCGACCTGGACTTTTTCAGCGTCAACCGCTTCGACCGGCTGCCGGCGCTGCTGGCTGACGGCATGCCCGCCCCCCAGGAGTTCATGCTGTTCAGGATCAAGGCCGGGGCCGGCTTCGACCCCGCCTCCCCCTGGAACCTGAGCCTGGTGGTGAACGAGCAACAGGGCTATCTGCGCCCCGATGAGGTCCGCAGCTTCAGCCGCAGCTACCAACTGCCGGCCCGCCTGTTCAGTATCGACCGGGTCAACACGGAGGCGGCCATACCGTTGTGGCTGCAGATCTGGCAGCAGCGCTACGCACGCATCGCCGTGCTGCTGCTGGGGTTGGCTACCCTGACTGCGATCATCTTCGGCCACCGCTGGGTCACCGGCAGCCCGCGCCGCTTCCGCCTGATCCGCTGGAGCTACCTGCTCTACACCTTGCTCTTCATCGGCTACCTGACCCAGGGCCAGCTGTCGATCACCAATGTGTTCTCGATCCTGCAGGTGGTGACAGGCGACGCCAGCGCCTCGGTACTGCTACTCGACCCGATCATCTTCATCCTCTGGTGCTATGTGCTGCTGACACTGCTGCTGTGGGGACGCGGCTATTTCTGCGGCTGGTTGTGCCCGTTCGGGGTGCTGCAGGAGCTGAGCGCCGAACTGGCGGCCCGGCTCAAGATCCGCCAACGGCGGATCCCCTTCCCGCTGCACCGCCGCCTGTGGGGGGTGAAGTACCTGATTCTGGCCGGATTGGTCGGGGTCAGCTTCTGGTCGCTCAGTGCTGCCGAGCGCGGCGCCGAGGTGGAGCCTTTCAAGACCGCCATCACCCTGGGTTTCGTGCGCGAATGGCCGTTCGTGATCTATGCACTGCTGCTGCTCGGCGCCGGGCTGTTCGTACACAAGTTCTTCTGCCGTTACCTCTGCCCGCTGGGCGCATTTTTCGCCGTACTCGGCCACTTCCACCTGCTGCGCTGGCTGCCGCGCCGCAGCGAGTGTGGCACGCCCTGCCAGCTCTGCGCCCACCGTT
>QKGH01000196.1 GCA_003250495.1 Marinobacterium sp.
CTGATCAGGAACGGCAGTACCAGCAGCGCCAGCAGGCCCACACCATAAGCGGCCGCGAAAGCCGACAGCACCAGCGACCAGCTCTCCGGCATATGTTTACGCAGTTGTTCCATAAGTTTGTCCTCCAGAACTCGAATCGGATTTATCGGGCCTGTCGTTGCAATTCATGTTGTTGTTATTGGTCTTGCCCCGAGTGACCTTCGCCGTACTGCAGGACCAGATGATGTTCAGACCTTGAGATCTATTAAGCACAGCACATGCCATATTTCATATGATTTAAAATGTTTTAATAAACCTGGGGTTTCAGCGTTTTTATCGATCTTCGACTCGACAGATAACGCACAAATAACGAGCAATTATCACTGATACGCACAAAAATAGATCACTCATTATCCAGTTTGCGGGGTAATCCCGCCCGGTAAGCAGCGAAAGAGTTGTTACCCCAGGTAACAGGGGTAACAAAAAAATACGGTAAAGAATGTTTACCCCCGGTAACGCTCCTCAGGAGCACTCCTAGGCAACGCTTGAGGCGAACCTAAGCCGCCGGCAACGGCCAAGCCGAAACAGCAACACGGAGAGAGGGATGCAGGCAGCAGAAGTGACCGAGAGATAACGGTAGCGGGCGTTAACGACGGGCCGGCAGCGCAGCTGCCGGTACAGAGCGTACCGGCGGCCGTCAGTGGGGAGGCTTCAGTCAGGCGGCGCGGGCGCGCGGGCGCAGCGTCGAACGCCGCAGCAGGCGCCAGTCGATCCCCTCCACACCGAGGTCGATCAGCTGCCCGGCATCGTCCAGCAGCGCCGGCAGGTTCAGTGCCAGCTCACCGACGCCATAACGCGCCGTGTTGGCGGTGACCACCCGCCCCTGCCCGGTCAGCAGCAGCGCTTCGTGATCCAGCTTCAGCAGTGCCCGCATCAGTACCGTCTCAAACCGGTCCAGGGCCACGTCCGCCCCCGCCACTCCGACAAATTTTCCTTCAATATGAATAGGTTGGGCAAAGGTCAGGATATACATATCCTGTCCGTACAGATCGACGTAGGGGCCCACGACGACCCGCTTGCCATGCTCCCGCGGCTGACGGAACCAGGGCATCTCCAGGTAGTTGTAGTAGCGGTCGCTGCTGCGGTTGAAGTTCAAGTCGAGCGGCGAGGTGCGGCCGTTGGGATGGATCTGGTGCCACTCCAGATACAGCTCGGTATCGGGTAGCGCCCCCGGCTCCAGTACCACCCCGGTACCCTGGACGCCATCGCGGGAGGCGTGCAGATGGGCGTCGATCAGCGGACGTAACACTTTGAAATCGCGACGGGATATGGCGCCGGCGGCGGTATCGTGCACGGCCCAGATGTTACGCACCTGGTGCTCCAGCTCCTGCAGGCGCGCGAACACGCCATCGATCGCCTGGGCGACACTGTCGACACAGGTCTGAAGATTCCGATCCAGTTGCTCCGCTACCATGACGCTGTCTCCGATCTCGGGGCCAGTCCTGGATCAGCGCCAGTACCGGCCGTTAAAAAGTGAAAACAGATGTTTTCGCTGTGCAATGAGATTGAAGAAAGCAAAAGCCGTACCACTCACTACCGGCCGACTCACTCCTCGTCGGCGGAGAGCAGCTCCAGCTTGGCGTTGATCAGGCGTTTGATCCCCTGGCTGACATGGGCCTCGGCCAGCGCTCCGGCCAGGGTCGCATCGTTGTTGGCGATGGCGTCGAGGATCGCCTGGTGCGCCTGCTGCACCTTGGCCACCTTGGGCAGACTCTCCACCGGCAGCCACAGCAGTTCGCCGAGCTCCCCCTGCAGACGGATTTCGGCGTGGGTCAGGCGGATGGATTGCGAGGCCGCGGCGACCTCGATATGGAAGCGGGCGTCGGCCTGGCGCCGCTCGCGCCGGGTCTGCGCCTCGCCAAGCAGCTCGATATAGCGCTGCAACTGGCGATGGTGTTCCGGGGTACTGCGCTGTGCCGCCAGACGAGCCGCGGCACCGGCGATCGCGGCATGCTCGTCGCCGAAGTCGCGCAGCTCGATGGTACTGAGCTCGCGCAGACGGTCGAACAGCATCTCGGCGGGAATCTCCACCGACGCGCAGATGAAACTGCCGCCGTTACGTCCACGCCGGGTCTCGATCACCCCGCGCTGGCGCAGATGGGCCAGGGCCTCGCGCAACGTGACCGTGGCGACGCCGAACTGCACCGCCAGTTCGCTCTCGCTCGGCAGCTGCTGTCCCTCGGCGTACAAACCGAGGTCTATCGCCTCCATCAAGCGACGCACCACCTCATCGGTGCGCCCCTCCTGGCGGAGCCGCATAAAAGAGCCGGAACGGGATGAGGTATAGACAGGCATAACCAACGACAGTCTCGGGGATACAGATCGACGCAGTTTATCAGATCTGACGCCTATTGAAGCGTTCACCGGCAACTCCTTGTCAGGTTGCGGTTGGGACTGTCACAAAAAGCCGCCCCGCGCCCCGCTGACGGGGTCTGGGGCGGAACGCAACGAACTCGTTAGAAGGGGTAAGCGAGGGTCGGCATCCACTGCTCCCAGGTCGCCTGCAGGCGGCCGTTGGCTTTCAGCCGGGCCAGTGCGGCGTCGATCTGCTCGCGCAGCGCCGGCCGGCTCTTCGCCACCAGAATGCCCCACTCGTTGTGGGTCGGCACGGTGAAGGCGATCGCCAGGTCCTGCTCCTCGGCCAGCGGTACCAGCGCCACATCGTCGTCGACGAAGGCATCGACCTCGCCGCTGCGCACAGCGGCGACCATGTCGCCGAGCACGTCGTCGGAGTCACCGCCGAACGGCACGGTGATGCAGCCGTCGAAGGTCTCCGCCAGCGCCATGTTCAGGCTGTTGGCGATGGCACCGACGCGCTTGCCGACCAGATCGCCGGGCGCCTTGACCAGGCTGTCGGAGCGCACCATGACCGCCTCGTCGAACACCGCATAGGGCGCGGTGAAATCGGCCAGCGTCTTGCGGTAGTCGGAGATCCCCTGGCCGCACAGCAGCATCTCGCCATCGCCGGCATTCAGCGCCGGGTAGAAATCCGCCCAGTTGCGGTAGACGAACTCCACCTCGGCACCCAGCTCGGCGGCGATCAGCCGCGCCACATCGGACTCGTAGCCGAGCCGCAGGCCCTGCTGATCGCGCCAGAACAGCGGCGGTGCCGGCAGGTCGGCGCAGATCACCCGCAGTACACCCGGTTTCATCAGCTCACTCACGGCAGGTACTCCGCATACATGGTTTTCTCCCAATCGGTGACGGCGGAGCAGAACCGGGCCCACTCGTCGCTCTTCAGATCGCGGTACAGATCCGCCATCGCGGCCGGCAGCGCGTTACGGATCACCTCGTCCTGATCGAAGGCGTGGATCGCGTCGCCCAGGGTCTTCGGCAGGATACGGCTGTCGTCCAGGTTGGCCGGCACGCTGTCGCTGCCATCGGGGGCACCCGGATCGATCTTGTTCTCCAGGCCGTCGCGCATCGCCGCCAGCAGCAGGGTGTGAGACAGGTAGGGGTTCACGCTGGCATCGGGAATCTTGTATTCGAGACGGCCGTTGGCGGACAGGCGCACGGTGCAGGTCTTGTTGTCCATGCCCCAGTTGACGCGACTCGGCGCGAACAGCCCGGTATCCCAGTAGCGCTTGTAGGAGTTGACGGTGGAGCCCATGACGATCATCGAGCCCGGCGCATGTTTGAGCACGCCGCCCAGCGCGTGCAGACCGGTGTCGGTCAGGTGCAGTTCGCGCCGCCCCTTCTCCTCCAGCATGTTGACGCCATCGCGCCACAGGCTGAAGTTGTGGTGACAGCCGTTACCCATGCTGCCGGTGGTCGGCTTGGCCATGAAGCTGGCCTTGACCCCGCACTCGCGCGCCACCTGGCGGCAGATCAGACGGTAGGTCATCATGCGGTCGGCGGTCAGGTGGCAATCGTCGAACATCCAGTTCAGCTCCAGCTGACCCGGATCCTCGTAGTCGCCCTCGATCATATCGAGACCCATCGCCGTGGCGTAGCTCATCACCTTTTTCAGGATCGGCCGCATCAGCTCCAGGTTGCCGAGGTGGTAGGCGGGGCTGGCCCCCGGACGCACATGCACTTCGAGACCGTCGCCGTGCCAGGTCATCTCCGGTTCCAGACCGGTCTTCAGCGTCATGCCGGTCAGATCGGTGAACTGTTCGTGGCTGTCGAGCAGCAAACCGCGCGGATCGGTCGCCAGCGGGCTGCCGCCGATCTCATTGATATGGTCCGGCTCGTACAGGCGGCAGAAGAAGGAGGCGATGGAGTTATCCCAGGGCAGGATGTTGAAAGTGGAAGGATCCGGCATCGCGGTAAATTCAGCCGCCTGAGCACCGCCGCCGAGCAGCACGCCGGCACGGGTGACCTGCAGGTCGGAGATCGCGGTGCGGTGGAACTGCACCCCCTTCTCCAGGTTGCGCAGCAGATGGCGCGCCGGTACCACCTTGGCGATGACACGGCCGGTCAGCGTCACTACCTGGTAGTAGATATATTCCACTTTCGAGTCGCGGATACGCTGGGCCAGTGCATCGGACACCGCGGCGCGGGTATTTTGTTCCTTGTGCAGATCGAGTGCTGTCATTGAGAGACTCTCCTATCGATGGCCTGCAGGGATCGCAGCCACTTGGGTTGGGTTAGGTCCGGCACTGAAAGGATGACGAGACCATTCAAATTTCATATGAGGTTATATGTTTAAAGCCGTTTAAAACCCGGTGTCAGCCACCGCTTGCCAGCTCCGCTGGCGCTACCTGTCCCTGCGACTGCCAGCTGCGCCGGAAGAACTCGGCGACCTGGCGCGCCACGCCGCTGTTGTCCACCGCCAGTTGCTGCAACGAGGCCAGCGCCGCATCGGCCTGTGTCTCGCTGAGCAGGTTGCCGCGGTAGCCGCGAGCCAGCTCGCCGACATACTCGGCACTGAACTCCGGGTGGTACTGCACCGATAGCGCCGGGAACTCGTAGGCCAGAGCACCGCAGCCGCAGTGAGCGGAACCGCCGATCACCCGGGCGGCGGGAGGCAACGCCTGCACCTGGTCCTGGTGGAATACCAGCGCCGCGGCAGCGTCCCAGCCCGCCTCGCTGTAGGCGTAAGCCTGGGCACCGACGCCCCA
>QKGH01000180.1 GCA_003250495.1 Marinobacterium sp.
TCCTGGAACTGAGCCAGAGCTTCGACCTTACCGTACAGAGTAGCATCAGCCTGAGCAACGACCGGAGCGGCCATAACGCCAGCAACTGCCAGAGCAATCAGTGACTTTTTCATCAATTTTCCCCTTCAATATTCAACTTACTAGTAGTGAATTTCTAGTTTTTCTTAGCACACCGGAGTGCTACTAGGAAAATACTATAAATCATGAATATTTCAAACCAGTGAATGAACTTTTTTGGTTCCGTCAAACCCTGGTTTCTGACGCATTATCACCTGCTACGCCGTTGAACATTCGGAGACCGGCCCTTCACTCGCCTTGCACTCCCTTGTTTCTTATTCTTTGTAGCTGTTCAGGAACAGACGCCCTGTGGCCCTGCGACCTAAATTGTGCGCATTACAACATAGGGCATATTCCTGTGCAACCCTTTGTTATCGCTACACAGAGATGCGATGCGCCACACGCCTTGAGCCTTTGACTTGCATCAGGAGAGGCTGCAACTTTTGTCTTCGTGTGGCCACGAAACCGCCCGATACCGGTTATTTTTCAGCCATCTATCAGACTATTTCCTTGAGTCTCTGTCGCAGCCGCTTCTCCGATACGGTAAACCGCGTGCCGAGCTGCTGCGCGAACAGCGATACTCGATACTCTTCCAGCCACCAGCGAAACTCGCTCATCTCCGGACTGACACACCCATGGGCTTTAGCGGCGTTCAGCGCTTGCTGATAACTGGCCTGGAGCGCCTGCAATTGCTCCGATAGCAAACATTGCTGACGTAACTCTCTTTTATATTTTTCCAACCGTATCTCGATCGCCTGCAGATAACGCGGGAACTGATCCAACCAATCAGACGGCACCTCAGTCAGGTAATGCCTATTAATCAGGTTACTGAGTTGCGACTTTATATCATTAAGAACGGTCACCGCCTGTAGATCGATTTTTCCACCCAATTGCCGATCGATAGCATGCACACGTTGATGACAACGGATAACGAAAGCGCTGACCTGCTCGGCCTGCGCCGTCAAGTCTGCACGTACCCGTTCAAGCCGCTCGACAAACTCGGCGCCGTTACGGACCAGCGTGCAACTCGACGCTCGCCAGGCGGCCAATAGCAGCACCTCATCCTCCAACGCCTTGCGGTCGAAGCGCTTGCCCGCCAACATCAGCGCCTTGTTAATATCCTTCAGGTTACGCCGTACATATTTGACCTGCTCCGGGATCGCCAACAGATAGAGCCGGCTGATGCCACGCTGCGTCATCCGCCCGGCCTCTTCGGCGGAGGAGAACAAGCGCAACTCCACGCTATCGCCATGATCCAGCATTCCCGGCCAGGCCTCGACCTCGAGCCCGCCGGCCTGCTTGATCTTCAGCGACGGCGGCAGATCGCCGAAATCCCACTGCGAGATCCCCTCACGCCCCCAGCGCTGTGAAGGCTCCGCCTGTAACGCCGCATCGGCCTGGGCACCAAAACGACGATTGAGCTCCTCCCAGCTGCGCCCCTCCCCGAGCACCTTGCCGTCGGCGTCCAACAGTCGGATATTGACCTGCAGATGGCTGGCAAGCTCGCTGTCCCGCAGTTGTTGCGCCTCCACCCGATAGCCGGTCATCCGCAACAGCTGATGTCCCAGCACCTCATACAGATCCCCTTCGCCGAACGCGACCGCCTCGCAAAACGCATCGGCATACGAGGGGACCGGTACGAAATGCTTGCGTAACTGCTTGGGCAACCCCTTGATGAGAGCCACGACCTTCTCATTGAGCATGCCCGGCACCAGCCACTCCAACCGGGTCCGCGGCAGCCCTCGCAGCAATCCCAGAGGACACGCCAGCGTGACGCCGTCGTCGCTCGCCCCGGGACTGAAATGGTAATCCAGCGCCAACTTCACACCGTCGATGAGCAGTTGATCCGGGTACTGGTTGCTGCTCACATGGGCAGCCGAGCGCTGCAGGATATCCTGCTCGGTCATGAACAGCGCCTGAGGGTTCTGCTGTTCCACCTGTTTGCGCCAATGTTCGAACCCGGCACCGTTGACGACACCTTCGCCACCGAGCTGCTCGCAACGCTCGGCGTAAAACTGGTACAACGTCTCCTCGTCGACCAGCAGATCCCGGCGCCGGGACTTATCCTCCAGCGACTCGACACTCAGCAGCAGCGCCCGGTTATGCGCAAAGAACGGGGCGTTGGTACGGAATTGCCCCTCCACCAGCGCGCCCCGGATAAAGATCTCATGGGCGGCAACGGGATCGATACTGCCGTAGTGCACGCGGCGTTTGGGCACGATCACCAGGCCGAACAGCGTCACCTGCTCGATCGCCACCACCTGGGCCCTCTTCTGCTCCCAGTGCGGCTCGGACCAGCTGCGCTTGACCAGATGTGCAGCTGGCTCCTCGATCCACTCCGGCTCTATCCGCGCCACCTGATGCGCGTAGAGCCGGCTGGTCTCGAGCAGCTCCGCCGCCATGACCCATTTCGGACTCTTCTTGAACAGGCCGGAACCGGGGAAGATACGAAAACGACGATTGCGCGCTCCGAGATACTCCCCCTTCTCCTGCAGAAAGCCGATTTGGCTGAGCAAACCGGCCAGCAACGACTGGTGGATCGGCGCGTACTCCGCCGCTTCGCGATTCTCCACCAACTGCAGCTCCTTCGCGCTCAAGTGCAGCTGGCGATGCACATCGCGCCACTCGCGCATCCGCATGAACGAGATGAACTGCTTCTGACACCAGTTGCGCAGCTGGTTCTGGCTCAGCGCCTCGCGCTGCTGTTCGTATAGCTGCCACAGGTTCAGCAGGGTCAGGAAGTCGGAGTGCTCATCGGCATACTGCTTATGTTTCTCGTCCGCCTGCTGGCGTTTGTCGTGGGGCCGTTCGCGCGGATCCTGCACGCTCAACGCACTGGCGATGACCAGCACTTCGGCCAGCGCATCGCGCCGGGCCGCTTCGACGATCATGCGGCCGATGCGCGGGTCCACCGGCAATCGCGCCAGTGTGCGGCCGATATCGGTCAACCGCCGCTTGGCGTCGACCGCGCGCAACTCCTCCAGCAGCTTGAAGCCATCATTGATATAACGGCTGTCGGGCGGATCGACGAACGGAAAATCGGCGATATCGCCCAGTTTCAGCTGCAGCATCTGCAGGATGACCGCCGCCAGGTTGGTGCGGCGAATTTCGGCGTCGGTGAACTCCGCACGCCCGAGAAAATCCTCTTCGGAATAGAGGCGGATGCAGGTCCCGGGCGCGACGCGCCCACAGCGACCGGCGCGCTGATTAGCGCTCGCCTGCGACACCGCCTCAACCGGCAGACGCTGTACTTTTGAGCGATAGCTGTAACGCGAGATCCGCGCCAAGCCGGGGTCGATCACATAGCGGATGCCCGGCACCGTCAACGAGGTTTCCGCCACGTTGGTCGACAGCACGATGCGGCGACCCGCACCGCGGGCGCCATGGAACACCCGATTCTGTTCGGCCAACGACAGGCGGGCGTATAGCGGTATGACCTCAGTGTCGCGCAGCTGCGCACGGCGCAACGTTTCCGCCGTTTCACGGATCTCCCGCTCGCCGGGCAGAAACACCAGGATATCCCCCGGACCGCCGGAGCGGTTCTGCCGATCCAGTGTCATCAGCTCGTCGACGGCCGCCAGGATTCCCTGCTGCAGATCCAACGCCCGCACATCCTCCTCATCCGTCTCATGCAGCGGACGGTAGAGAATGTCGACCGGATAGGTACGCCCCGACACCTCGATGACGGGCGCGTGATCGAAATGCGCAGAAAAACGCTCCAGATCGATGGTCGCGGAGGTGATGATCAGCTTCAGATCGGGCCGTTGCGGCAGGATGCGTTTCAGGTAGCCGAGCAGGAAATCGATATTGAGGCTGCGCTCGTGCGCTTCATCGATGATCAGGACTTCGTACTGTTCGAGAAAACGATCGCGCTGTGTCTCGGCCAGCAGGATACCGTCCGTCATCAGCTTGATCTGGGTATTGTCCGATACCTGGTCGTGGAAGCGGACCTGATAGCCGACCCGCTCCCCCAGCGCACTATTCAGCTCCTCCGCGATGCGGCTGGCTACGGTGCGTGCCGCCAGTCGCCGCGGCTGGGTATGGCCGATCATGCCGCGACAGCCGTACCCCAGCTCCAGACACAGCTTGGGTATCTGCGTCGTTTTGCCGGAACCGGTCTCGCCGGCAATCACCACCACCTGGTGGTCACGGATCGCCGCCAGCAGCTCATCGCGCCGGGCCGACACCGGCAGATCGGGATAGACGATCTCCCGCCCCAGGGCCGCGCGCCGCTCGACCCATGCGCAGGAGTGCTGTAGCGCCTCCAGCACCGCCTCACTGCTCCCTTCGCGCTCGAGCTTGCGCTGCAAGCGAAAACGCTCGGAGATCCGACACCGATCCAAGAGGGGATAGAGGGATTCACGCGACTGAGTCAAAACCGGTACCGCCTGTGTCATCTGCAAAGGGGCGGATTTTAGCCGATCGGCCCGGCATTCTCACCCATCGGCCACGGCGCTAGTGCTGCAGCTCCTGCAACGCGCGCTCGTGCAACTGGCGCCGCTGCACCTTGCCGATCGCGTTGCGCGGCAGATCGTCACAGAACTCGACGCTGCGCGGCACCTTGTAGGAGGTCAGTCGTTCGCGACAATACTCCCGGACCTCGCGCGCCGACAGGCGCGGGTTGTTGGACACCACGTAGAGCTTGATCGCCTCGCCACTGCTCTCATCCGGAACCCCGATCACGGCGCACTCCAGGATATCCGGATGCGCGCTGATTACGTTCTCCAGCTCGCTCGGATAGACCTTGAAACCGGAAACATTGATCATCTCCTTACGCCGGTCGATGATCTTGACCGCGCCATCCTCGTCGAGCTGACCGATATCGCCGGTGCGCAGCCAACCGTCGCTAAAGGCCTGCTCGCTCTGTTCCGGATTGTGCCAGTAGCCCAGCATCAGTTGCGGCCCGCGCACCTGAATCTCCCCGCTCTCGCCAAACGGCAGCACCTCCCCCTCATCGCCGACGATCCGCACCTCGGTCCCCGGCAACGGCATCCCGGTCGTGCCCGGGCGGTTGGCGCCGGGACGGTTGACGCTGACCACCGGCGAGCACTCGGTCAAGCCGTAGCCCTCGATCACCTCGGACCCGGTCACCTCCTGCCAACGCCGGGCCGCCGACTCGGTCAGCGCCATGCCACCGGAGATCGTCAGTCGCAACGAGCCGAAATCGAGCTGGGTAAACTCCGCATGCTGGCACAGGGAGATGAATAACGGATTGATGCCCGCAAACAGCGTCGGCCGGACCCGTTCGAACGCGCGCGACAACTGCCGGAGATTGCGGGGATCCGGGATCAGTTCGATATAGCTGCCGGTCGCCAGCAGCGCCAGCACCAGGGTGAAGGAGTAGATATGGTAGAGCGGCAACGGCTGCATCACCCGCTGCGGACCGTCCAGCCCCGCCTCTTCGAGGCGCTGGCGCAACTGCGTCACATTGGCCAGCAGGGAGGCGTGGCTGAGCATCGCCCCCTTCGCCGGCCCGGTCGTCCCACCGGTATATTGCAACAGCGCCAGGTCGGTCGGCTGCCCGCCGGGGCGGCGCCAATAGTGGCCGCTATCCGGCTGCAACACCTGCCGCAACGACCAGACGCGTCGCGCCGGCACGGATGGCCGGGCAGCGGGAGCGCCCTTCAACGCCGCCACGGCGTTGAGCAGAAAGCGGCGCCAGCCGGTATGCAGATCGGCCACCTTGGTGGAGATCACCCAATCCAGGCGCCGCCCCATCGCGCTACTCAGGGCCCGTCCGGCGATCGGCTCGTACACCACCAGGGCACGGACGCCGGCGTCGCTGAACTGGTTTTGAATCTCTTCGACGGTATACAGCGGGTTGGTGTTGACTACCACCAACCCCGCCCGTAACGCCCCGAACAGCACGACGGGGTACTGCATCAGGTTGGGGAGTTGGATAGCGATGCGGTCGCCGGCCTGCAGATCGGTCCGGTGCTGCAGCCAACCGGCAAAGCGACGCGACAGCACGTCGAGCTCGGTAAAACTGATGCTCGACCCCAGATGACCAAAGGCCGGACGGTCGCCGTAACGGCGCGCCAGATCGGTGACCAGATCGGTCAGCACCGCGCTCAGGATCCCGCTCCGCTGGCCGATACCAGACGCGATTCGACCTCGCCGTCGTGAAATACCACCAGCTCCCCCGGGGCGATGCGCTGCCATTGCTCGTTTGCCGTCAGCGGCTCCGTCGCCACCACCGTGACGACGTCATCGGGCGTGGTTTCACGGTAGAAATCGACCGTCAGGTCCCGGTCCCGCAGGCGCGCCTCGCCGAACGGCGCCCGCCGCGTGATCCACCACAGCTTGGTGGTGCAGTAACTGAACAGCCGCGTCGACTCACTCAACAGCATGTTGTAAACGCCGATTCCGCGCAGTTGCTCGCAGCACTGGTGTATCACCGCGGCCAGCGCCGCCGGGTCCTCCGGCCTCTGTTCGAAACGCTGATGGATCTGGTCGAGCAGCCAGCAGAACGCATACTCGCTGTCGGTGTTGCCGATCGGCTTGAAATGCCGCAGCGGCCAGTTGAACAGCACCGGATCGAGCTGTCCGTTATGGGCAAAACACCAGGCGTAGCCCCACAACTCGCGGGTAAACGGGTGGGTGTTGGGCAAGCCCACCGCCCCGACATTGGCCTGGCGGATATGGCTGATAACCACCCGGCTTTTGATCGGATAGACGCACAACAACTCGGCGATACGGGAGTCGACACTGGCCTGGGGGTCGTGAAACGCCCGCAGCCCCTTACCCTCGTAAAACGCGATACCCCAACCATCGCGATGCGGCCCGGTACCGCCGCCGCGCTGCATCAGGCCGGCAAAGCTGAAACAGATATCGGTGGGCACATTGGCACTCATGCCTAGCAGTTCGCACATAATCCACCCCTTAGCCCTTGCGTGACAGGGTGATCCGATCCGGCAGGGAATCGATCAGGTCCACCTCCGGCGACAGACACACCTCGGTTACCGCCGTCTCCGCCGCGACCTGGCCATCCCAGGTCAGGCGCTGTTCGCCCGGCAGGCGCCGTTCACCGACAAAGCATCCATCCGGATCGATCGACAGCGTGGCACAGTAGATGTTGCCGCGCACCCGCCCGCCCTTCTCTATATGCAGCGAATCGCAGATCAGATCGCCCTCGAACAGACCGCTGACGTTCACCGCATGGGCCCGGACCTGACCGCGAATCTGTCCGGCCCGACCGATGGAGATATCGTCGCTGGAGTCGATACGGCCATCGAAGCGGCCATCGACATGCATTTTCCCGGAGATAGTGGTTTCACCGTGGAAGCGGTTACCTTCGGCGATGATCGTTACTGCAGATCGCCCTGATTTAGCGGATACATTGCGCTTAATGATTCCCACTGTATCTCCCCTACTGCACTGAATATCGACTCAAAATTATCCAACCCCCACTTCACGAAGGGCTCTGGGTCCAGTGGTGTATACAGGTAACGCACCTCGTAGTGCAGATGCGGCCCGGTCGAGCGGCCGCTATTGCCGCTCAACCCGATCTGCTGCCCCTTGTGGACAAACTGCCCCGTTTTCACCTGCACCTTGTCGAGGTGGCCGTAATAGGTCTTGAACCCCAGGTTATGCTGCAACCTGACCAGATAGCCGTAGCCGCTGCTCTTGCTGTAGCCGGCAAACTCGACGACACCGTCCGCCGTCGCATAAACCGGCGTCCCGGTCGCGGCCTTGAAGTCCAGCCCCGTATGCATCACGCGCTTTTTCAACACCGGGTGCATGCGCATGCCGAAACGGTCGTTGATACGCTCGCTCTGGATCGGCACCCCGTTGGGAATACTGTAGAGCAGGAACAGGCGCTGACGTGCCGCCGTCTTGGCGATAGTGGCTCGCTGCTCCAGGCTCTGCTCGACACCGCCCTCCTCTATCCCCAACATCGACTCCAGATTGCCGAGATCAGTTCCCATCTGCTCGTTCTGTTGTGCCAGTTGATCGCGTTCCGAAGAGAGTTGCGACAGCGCTTCCCCCAGCGAATCGAGCTCGCTCTTATACAGCTGCTGGGTACCCAGCATCAGTTCGAACTGATCCGAGAGCTGCTCGTGCTCATCCTCCAGCACCGACAGGTCGTCGGTCGTCTTGACCAGCAACAGGTTGGAGACAAAAAAGCTGAGTCCCGACAAGACGATAAACAGCGCGACGAGATACTTTGCCAGCTGGTTGAGTGTGTACTGCCGCGATCCATGCACAGTTGTCAGCGTTACTACTAATTTACGTCGCAATCTGGATACCCGCTGATGAACTGAAAATCGCGTTAATATAACGTCATTGCACGAAGATGTCATAGATCACTGACAGCTTATCCCGCCGCGGCCTAGGCATCGGCAACGCCCCGTCAGCACGGCGGTACGGACCGCCCGTTTTTTGCGTCCGCCCGCCAAACTAGTACTCGCATCGACTAACGATTTCGATAGACTACGGCGATGCAGTACAACAATGACAGGGAATGACAATGCTACCGCTGCAGCTCTACTTCTCGGACGAGTACAAGTTACTGACGGCCGCCCAGCTCCTGACCGGGGTCCAGCAAGCGACGCTGTGCGACGACCGGCTGCTGCTTGAGGGGATGCAGAAACTTGGCTTCCTGCAGGCGACGGATCTGCCGAAGGAGAGTCTGACCGCCATCAAAGATGGCAAGCTTCCCCGCTTTACCCCGCCCGCACCAACGCCGGCCATCCTGACGCTCGAGCAGGCCAACCGCCAGTTCAACATCTACCTGAAACAGATCGACACCCTGGCGGAACACCACTCGGACGGCGAGCCGGGCTATCTGACCGTCGATCCCTTTACCCTGCATCCCGCCTGCTCGCCGCTGTCCGGCGGAACGGTAATCGACATGCTGACACGCAAGTTGGTGGCATTGGCGCAGATCGCCGAAGATCACGCACTGATCCTGGAGCTGGCACAACCCACCGAGGAGCAGCTGGAAAGCTGGCTGCAGATTCTTGAGCTGCTGATGCAGGAGCCCGCACTGCGCCACATTCCGGTCGCTATCTGCCTGAGCGCCACCTCCAAACGCCTGCTCCCGACCCTCGGTTACCTCGAGCGTCTGTGCCGGGATCGCACGCTGCAGCTCAGGATCAGGCTGACAGAGCACCCCTATCGAACCGGCGCCAGCTGGCCCTTCGCCTACACCACGCCGGTACTGGAGCATCCGCTCGCCATTGCCATGCACTTCGCCACCGCCTGCGCCTTCCTGGCCAGCGCGAATAACCAGCACCTGCTCCCCGAGTTGATACTGCACAGCCGCGGCCTGCTGGAGCTGACCCAGCCGCTGACCGGCAACCGCTGGCGCATCCGGCTGCAGGAAGCCAACCCGCCCACCCGGCCCAACGACAACAACGGCCCCGAAGGCCCCTGCCTGCTGCCGGGACTGGCGCCGGTCAGCCACCAGATCCATGAAACCCTGCACCAGCTCAACCAGACCGCCAAGCGGGCGGTACCCATCATCGGCGGCCAGCGCAGCCCGGAAAACGCGGAGAAGATCCGCTACCGACCCGCCGAAATCGACCTGCCCGCCGGCAACGTCGTGCCCGCCAGCGAACACCAGGTACGCCAGGCATTCGCGGTCTGTAGCGAGGCCCAGCGCGCCTGGGGCGAACTGTCGTTGTATGAACGCCGTGACATCATTCAGACCTTCGCCAACACACTGGCCGCCGAACAGGTCGAACTGGCGCTGCTGTGTGCCCAGGAAACCGGCATCCCTCTCAACGACTGTCTGCAGGAGATCCAGGAAGCGCTACGCCTGATCCACTGCCATCTGCAGCAGGCGGTCGACGTCATGGCCACCCAACCGCTGCCGTCGCGCGGCGACAGCACCTGCATGCACCCGCTGCCGCGCGGCACCCTGCTCGGCCTGTTGCCCTGGAACCAGCCCTTAGCACCGTTCGCCACCATCGCCAGTGCCGTGCTGCTGACCGGCAACGCCCTGCTGATCCGGCCCGCCTGCCCCGCCGCGCTGACCGCGACCCGGCTGTTCGACCTGCTGCTCAAAGCCGGCGTGCCCGGCGACCTGATCGCCCTGCTGCCCGGCGACATGGATGCGATCGGCAGCCACCTGCTGGACGACTACCGCCTGGAGGGGGTGCTGTTCAATGGCACCCCGGTCGCCGCCAACACGGTGCAGCAGTACATGGCCCGGCGCGTGGGGGCGCCGCCACTGCCGTTTTTGACCGATACCGGCGGGCGGCATGCGGTCATCGTCGATCGTGATTCCGACCCGGAAGTGCTGTTGCCCGTTTTGTTACGCGCCGCCCTGGCGCGCAACGGCCAGCACCCCGCCGCGCTACGGGTGCTGTATGTCGAGGAGGGGATCGCCGAGCAGATGGAGGAGTTGCTAACGCAGGCGCTGCAATGGGTCCACATGGGCGCCCCGGAGGCACGCCAGACCGAACTCGGCCCGCTGATCAGCCGCGAGCAGATGGATCGTACCTACCTGCATATAGAGCGCTTTCGCAGCAAAGGCCGCGTGGTGGCGCAACCGGTGCTGCCCGCCGAGTGGCACGAGAGCTATTTCGTCCCGCCCACCCTGCTGCGGCTCTATTCGCTCGACGAACTGCAGGAAGCGATCGAGGCCCCGGTCATCCATCTGATCCGGTTCGACCGGGAGCAGATCGACCGCACCATCGATGAGATCAACCGCTCCGGATTCGCCATGGCACTGACGCTCTACTCCGGTGACAGCGAACTCACCGAACGCCTTGGCCGCGAGGCCCGGGTCAGCGAGCTGAATCTGAACCCGAGCCAGCTCTACCCGGTCAGCGGCTATTGCCCCGGCTCCGGCAGCGGACTGTCGGGCACCGCCGCCAGACCCGGCACCGCCGACTACCTGAAAGCGCTGGTACGCTATCAGATAGTCACCCGGGATGAGGGCTGCCGTAACACGCTGTTCAATTGACCGCGGCCGGCTCCGGCCGCGCCAGCCTGAAGCAGGGCGTGTACTCTTCGTAGTTGATCTTCATCCGGCGCTGCTCGACGAAGGCGGTAAGCAGACGATCGAGTGCGCCCATCACCTCGGCCTCGCCCTGTAACTCGAACGGGCCATGCTCCTCGATGGCCCGAATCCCCGGCTCCTTGACGTTCCCCGCCACGATACCGGACAGCGCGCAGCGCAACTGCGCGGCCAGCTCATGGTCGGGCAGACTGCGTGACAGGCACAGCCCGGCCATATTGGCATGGGTCGGTTCGAACGGCCGCTGCAGCTGCAGCGGGATATGCAGCTGCCAGTTGTAATGGTAGGACTCGCCCACCGCCTTGCGGTGCAGCGTCACCTGATCGAGCAGCACGCGGGAACGCTCGGCGACGCGGTGCGGATCGTCGATGATGATCTCGTACAGTCCACGCGCCCGCTCCCCCAACGTATCGCGGATAAAGGCATCCACGGTGTCGAAATAGGCCTCGCTGCCCGCCGGGCCGGTAAAGATGAACGGGAAGGGTATGTCGCGGTTCTCCTCCCGCAGCAGGATACCGAGCATATAGAGGATCTCCTCGGCAGTCCCCGCGCCGCCCGGAAATACCACGATACCATGCCCCAGGCGAACGAACGCCTCGAGACGCTTCTCGATATCCGGCATGATGATCAGCTCGTTGACGATCGGGTTGGGTGACTCCGCCGCGATGATGCCCGGCTCGGTGACACCCACATAGCGCGCCTGCTGGATACGCTGTTTGGCATGCGCGATCGTGGCCCCCTTCATCGGCCCCTTCATCGCACCGGGGCCGCAACCGGTACAGATATTCATGCCCCGCAGGCCGAGCTCGTAACCGACCTTCTTGGTGTAGTCATATTCATGCCGGCTGATCGAGTGGCCGCCCCAGCACACCATCAGGTTGGGTTTGATATGCGGGCGCAACGCGTTGGCGTGGCGCAGGATATGGAACACCATGTTCGTCGCCATCGCCGAGCCCTGCAGGCTGTCGCAGCATTTATCGAACTCGTCCTCGACATAGAGCAGGTCGCGCAGCACCGCAAACAGATGCTCGCGTATCCCCTGGATGATCCGACCATCGACGAATGCCGAGGCCGGTGCGTTGATCAGGTCGAGCTGGACGCCCCGATGCTTCTGACTGATCTGGACATCGAAACCGCTGAACCGCTCCAGCACCGTACGGGTACTATCCAACTCGCTCCCGCAGTTCAGCACCGCCAGCGCACATTGACGCAGTAACCGGTACAGGCCGCCCTGGCTTTTATCCTGGAGTTTGGCAACTTCATAAGGCGAGAGCATGTCGAGGCTCTCGAGCGGTGTGACGCTGGCGTTGACAAAGGCTTCGGTCATCATGACCACCTCCTTGCTCAGGCAGATAAAAACAGCTCCCGGCCGGCGGCGCTGACCGGGGTCAACCGCCTTCAATATGAACTGATATCGGCGGTTTGGCTACTATCACTTATAAAAAACAGCAACTTGCAGATAGGCAGACAGGAAATCTCCGGGCCAAATTAGATTGTAAATAGCGCGGCCATGAATTAGTTTGAACCCAGAGCCCTCCGCAGAAGGAACCACCCGATGACTGCGTCTAAGCTGTATCTCCTCGACACCAACGTGCTGCTGCACGACCCCAAGTGCCTATACGAGTTCAAGGAGCAGGATATCGCGATACCGATGACCGTGCTCGAAGAGCTCGATGACATCAAGGATCGCAAGAAGAATGTGGCCGCCGAGGCTCGCCATGCCATCCGAGCTATCGACGACATCCTCAGTACCGCCACCAACTCCAGCCAGATCACCAAAGGGGTGCAGATCAAACTCGAGGGCAAGGAGCGCACGATCAAGCTCGGCCATCTCTCCATCTTCCCCGACCATGAGTTGACCGCCCGCCAGGGATTCCTGCCCGACGAGCGCAACAAGGACAACAAGATCATCAACTGCGCGCTGCACCTGCAGGCCACCTATCCGCACCGCCAGGTGATCCTGGTCACCAAGGACATCAACATGCGCCTGAAGGCGCTCGGTGCCGGCCTGCAGCGCGTCGAGGATTACCGCACCGACCAGCTGGTCTCCGACATCGAGTTGCTGCCGGCCGGTCATCAGCACCTGGACAAGCCGTTCTGGGAGGGGGTGGAGCAGGTAGAGAGTTTTCAGGAGGACGGCAAGACCTACCACAAGGTCGACCGCGCCCTGCTGCCCGACACCTACCCCAACGAATATATCTACGATGACAGCCGCGATTTCGCCGCCCGTACCGTCCGGACCGAGGGCGACAAGGTCACCCTGCTCGATTTGGGCTATGAGCACCTGATGCAGCAGAGCTGCTGGGGTATCCAGCCGGTCAACATTCAGCAGGCGTTCGCCATGCAGTCGCTGCTGGATCCGAACATCGACCTCAGCATCTTGCTCGGCGCCGCCGGCTCCGGTAAGACCCTGATCGCCCTGGCCTGCGCGCTGGAGATGGTGATCGAGGAGCGCCGTTACAACAAGATCATCGTCACCCGCTCGACCCCGCCGGTGGCCGAGGATATCGGCTTCCTGCCCGGTACCGAGGAGGAGAAGATGACCCCCTGGCTCAGCTCCATCAACGACAACCTGGAAGCGATGCACGAGCACGACGAGCGTCCGCAGAGCAGCGTCAAATACGCCATCGAGAAAGCCAACATCCAGTTCAAGTCGCTGAACTTCATCCGCGGCCGCAGCATCCAGAACGCGATCGTGCTGATCGACGAGTCGCAGAACCTGACCCCGCAGCAGCTGAAGACGATCCTGACCCGCTGCGGCAAGAACACCAAGATGGTCTGCCTCGGCAACCTGGCGCAGATCGACTCCAACTACCTGACCGCGCTGACCTCGGGCCTGACCTACATCGTCGAGCGCTTCCGCAACTTCGAAGGCTCCGCCAGCATCCACTTCGAGGGGATCTTCCGTTCCCGCCTGGCCGAGTACGCCGAAGAGCAGCTCTGACCCTCTGCGCACCCGGGGTGGCCCTGCCGCGGGCCGCCCCAGGTGCGCCGCACAATGCTTCCTGCCCCCTATCGCCTTTCAACTTTGGTCATTCCGACGAAAGTCTTAAACCAGGGCAAAAACCCATATATCATGCGGGTTACAGGCTGATGAAGCGGCCCCCGCCCGAATACCCACACTACAAGCACGGTTTTAATCCATTGCCACTTGCCTATAATGCGGCGCAGCAGAATACCTATAACGGCGTCCCACGCGAATCCGGCTTTCCATACCCCCACCTCCGGTATGAGCTCCGGTCGCTACGGACCTTATAATTTCCGTCTGTTTTTTCCATGCGCTTGAAACAGACCTTCCCGATCGCTTGAAGGGGCAAAAGTGCGCCCGACCCGAACCTGGGCGAACGATACGGGGCACCGTCGGTGGAGTAGCAACGATGCTATCCAGGCCAAAAGCCGTTTTCCGCCGCCGGGACATATCCCATTGTTTATTATCAATTGGCGAACTCCTATGACCACCAAATCTGTCGACGTGTTGCTAGTCGGGGCGGGCGCGATGAGCACCACCCTCGGGATGCTGCTCAAACAGCTCGATCCCTCACTGAAGATCTGCATGGCTGAACGTCTCAGCCAAGTTGCCCACGAAAGTACCGATGGCTGGAACAATGCCGGTACCGGGCACGCCGCCTACTGCGAACTGAACTACACCCCCCAGCAACCCGACGGCAGTATCAACACCAGCAAAGCTTTCTCCATCAACTCCGCGTTCGAAATCAGCCTGCAGTTCTGGAGCTGGCTGGTGGAACACAGCGTTCTTCCGACACCGCACCAGTTCATCAACCCCACCCCGCACATGAGTTTTGTCTGGGGCGAGGAGAACGTGCAGTTCCTGCGTAAGCGCTACGAAGCCCTCTCCGCCACGCCGGCCTTCTCCGCCATGGAGTACAGCGAAGACCCCGAGGTGCTGCGTCAGTGGATGCCGCTGGTGATGCAGGACCGTGACCCGGCCGAGAAGATCGCCGCCACCCGCGTACGCTACGGCTCCGACGTCAACTTCGGCGCCCTGGCCCGCCTGATGACCGAATACCTGCGCGAACAGCCGGAGTTCGACCTGCTGCTGAGCCGCATCGTCACCGATCTGGACAAGCAGGCCGACGGCAGCTGGATCGTGACGCTGAAAAACACCGAAAGCGGCGCCAAAGAGCAGGTCAAAGCCAACTTCGTCTTCCTCGGTGCCGGTGGTGGCGCACTGCCGCTGCTGCAGAAATCCGGCATCAGCGAAGGCAAGGGGTACGGCGGTTTCCCGGTCAGCGGCCAATGGCTGGTCTGCCGCAAGCCGGAGATCGTCTCCAAGCACCTGGCCAAGGTGTACGGCAAAGCCGCTATCGGCGCGCCGCCCATGTCCGTGCCGCACCTGGACACCCGCATCATCGACGGCGAGAAAGCGCTGCTGTTCGGGCCCTTCGCCGGTTTCACCACCAAGTTCCTGAAACAGGGCTCGCTGCTCGATCTGCCGCTCAGCATCCGTCCCAGCAACATCGCCCCGATGCTGTCCGTCGCCGTGCATAACATGGACCTGACCCGCTACCTGATCAGCGAAGTGATGCAGTCGCACAAATCCCGTGTCGAGGCCCTGCGCTACTACTTCCCGGACGTCAAGGACGAGGATTGGGAGCTCGCCTACGCCGGCCAGCGCGTGCAGATCATCAAGAAGGACCAGAGCTCATCGCGCCTCGGCAAGCTGGAGTTCGGCACCGAGGTCATCACCGCCGGTGACTGCTCTCTCGCCGCGCTGCTGGGCGCGTCGCCCGGCGCCTCCACCTCGGTCAACACCATGATCGGCATTATCGAGCAGTGCTTTATCCAGCACCTCGGCAAAGAGGAGTGGAAGGAGCGCCTGAAGGAGATCATCCCCTCCTACGGCCAGTCGCTGAACGACAACCCGGAGCTGCTGCACCAGGTCCGCGAACGTACCCTGCGCGTGCTGGAGCTGGATCAGCAACACACGCCCGCCTGACCGCAACCGGGAGGAGGCGCTGGCCAGCGCCTCCTCCCGGCGTTATGCTTGCCGCCATGAACCGCCTTAGCCACTACCTTTCGCGCACCTTGACGCTGGTGTTCAGATTCCTGATCAAAGCGTACCAATACCTGATCAGTCCGCTGCTCGGCAGCAACTGCCGCTTTTACCCCAGCTGTTCCGCCTACACCCTGGAGGCGATCGAACGGCACGGTCCGCTGCGCGGCTGCTGGCTGGGATTGCGTCGAATTCTGCGCTGCCATCCCTTCAGCGCCGGCGGTATCGACCCGGTACCGGCCCCCAAACAGCGTTGCCAACATGACCACGAGCACGGTTTGAAGCGGGACTGAGCGGGGGTTTACATCCACCGCTCCGGCCGGCAATACTGACAGCAAAAACAGGGCCGACCGATGTTTTCACCCGTCACCGCACTGCTCGCCGTACTCATCTACATGGGGATCTTGTTCGCCCTGGCGCAGTGGGTCGAAAAACGGATCAGCAGCGGCCGTTCGCGCTTCAGCTCGAGCTGGATCTACGCCCTGTCGCAAGCGGTCTTTTTTACCTCCTGGACCTTCTACGGCAGCGTCGGTTTTGCGGTCGAGAAAGGTTTGCAGTTTTTCGGCATCTATGTCGGAGCGATGCTCGGCATGGCCTTCTCCGGGGTCATACTCAAACGCATGGTCAGGGCCAAGGAAGCCTTCCATATCACCAGCATCGCCGACTTTATCGCGACCCGTTACAACCACTCCCAGCGCATCGCCGCGCTGGTCACGCTGATCGCCCTGCTGGGCCTGCTGCCCTATCTGGCACTGCAACTGACCGCCATCGTCAACGCCTTTGCCGTGATCAGCGGCACACCGGGACAACACGACTGGAACCTGACCGGCACGCTGGTCACGCTGGTGATGATCCTGTTCACCATCATCTTCGGCGTGCGCCGCCTGGACCCCACCGAGCGCCACCAGGGGATGATCTCGGCACTGGTGGCCGAATGCATCGTCAAGTTGGTGGCATTCTTGATCCTGGGGTTCTTCACCACCTACACCCTGTTCGACGGCCCCGCCGATCTGCTGGCGCGGATGCGTGACCGCGACCTGCTCTACCTGCTGCAACTGCACAACGGCGCCAATAGCGGCGTCGAGTGGTTGACGCTGATCGCGCTCGGCTTCGGCGCCATCTTCTGCCTGCCGCGCCAATTCCACGTCGGTGTCGTCGAAAACGGCAACCGCAAGCACATCCGCCAACTGTTCTGGACCTTCCCGCTCTACACGATACTGATCAGCCTGTTCGTGATACCGATTACCGCCGCCGGCCTGCTTCTCGGCCTGCCCGGCGAACGCGGCGACCAGTTCATGCTGCTGATCCCGCAGATCGCCAACAGCCCCAGCATGACCCTGCTGTCGTTCCTCGGCGGTTTCGCCGCGGCCACCGGCATGCTGCTGATCACGACGATGACCCTCGCCACCATGGCCTCCAACCACCTGATCCTGCCGTTCTGCCGGATCGCGCTACCGTCGCTTGGCATCGGCGGTTGGCTGCTACAACTGCGCTGGACCCTGGTCGCACTGATCCTCGCCTCCGGTTACCTGATGGCCCGCATCCTCGGCGAATCCTACGTGCTGGTATCGATCGGCCTGATCTCTTTCGCCGCCGTGCTGCAATTCGCGCCGGCCCTGCTGCTGGGGATGTTCTGGCGCCACGGCAACAGCACCGGCGCCCTCCTGGGGTTGGGATCGGGTTTCCTGATCTGGGCCTATACCCTGGTGATACCGGCCTGGGTTCAACAGGGCTGGCTCCCCGCCCACTGGTTGCAGAACGGTCCGTTCGGGATCGGCTGGCTGCACCCGGAGCAGCTGTTCGGCATCGCCGGCATGTCGCCGCTGACTCACAGCGTGTTCTGGTCACTGATCTTCAATAGCAGCTTCTATATCCTCGCCAGCCTGCTCTTTCGCCCCTCCAAATCCGAGCGCAGCCTGACCCGGGAGATGCTGACCTGCCTGCGCGGCGGCGCCAGACCCCGCGCCGGGGCAACCGGGCTGAACAACTATATCGAGCTCAAACCCAAGCTCAGCGAAGCGGAGACGGTGCTGCGAAAATACCTGCACCCGGAAAAGGTCAGCGCCCTGCTGGGACAGATGGGCGACGATCTGCAGATTAGCGGCAAGGAGCGCATCACCATCATCGAGCTGATGGAGCTGCACCGCATGCTCGAGCACCTGTTGGCGGGATCCATCGGCGCCGCCGCGGCGCATGCGGCCATGAGCGACGGCATCCACTACTCCGAACGCGAATCCTCCGACCTCAAGGCGCTGTACAGCCATCTGATCTGCGAACTCAACCCTCAGGTCGAGAAGCCGCCACAGAGCGGCGCGCCGCAAAATGGCGCCGGCTACGACCTGCTGGTCGAACTGCAGCAAACCATCGAGGAGCTTAAACGCCGCAGCGCCGAACAGCAGCAGCTGATCGACAAGCTGGAGGCACGGGCGGAAAACCAGTATCAGCAGATCTTCGACCTGCGCATGGATGCGCAACGCTTGCGCACTGAGAATGAACAGCTGCGGAGCCGCCTGCTCGACACCGAAAGCGACCAGGCTTAAGAATGGCCGCCCCGAATGGGGCAGCCAGGGGAAGGATCAGCCGGCATCGACCCGGTGATTGTGAATATCCATCTGCGGGAAGGGGATGCTGATACCCTCTTCATCGAAACGCAGCTTGACCTTCTCCGTGGTATCCCACAGGACGGCCCAGTAGTCGCCGGTCTTCACCCAGGGGCGCACCACGAAATTGACGCTGCTATCGGCCAGCTCGGAAACCGCCACCACGGCGGCAGGCTCTGCCAACACCCGCTCGTCGGCCGCCAGGATTTCGTTCAGCACCCGCTTCACCTTCAGCAGATCGTCGCCGTAGGAGACACCGAACACCATGTCGACACGGCGTGTTTCGCGCTTGGAGTAGTTGGTGATCACGCCGGAGTAGATCGCCCCGTTCGGCACGATCACCTCCCGGTTATCGCCGGTACGCAGCACGGTGTTGAAGATCGAAACATGCTCGACGACGCCGGCGATACCCGCCACCTCGACGAAGTCACCGTCCTTGAACGGACGGAATACGACCAGCAGCACGCCGGCGGCAAAATTCTTCAACGAATCCTGCAACGCCAGGCCAATGGCCAGGCCGGCGGCACCGACCAGCGCGATCAGCGATGTCGTGTCGACTCCCAACTGCCCCAGTGCGGCAACGATGATGAACAACAACAGCAATACGTTGACGATAGAGGTCACGAAGTTGACCAGCATATCGTCCACTTTGGCGCGCCGCATCACGCGCGCCGTCAGATTCACGATCTGCTTGGCGATCCAGCGACCGACCACGAAGATCGCGATGGCCATCGCGATATTGATGATCCAGGGCAAGATGTAGAGATCCCAGAAGCCTTCCATTTTTAATCCTCGAGTCCATTATCCGTAGCCGGGTACGGAGCCTGATGGTGGGTGAACGGTCGAACTCCGCTAGTTGACCAAAACTGCATCCAGATTAAAAGTATACAAATAAAGTTCTAGCGATTAGCCTTCACCTTCCCTGTTTATTGAACTCGAACGAAGATGAAGTGTCTTTGATACATGATTTCATCCTTGATCGACCTCCAGTCTAGCCAGTGTTGCAATACCACCGGACAGTTGAATGAATAAAGCGCTTATCATCACACTCGCCCTCAGCCTATCACCCGCCGCTTTCGCCGAGCAGGCTCACATTGCCGACGATGTCTATGTCTTCATGAATAGCGGCCCGAGCAACCAGTACCGAATCAGCGGGCGCGTCAGCAGTGGCGAGACGGTCACCGTGCTCGAGCGCAGAGATGAGTATGTACAGATTCGCACCAAGAGCGGTCGCTCCGGTTGGGTACCCGCCCCCTACGTCGCCAGTGGCATCAGCCAACTCAGCGAAATGCCCGAACTGAAACAGGCACTGGAGAGTAGCCAGAAGCAGATCGAGGCCCAGAAACAGGAGATCGATGTCCTCAAACACTCGGCCCAGTCCCGGCAGGCGGAGAGCGAAAACAGCCAGGCCCAGGTGGAGACGCTGCAAAATGAGATCGCCGATCTGAAGGCCCGCATCGCCAATATGGACCAGTCAAACCTGATCCGCTGGCTGACCCACGGCGGCCTGGTTGCGCTGGGCGGCGTGCTGTTAGGCTTGTTGGTCCCCTATCTCCCGAAAAAGCGTAAAGCCCGTAACGACTGGTTCTGATAGCTTACGCCAATAGCCTTTATTGATCCTTCTCATTGGCACCTATCAGTCTAATCGCGCTTCAATAACCCCATCGCAGTGATATCCGAACCAATGCAAACCGGGAGAAGCAGATGGAACGAGTAACGATTTTCGGCCGCGAAGGCTGTGGCTACTGTCGTCGCGCTAAAGAACTTTGTGAGATGAAGGCGCTCGATTTCCGCTACATCGACATCCATGTGGAGGGGATCAGCAAAGCCGATCTGGAAAAAACCATCGGCCGACCGGTTGAGACCGTCCCGCAGATTTTCTGCGGTACCGAATATATTGGCGGCTACACCGAGTTCGCCGCCCACGTGGCCAAAACCCTGGCCTGAACCCGACACCAGGGCGGCATTATCGGCCGCGGATACGAGTTGTCTAGTCCGGTTTCGGCTTTTGGGTTTATGATTGACGACACGTCGTGATTAGATTCGCCCACCATGAGGATCAAGCATGTTGACGACCTTGATGATTCTACTGGCCTTCACTTCAGCACTGGCCTTGGCACTGGTCATGCTGAAAACCCGCAACGAGAAGCCCGTACCGCGCCTTATCCCCATCCGCATCGTCGCGGATCAACGCCCCTATCGACGCCGTCGCTAATGCCCGCGCCAGCCTCTACCCCGCCATAACGGGCCTGCGGCATGGAACAGCGCCGCAACCAAGGTAGCGGCGGCAAAAGCAAAAGGCGATGCGCAGAAGCAGCAGCAGAAGAAAAAGCAACGTAAAAAATAACGCAAAAAAAAGCCGCGACCTTGACGGTCGCGGCTTCAACAATCCACTTGCTAATTGAAGTCAAATTGCTGCTGGATACAGGAAGGGGGATCCAGCTGCCGCGGCGCTCGCTAATCCTCAGCAGCCGCGGTTAAGGGGGCGCCGATTATATCGGTTTCCAGTAACAAATGTCACCCTTAAGTTACAGCTGACGACTCCGCCAGCACCTCCTCGACCGGCCGCGGAGAAAACACGCCAAACCCCTCCTCTTCGGTCCACAACTGCAGCCCCTGCTCAACACGCACCACGTTGGTGAAACGGTTACGCAAGTAGGGCACCGCCTCCTCCAGCGTATCGATATTGCACAGGATCACGCCGCCACGGCCATCGCCCGTTGTAAACAGAAAGCTTTTCATTAATTTGCCACCTTTTCCCAGGCTTCCGAGGAGATGCGAAGCTGCCATTGCCGATGCCAGAGCACCAGCTCGTCCGTCGGCAGCGGCCGGCAGAACAGGTATCCCTGCGCCTGGTCGCACCCCAGCTCACGCAGCACCTGTAACTGCGCTTCGGTTTCGACACCTTCGGCCACGACACTGAGTCCCAATGCCTGGCTCATCGCAATGATTGCACTGACCAACTGCCGATCACGGTCGGAGTCGGTAATGTTGTTAACGAAACTACGATCGATCTTCAGCTGATCCAGGGACATGGTGCGGATATAACTGAGGCTCGAGTAACCGGTACCGAAGTCATCGATCGCGACATCGACCCCCAGGCTATGCAACTGCATCAACGCCTCGGCGGTCTTCTCCGCACTGTGCAGAAAACTGGTCTCGGTCAGCTCGATGTTCAGGGCCGAGGCCGGTAAGCGGTAGCGCTCCAATGCGGTACTGACGAAGCGCGCGACATCGATATGCTGAAACTGCCGCGCCGACAGGTTGACCGCAATCGGCAACACCAGCCCCTGGTCCAACCAGCGCCGCGCCTGCCGCGCCGCCTCCTGCATCACCCAGGCCCCGATCTCGTCGATCATACCGGTATCTTCGGCGACCGGGATGAACCGCTCCGGCGACACCGAGCCCAGCTCCGCACTGAACCAGCGCAACAGTGCCTCGACGCCGACCACCTGTCCGTTTTCCAGCGCGATCTTGGGTTGGTAATAGAGCTGAAACTCGCCGTTGCCAAGCGCATGATGCAGGTGAGCCGTCATCAGGTAACGCGACTGCCGCTGCTGGTGCAGCTCGGGCGAAAAGAAGCTGAAGGCGTTGCGCCCCTCCTCCTTCGCCTGATGCAACGCTGTCTCGGCGGCCTGTACCAGCCCCTCCCCGTCGCCGACATCATCCGGATAGATCGCCACGCCGACGCTGGCGGTGATCCGCATCTCAGTGGCATCGATCAGCACCGGGGTCGAGATGACCCGGGCCAGATGCTCGAGCCGCCGGTTCAGCTGCTCGGCATCGATATCGTTCAAGATCACCAGGAACTCATCGCCGCCGGGACGGGCCGCGGTATCGGTCGATCCCAGACTTTCCTCGATCCGCTGCGCCAGCGTCCGCAGCACCTCGTCACCGCAGGCATGCCCGAAACGGTCGTTGATACGCTTGAACATATCGAGATCCAGCGCCAGCACCGCGCAGCGACTGCGCTGCTCCCTGGCGTAGTGGATCGCCAGCGCCAGGCGATCGTTGAACAGCTTACGATTGGCAAGGCAGGTCACGTCGTCGAAATGGGCCATCTGCCGGATCCGCGCTTCCGAACGCTTGACCTCGGTCAGATCGTGAAAGATCGCCGCATAACGGGCAACTTCACCGTCATCGTCGTTGATCGCGGTGATACTGAGCCACTCGGGATACACCGTCCCCGCCTTGGTACGGTTCCAGATCTCGCCCTGCCACTGCCCATCGCGCTTGAGGCGGGCCCACATCTGCACGTAGAACTGGCGATCATGGCGCCCGGAGCTGAGCAGACTCGGGTTACGCCCGATCACCTCCTGCGCCGGATATCCGGTAATCGCCGTAAACGCGGGATTCACGCTCTGGATCAAACCGTCGGTATCGGTGATGATCACCCCCTCCATCGAGGCGTTGATCACCTTCTCGATCAAGTGCAGGTTGTGCATCGACCGCTGCAGCGCCTCGCTGCGATGATCCAGCATCTCCTTCAGACGCGTGACGTAATCGCGCTCGACGCTATGCAAAATATCGGAATAGGACAACAGGCGGGTAACCTGCCCGTCGGCGTCCCGCACGCCCAGATGACGAAAACCGTGACGACGGAAGATCTTGCGCGCCGTAAACAGGCTCATCCCGCCATCGACCGCCATCAACTCCGACAGTACAAACTGCGCCGCGGGACGATCGATATCCGCCCCCCCGGCGAGGAAGCGGATCACATCGGTTTCAGTCAGGATAGCGTGCCGCCCATCATGCAGGACCAGTGCCGCACTGTTCCCGGTGCTGCGCAGGCGGTCGATGATGTCGCGCATGGACACGCCGGCATCGATGCGCAGCGAAATTTTCGGCGCGATATCGGCAACACTGCGCAGAAACAGATCGTGTTCGAGCCCCTGGTGATTGACGATATCGCGCTCACTGACGATGCCAACCAGGCGTCCCTCAGCATCGACGACGACGGCATGGCGCTGGCGTTGCCTCAGCATCTCGACACCGACCTCGTCGATAGAGGTCGACGCCGACACCAATAGCAGCCGTGGCGACATCACCTCGCGCAGACAGGGGGAGGCATGTGGATACGCCGAGCTCAGGCAACTGCTCATCGCCTCGGCACGGCTCAAGATCCCCACCGGCACCTGCCCTTCGCAGACCAGCACCGACCCGATAGCGCGCGCCGCCATCAGCTGCAACGCCTCATCCAGGCGAGCCTCGGGAGCACAACAGACGATGTCAGTTTGACAGATTTTCTCTACCTGCACTCCCTGACTGAACGCTACTTCCTGACTCATGAAACGGCTGCTGAAACCCTGCTCGAAATTCCCCGCAGTGTAGCAGCTATCCGGTTCTGGCTGAATAACCGCAAACCGCCGCCCGCGCCAAGAAAAAAACGCCCGATAGGCCCAGCGCTGCAGTCCCCGCTGGTGCAAATGCTGTATCATTGGCAGATTCGTCAATGCTCGCCAGGAGAGCCCCTGCCATGCCCCATCCCCTTAGTACGCTGACCGCACTTGTGGAGCAGATCGCGCGTACCCAGGATCCCACAGCGATGATGGCAACCATAGTGCAGCGCTTGAGCGAGATCCTCGATGTCGACGTGTGCAGCATCTACCTGTGCACGCCGGAGCGGGACGCCCTGATTCTGGCCGCCAACAAGGGCCTGGCACCGAATGCCGTGGGACATGTCCGTCTGGCCATAACCGAAGGGCTGGTCGGCCATATCGCCTCGACGCTGAGTGCGGTCAACCTCGCCGACGCCCCGTCCGACGACCGTTTTGTCTTTATCCCGGCCGCACACGAGATGGCTTACCACCGCTTTCTCGGCGTACCACTGCTGCATCTGCGCAAGCTGGTCGGGGTGCTCGTCGTGCAGGGGCAACAGAGCGAACCGTTCAGCCAGGAGGATGAAGCCTTCCTGATCACCGTCGCGTCGCAGCTCGGCAGCACGCTGTACCAGTTGCACCGCGATGGTAACTGGATGTCGGAGGTGCGGGAGTCGGTGCCCTATCGCCGCCATAGCGGGCTCAAGGGCGCCCCGGGCGTCGGCTGCGGACGGCTCTGGTTGATCCATCCGCACATGGCACTGGAGCAGGTCAAAGCCGCCTACCACAGCGATCCGATCCAGGAAGCCGCGACCTTCGACGACGCCATGCAACTGGTGCAGGAGGAGCTGGAATCCGGTTCCGGCAAGCTCGGCAGCCAACTGCCGGCAGACCTCAGCGCCCTGTTCAACGTCTACCAGATGATGCTGCAGAGCAACGAGCTCAGTGACGGCGTCAAAAAGCTGATCGCCCACGGCGACTCCGCGGAGTGGGCGCTCAAGCAAACCATCGACAGTATCGCGTCGGTGTTCGAGCAGGCCGAAGACCCCTATATGCGGGCGCGCAGCGAAGATATCCGCAATATCGGCCAGCGCGTGCTGAACAAACTGTTCGAACGCGACCAGCACGTCATCGAAGCACCGGACGAGGAGCTGATCCTGGGCGGTGGACTGATCAGTATCGCCGACCTGGCCGGCTTCCCGCTGGAACGGATCAAGGGCCTGGTGTGCACCGGCGGCTCGACACTGTCACACACCGCGATCCTGGCCAACGCACTCGGTATCCCCGCCGTCATGGGGGTGGAAAATCTGGAGCTGGAGTACTATCGCGCCGCCCGGGTCATCGTCGACGGCAACCGCGCCGAGTGTATCTTCAACCCACCGGCGCCGCTGCTTACCGAATACCGGCGCATGATCGACGAGGAGATGCGCTTCATGCGCGGCCTCGACCGCCTGCGCGACCAGCCGGCCGAGACGCTGGACGGCATGCGCGTAACCCTGCTCACCAACACCGGCCTGTTGGCCGATGCGACGCCGGGGTTACAGCGCGGCGCGGAGGGGGTCGGCCTGTACCGCTCCGAAATTCCGTTCATGCTGCATGACAGCTTCCCGACCGAACAGGAGCAGTACCGGATCTACCACGGCGTGCTGAAGGCCTACGCGCCGCGCCCGGTATCGATGCGTACGCTCGACATCGGCGGCGACAAGCAGCTGCCCTACTTCGAGATCAACGAGAGCAACCCCTACCTCGGCTGGCGCGGGATCCGCTTCACGCTGGACAACACCCAGCTGCTGGTGGGGCAGATCCGCGCCATGCTGAAGGCCCACGCCGAACACGGCAACTTGAAGCTGCTGGTGCCGATGATCAGTCGCGTCGACGAGATCAGCACCTTCCGCGAACTGGTCGAAAAATCGGTGGCGGCGTTGAAGCGCGACGGGATCGAATGCTCGATGCCGGAGATCGGCATGATGATCGAGGTGCCTTCGGCCATGCTGCTGCTGCCGAAAATGTCCCCCTACGTCGACTTCGTTTCGGTCGGCTCCAACGACCTGACCCAGTATCTGCTCGCGGTGGATCGCAACAACCCCCGCGTTTCCGGCCTGTTCGACCACATGCATCCGGCGATGCTGGTGGCACTGGAACAGATCGTCGAGCAGTGCGATCGGCTCGGCCTGCCGGTGTCGCTGTGCGGCGAGATGGCCTCCGATCCAATCGCGGTGTTGATGCTGCTGGCCCTGGGCTACCGCTGCCTGAGCCTGAGCGCCTACAATATTCCCAAGATCAAGCTGCTGATCCGTTCGGTCCGGCGTGACGATCTACGCCCGCTGCTGGAACAGGCCAAGGCATGCAGCGACGAAACCTCGATCCGGGCCCTGTTCACCCCGGTGCTCGAAGCGCTCGGCTGGAGCGCCGACGGCCGCTACCTGCCCGCCGAAATGGCCCGCCTGCAGGACAACGCCGCCGAGCACAAAAACGTTGCGGAATAACCTGCGCAAGGCTGAAAAAATTTCGTCGTTGCGCTGAAAATTTCGCTTGCCCGGGCCGCGCTTTTTACGTCCAATTGCGCGGCTTCATTCGCTGGCTGCTATCCTGCAGCACAGCCGTTTTCCCGATCAGTTGATTTCCCGGTGCCCTTCCCCGTCAGCCTCCACAGAGAGGCTGCGGCCGCACCTGTTGGAGCCTTTGCATGAAAATCTGCTTTCTGATGTACCCTTGGGAACAGGTCAAGCCCGATACCGATACCACGCTGCGCATGGTCCATGAGGCGGTGCTACGGGGCCACACCGTCGCGATCACTTCGCCGGCCAACCTGACCATCCGCGATAATATCGCCAGCGCGTTCTGCAACGTTTTTACCCGGGGTAAGAAAGTCTCTGAGAACTTCGGCACCTTCTATCGCAGCGCCGAGTTCCGCCGCAACCGCCTGCCGCTGGCCGGGTTCGATGCGATCATCGTGCGCCTGAACCCGCCGCTGGACACCATCATCCTGAACTTCCTCGACTCGGTGCAGGAAGATGTGTTCATCATGAACGACATCAACGGCATGCGGATCGCCAACAACAAGCTGTACACCGCGGCATTCGCCGGTCCCGCTGCCAAGTATCTGCCGGTGACCCACGTCTCGAAGAACCGCGATTACCTGGAGAAGGTGCTGCAGGAGTCCCCCGGCGACCGCATGATCCTGAAACCGCTGAACGGCTTTGGCGGCAAGGGAGTCATCGTGGTCGAGAAGAGCGCGCGCCAGAGTTTCCGCTCCCTGCTCGACTTCTATGTCGGCTCGGGCTCCACCAGCAACTACGTCATCCTGCAGGAGTATGTCGAGGGCGCCGAAAACGGCGATGTGCGGATCCTGATGCTGAACGGCGAGCCGATCGGCGCCATGCGCCGGATCCCGGATGAAAACGACGTCCGCTCCAACGTCCATGCCGGCGGTCGGGTGGTCAAGCACACGCTGACCAAGGAGGATCGCGAACTGTGCCGGGCGATCGGCCCCAAACTGGTACGCGACGGGCTCTACTTCACCGGCCTCGATGTCATCAACGGCAAACTGATCGAGGTCAACGTGATGGCCCCCGGCGGCATCGTGCGTATCAACAAGCTGAACCGGGTCCGCCTGCAACGCCAGGTGATCGACTTTGTCGAGAACGTGGTCGAGGCCCGGGCCGTCGTGGAGCGCCAGAAGAACGCCTTCCGCAAGCTGATCGACGATGCAAACGCTCACTGAGACGCAGATAGTCGACCTGATCACCCGCCGCCAGCCGCTGCATGCGCGGCTGCGCGGCGGGGGATTGCGCATCCGTATCGACGAATACCTGCCGCTGGTCTGCACCGTGCTGCATGGCGGCACCCGCCTCACGGCACCGGTGCAGCAGCGCCTCGCCCTGAACGAAGACCAGCGGCGCCAGCTGGAGGAGCGCGGCAGCGACTGGCTGGCCGAACTGATGCCGGTCGCGCTGATCGTCGACGACTCGCGGCTGGAGTACGACCTGAACCAGCCGGCGGCCCACGCCGTCAGGCAGCAAATCGGTTCGCTGCCGCTGTGGCGGCGCCCCCCGACGCAACGCATCCTGCAACGCAGTCACGCCGCCTATCGCCGCTTTTACCGTATCCTCGACGCCCTGATCCAGGCCCTGGAGGGCGACCACGGCCAGTGTCTGCTAGTCGACCTGCATACCAATCCCGCCTCGCGGAATGGCTGCGGGCTGTTCCATATCGTCACCGAACCGGCGACCAGCAACTGCCCCGCCAACGTCATCGACACCCTGCAGCGGGCGCTTGCCGAGATCGACCTGCCCCACCTCCAGGTCAGCACCAGCCGGGGCCCCCTGTTCGAGGACGGCGAGCAGTTGATCAACCATATCGAGACCAGCCACGACCACACGGCGGCGGTTGCCATCGCCGTGGCGCCGGTCTATATCGATGCGCCGAGCGGCGCCCCGTTCCCGATCCTGGTGGACGCCATCGCCAGCGGCCTGCACGCCACCCTGCTCAAGGTCGCCGCGCGTTACGCCGGCCAGGCCAGCGGCCGACCGGTACATGTCCGCGACCTGTTGCCCAGACAGATACCCGCCGAGGTACTGCATATCGACCGGGCCCTGAAGCAACTCGCCTCCGGGCTGGAAACCCTGCTCTACATCAACCCGATCAACCTGGCCGCCGAGGAGCGCCAGTTCCTGCGCAATCAAGGCCGCCAACCGCCCAACTTCCGCTACCGCCAGCTGCGTATCGACCCCTACGCCCACCGCGAGCAGCTCTACCGCCTGCCGGTCGATACCATCCGCGAACCGGCCCTGCGTCAGCTCTATCGCGAGGTGATCGACGCCCTGGCGCAGCGCATCGACCTGCTGGTCAGCATCGGTTCAGAACGCTTTCTGTATAACTCGCTGCGCTACTACGGCGAACCGGACGAGAATGATCTGGCCAACGCCCGTTTCCTGTTGCACGCCGCCGAGCGTCCGCAGGAGCACGATCAACCGCTGTACGGCGCCAAGGAGATGCTGACGTTTTTCGCCAACTGTGCACAGCAGTGGGGACTGAACTGCAAGACCGAACTGTCGGATCGCATCCTCGCCGCGGCGATGGTCACCAGCGGTCGCAAGGCGCTGCTGGTACGGCGTACCGCCAGTGCCAGCGAGACCGAGATGCATGCGCTGGCGCACCATGAACTGGGCGTCCACATGACCACCTCCTTGAATGCCCGCCTGCAACCGCTGCGTCTGTTTACCCTCGGACTGCCCGGCAACACCCACGCCCAGGAGGGGCTGGCGATTCTCAGCGAGTACCTGTCCGGGAATATGACGCTGAAACGGCTGAAGGCGCTTGCCCTGCGCGTCGTCGCGGTGCACCAGATGCTGCACCACAACGATTTCCGCCGCACCTGGCGCACCCTGGTGGAGGATTACCAGTGCACGCCGAACGAAGCGTTCAAGATCAGTGCTCGGGTGCATCGCGGCGGCGGATTCACCAAGGACCACCTCTACCTGAGCGGCTTCCGCGAAGCATTGACGATCTATCGCGACGCGGATAAAACCCGCGACATCCGCGGTCTGCTGATCGGCAAGACCGGCTTCCACTACCTGCCCCTGCTGAACGAACTGCTGGCACGGGAGCTGGTCGTGCCGCCACGTTACCTGCCGCCAGCCCTGCAGAACCCCAGCCCCAGCAGCGCCGAGATCGACTATCTGGTGCGCAGCATCCGTTGAATCCGCGCCACGCGGGCAAAGAAAAAGGCCGCCTGGGCGACCTCGGGAAGAATAAAACGAAAATCGATGAGTTACTGTCGGGAGAATATCCTTACCCAGTTGTACCGTTAGCAACGCCGAAAAACTCCGGCCGCTCCTCTCCCGACCTGCAGCGGATACATCCGGTCCGGTCCGGACAAGCTGCGCGGAGGATCAGTTAACACCGACAAACATGAACCTTAGCTGAACAAAACCGCGGTTCCGTTCAGCCAAGCATACCACACCCCACCAGACAGCACAAAAATGCAAATAGATAGAGACACTTATCGCCTGATCCCAACCTGGACCCATGCTAGAATATTCTCTATCGTGCCATCGGCAGCCCGCCCGGACGGCTGCGACAACCCCCAATCAGGATTGGCTGCTTATGACTATCGATGAACTTCTGGTACTGGTGATCGAGCCCTCGCGGGTACAGCGACACATTATTGTCGATGCCCTACGCGCATTGGGGATCACCGATATCGAGGAGTTCGACTCGGCCACACCGGCGCTGACGCGCATGCGCCAGGTGCGCCCCGATGTGGTGATGTCGTCGATGCACCTGCCCGACATGACCGGCACCGCACTGGTCTCCCGCATGCGGGAGAGTCCCGAGCTGGCCGATATCACCTTCCTGCTGGTCTCCTCGGAAACCCACTACCGCTACCTGGAGCCGATCCGCCAGGCCGGCGCCATCGCCATCCTGCCGAAACCGTTCAACCGCACCGATCTGCAGCGGGCGCTGCAGAGCACCATGACCTATATCCGCGATAGCCAGGATGGCGGCGACGACGAGCTGTTCGAGGATATGAGTGTCCTGCTGGTCGACGACAGCGTCCTATCGCGCAAGTTTGTCCGCCAGATCCTGCAGGCAGTCGGTATTCTCCGTGTCATCGAGGCCAACGATGGCGCCGACGCACTGCAGGCGCTGCAGCGGCAGAAATTCGATCTGGTGATCTCCGACTACAACATGCCCAACATCGACGGCCTGGAGTTGGTAGAGCATATCCGTCAGCATAGCGACCAGCCGACGGTGCCGGTAATGATGATCACCTCGGAGCAGAACGACAGCCGGCTGGCGGCGATCCAGAGTGCCGGGGTCTCCGCCCTGTGCAGCAAACCCCTCTCCTACGAAATGCTCAAACAGCTGATCCAGCAGCTGGTTGCCGATCACGAGCTGTAAGCGGCAACCGCTGCGCAGTCTGCCTCCAGCAGGTACTGCGGATCGAAGCCCATGATCAGCGCGCCCCAGTGCCGCCCGTTCAGATAGAGCGGGATCGACAGATCGTTCAGCACCTCGCCGGTATCGCGGATAAAGGTCTGCAGCAGGAAGGGAGCCGTATGGCTGGCACGGCGCTGCTCCGCCCGGTTACCGGCAAAGATACGGCGATGGCGACTGTGCAGATTATCGACCGCGAAGTCGCCGGTCAGCGCCTTGGACACCTTGGAGTGGTGCGCCGCGGCATAACCCTTACTGTCCACCGCGATGGCGTAGATGAACTCGGGGCGCTGTTCGATAAAACTGTCGAACAGCGGTCGTAGCCGCCGCTCGTAGGCCTCGGTATAACCGGTGACATATTGCTCCGGCAGCTGGCCGGCGTTGACCCGCCGGTAATTCTGATCGAACAGATTGAGCCCCTGGGCCTGCAGCTCCTCCAGCGCCTGTACGGTCTGCTGCGCCCAGTGGCGCCCGGTCAGGATCATGTTCTCGAAGCCACCGAAACCGATGATGAAGCGGGTCAGCAGCTCCTGGGTCTCTTCGGTGGAGAGCTCCAGCTGTTCGGAGTAGGCCCGCGAGCGCGTCATCTCCTCCTGGATCCCCGCCGAGAGCTCGGTGATCTCCGCCACATGCGCATGCGACTCCCGGTTGGTGTGCGACAGCTCATCGATCGCCGCGCTGATGCCGGCGAGCTGCGAATTGACCTCCTCGAACTCATGTACCAGGCGCTGGAACTGCCCGCTGGTATCGCCAATGAAGCGCTCGGTATCTTCGATATAGGTCAGAATATGCCGGGCGCTGTCGTGGGTCTGGTGCACCAGATCGTTCATCTCACCGATATTGCGGTCGATCTCGCCGGTCGCCTTGCTCACCTGCTGCGACAGGTTACGCACCTCGTCCGCCACCACCGCAAACCCCCGCCCGGCCTCGCCGGCGCGCGCAGCCTCTATCGAGGCGTTCAGCGCCAGCAGGTTAGTCTGATCGGAGAACTCCCGTACCATCGACAGGATACGGGTGACCGTATCGGAGTTGTGGCTGAGTCGCTCGACGGTACCCTGGAAATTGCTGACCAGCTCGCGGATCGCCCCCACCTGCTCGAGGACGCGCTGCATCTCATCGCTGGAGCTGCGCACCTCGTCCATGTTGGCGTTGTTCTGTTCGTTGATCCTCAGCGTCACACCGGCGATCTCGTCGATCGCCTGCGTCGCTTCGCTGCTCGACTGGAACACCTGCTGCGCCTGCCCCTCCTGGCTCGTGGCCGAGCGCTGGGCCGCCAACACCACCTTCTGCAGCCGGGTGGCACTCAGCGCTACATTGACCGAGCGCCGACGGGTTTCGGCGATCATCCGTTTCAGGCTGCTGGAGAACTGGTTATAGGCCCGTGCCAGCTCCGAGATCTCATCGTGGGTGTAGTCCGGCAACGTGGCGGAGATATCGCCGTCCTTATCGCGGATCGCGCTCAGCACGCCGGTGATCTCGCGAATCGGGCGCAGGAACAGGTGACGCATGAAGAAGATGGTGCCGATACCGGCTCCGAGCGCGAACAGGATCAGCAGGGCGCCATAGCGCCAAAGTTCGTCGAGCAGTTCGCTGAGTTGTTGCGGGGAGAGCTGCGATGCCTGGAGCGCGTCGGCGAGACGTCCGGAGAAGTAGAACCCGAGCGCCCCCAACAGCAGGTAGGGAAGCAGCAGGAACAACACATTGCCAACGATTTTACGCGTCAATGTGTTGAACAGCGTCCGTTCGATCGCGGTATATAGACCCATATTATTCTCATTATCGTCGTTTTAACGCTGTCTCCGGAAAGCAACAGCGCCGATCAGCCCAAATAGTGTCCGCTTCGCCTGCGAAGCGACAACCCTCCGTTAGTCTAGCTCCAGACCTACCAAAGTCGCCGGCGCCCCGTCCACTCACCAACCCAGGTAGGGATAGGCCAGCTGAATCTCCTGTCGCCGCTGCCGGTAGTCGGGACAATGGCCCGCCACCAAGGCCCAGAAGGCCGGGCTGTGATTCATCTGCTGCAGATGGCACAGCTCATGGATCAGCACGTAATCGCGCAGCGCCGGTGCCAGGTGCATCAGGCGCCAGTTCAGCGTGATCTGACCGCGGCTGCTGCACTGCCCCCACTTGCGGCGATAATCGCGGACCTTCACCTGTTGCGGCAACAGCCCGCTGGCAGCGCCCAGCTCCCGACAACGGGCGGGCAACTCGGCTTGCGCCCGGCGCACCATCCACTGCTTCAGTAGTTCAGTGACCGCCTCCGGTTCCGCACGACTGACCCGTGTCGAGACACTGACGACGATCGCCGTCCCCTCCAGCTCGACCCCACTGCGCGGCGCCCGCTGCCAGCGCAGGCGATAACAGCTGCCGCCGAACCAGAACCGGGCGCCCTCTTCGATCCTGACCCCATGCTGCTCCAGCGCCTGGGTCTGGCGTTGCAACCGCGGCACTATCCAGTCGCGCTTGGTCTGCACCCACTGCTCGATCCAGTGGCCATCGGTCAACGCCGGCACCCGGACCTCGACCTGCCCCTTGTCGATCGATAACGACGCCGTACGCCGACGTCGGCTACGCACCACTCTATAGGTGAACGGTAACTCGCTACTCATCTACGGATCTACTCTCTCCTCGGCGACGACGAACCCGCCGCAGCCGTCGCCGGCACAGAATTATCGCATCCAGCAACTGCTGGCGCTGCTCATCCCTGGCCGCGTAACGCACCGCTGCATCGGCGCGCGCCACAGCCGCCAATTCTGCCGCCAATGACGGGTTGCGCTCGCCCAGCCGCCCGGCGTAAGCCTGGATCGACTCGTTCGGCCGGCGTACGTCGACCTCGCGCGCCAGCAGCTCAAGCAAACGCTGCAGCGCACGCTCGACTGGATCGCGAGGGCGCCGCCGCCCTCCCCGTAACTGCTGCCAGGCCACCAGCCCCAACACCAGGGCCGAGGGTAACAGCAGGGCCAGAACGATTTTCCAGCCACTCACCGCGCCGAACCAGCCGCTGAGCACGCCCAACTGCCGCGCCTGATAGTTCAACACCCAACGGTGCCAGACAAAATTGGCCGCGTCGAGCTGCTGGCGCAGGCCCTGCAGCCAGCCGCTACGGCCCAGGCGCAGCGGCGACCAGGGCGAGTCGGACAGGAAGGCCGGATCGTCCGCGTAGGCGGCGCTGGCACTCTCCAGCACCCGTTCCGGCGCCACCGCCGCGGTCGGATCGACGCGCAGCCAGCCGGCGCCCTCGACCCAGTATTCGGTCCAGGCGTGGGCATCGTACTGGCGTACGGTCAGGTACTGCTCGTAGGGGTTCCACTCGCCCCCCTGATAGCCCGCCACGACCCGTGCGGGGACCCCGACGCTACGCAACAGGAAACTGAGCGCACCGGCATAGTGGCCGCAGAACCCCTGCTGCGTATCGAACAGGAACTGGTCGACGGCGTCCGCCCCCAGCCGCGCCGGCGTCAGTGTGTAACTGAATGCGGCATTGAACTCCCCCAGCACCCGGTTGACGAAACGCTGCGGATCGGCCCCGCTTTGCTGCCACCAGCGCGCGGCTTGCGCACGGCTGCGCGCATTGCCAAAGGCGGGCAACTGCAGGTAGCGCACCCTCGCCCGCTGGGGCAGATAGGGTTGCAGGCGGTAGCTGGCATAGGAGCGCGCGCGATAACTGAGGCGCCGGTCCACTGGGCGCAGGGAAAGCAGCGTGTGTCCCTCCGCCAGGCGCATCCGGTCCGGTGCGCCTGCGGGCAGATCCAGCGCCACCAGCCAGTTGCGATTGGACGGCTCAAAGATGATCTCGTAATCGATCGCCCCGCCTTGGCCCTGCAGCAACCCGCTCTCCTCCCGCTCGTCACCGGAGCGGGCGCGGCGCCAGGTACGCCCGTCGAATTCGCTGTAGATCATCGAGCGCCAGTAGCGCTGCGCCGGAGCCGGGGCCGCCGCGTCGAAGCTGACCCGGAACGCGGTGGCGCCGGAGCGGATCAGTTGCGAGATATCGCCCGGCGACATCGAGTCGGCCAGGCCGGAGCGCGCCACCTGCCGGTCCAGAGGCACCGACCAGAGCGGGCCGATCCGTGGAAACAGCAGGAACAGCACCAGCATCAACGGCAGCGCGAACAGCAACAACCGCAACGCCCGGCGCAGCGGCCGCAGCAGGTCGGCACGCATCGGGTCCTGCTGGATACTGTTCAGCGCCGCGACGATCACCGTGGTGGCGAGCAGCGCATACAGCGCCACCGCTATGGTCTGGTAGAAGAGAAAGCTGGTCGCCAATACAAACAGCGAGACATACAACATCACCAGCGCATCGCGCCGATGGTAGATCTCCAGTAACTTCAGCGCCAACGCGCCGATCAGCAGCGCCACCATGCCACGCATCCCGGTGGCACGGCTGTAGGTCAGAATCAAACCGCCGGCGACGGCCAGAACCAGCACCAGCTTCACCGACCAGTGCGGCAACGACCAGCGCCCGCCATGGATCATCAGCCGTACGCCCGGCGTCATCAGACAGATGCCGATCAACCACAGCGGCAGCCAGGCCAGATGGGGCAGCAACACCACGCCAAATGCCAGTAGCTGCCAGACCACGGCGGCACGACTGATCTGCTTCATCGCCCCTCCCGCCACATTTTCGACCGCGGTGGCTCCGTCGCGGGGGACTGGCCATAGAGCGCCAGCGCCCGCAGCACCGCCCGCCGGTGTCCCTCTCCCCAGTCCGGCTCGATACAGACGCCCGGCAAGCGGAGCCCATAGGGTTGCTGCCCCTGCGCCAGCTCCAGCGCCCAGAAACACAGCCGCGACAGCCGCGTTTCGGTATCGACACCGGGCCAGCTGTCCCACTCCAGCCACAACGCCTCGGCGACCGGGCTGGCGTACTCCTTGGTGAACAGCCCCTGCCCCCGGGCATAGGTTTTCCAGGCGATCTGGCGCACCGAGGCGCCGCGCTGATAGCGCGCCAGGCCCTGAAATTCGTCGTGCTCCAGGCTCTTCAGCAGCGCCGTGCCGCTGTCCCCCGGCTCGGCACGCCGCTGCGGCAAACGACAGGGCTGCGGTTGCGGATAGACCAGTGCGGTGAGACCGGTATCGATCCAGGTCCAGGCGCGGAAAAAACCCAGCGGGAACGAGGTTTCCAGCCGCAGCGGACCGGGATCGAGCGGACCGCGGCTGTCGGTTGGCAGCGCCAGCTCGATCTGACGCTCGCGCTCATCGGTCAGATCGAGCAGCCGCGGCGTCCCGCGGTCCCAGCTGAGACGCAGTTGCTCATGCTCACGCCCCGGCGCGGCGCGCAACTGCAGCGCGAAGCCGGCGGCCTCACCACAAAAGCAGTCGTGTCCCGCGACCGCACTCAGCTCCAGGCCCGCCAGGTTGCCATAGGTATGCAGGATCGACACGACGAACAGCCCCGCCAACAGGAAGGTCAATCCATATACCAGGTTGTTCTCGTAGTTGATCGCCAGCAGCAGCAACAGCACCAGCAGCAGCAAAAAGCCGAACCCGGCGGCGCTCGGCAGGATATAGATCCGCTTCTGGGTCAGGGTGATCGTGCGTTGCCGCGGATGCCGGCGCAGGCTCCAGCGCCGCACCCGCATCCCCAGCACGTCGAACAGTGCGTTCAGCCTCTGTCGCATCCGCTACCCCAGCACATCGACCCGTGTCAGCAGCTCGTTGACCAGCCGCGTGCCGGCGTACCCGCCCACATCCTCGGCGGCACGCATGCGATGTCCGAGCACCGGCTCCAGTACCTGCTGCACATCCTCCGGCAACAGATGGCTGCGGCCATCGAGCCAGGCCCAGGTTCTGGCACACCGCAGTAGTGCCAGCGCGCCGCGCGGCGAGACGCCGTAGCTGAACTGCTCGCTGTCGCGGGTGTACTGGACCAGGCGCTGTACATAGTCGATAACGCTGCTGGAGGCGTGGACCGCAGCACACTGCTGCTGCACCTCGAGCAGGGCGCCCGGCGTCAGACAGCAGGGCAACCCCTGCAACTCACTGCGGGTGCCGCCACCGGCCAGCAGGCGACGCTCGACCTCCGGTGCCGGATAACCCAGGGCGATACGCATCAGGAAGCGGTCGAGCTGGGATTCCGGCAACGGGAAAGTACCGTATTGGGTCACCGGGTTCTGTGTCGCGATAACAAAGAAGGGTTGTGGCAGCTTGTAGCTATGCCCGTCGACTGTCACCTGCCCCTCCTCCATCGCCTCGAGCAGCGCGCTCTGGGTTTTGGGAGTGGTGCGGTTGATCTCGTCTGCCAGCAGCAGTTGGGAAAACAGCGGACCGGCGTGGAAGCGGAACTCGCCCTGGGTTTGGTCGAAGATGGACACCCCGATAATGTCCGCCGGCAGCATGTCGGAAGTGAACTGCACGCGCTGATCTTCCAGCCCCAGTACCCGGGCCAGGCCGTGCGCCAACGTGGTCTTGCCCATCCCCGGCAGATCCTCGATCAGCAGGTGCCCCTGGGACAGCAGGCAGGTCAGCGCCAGTTTCACCTGCAACTGCTTGCCCAGCAGCACCCTGTCCAGCGCCGTTAGCGCATCCCCGACCGACTGCAACAGTGGATTGGACACTGTATCTCCTTAACCTTGATAGCTGGATGGGTTGACCGCCACTGTGCCAGAGAGGCGCGAGTCCAGGCAACCCGGACAGCAAAGCGGCTCTCGGCTATCGAGCACCGGCGCTATAGGTTACACTGGCGACCCCCGGGCCCGAAGGGGCCTGAAAATCTAATAACCCCCAATGATGGGAGCCCTGCACGCCACTCAGTCAGCCCCTGCCGCGTCGCCTTCCGCCCCTGCCTTGCTTAGCCAAGACAAGCGGAGCCGTTATCCCGAGCAGGCCGTCTGTGCGGTCACGCACCTCCGATACAGCAGGAGACTACTGATGCAGATTGCAGCGAACAGCGTTGTACTCTTCCACTACACCCTGACCAACGCCGCTGGCGAACAGCTCGACAGCTCTGCCGGCCAGGAACCCCTGGGCTACCTGCACGGTGCCGGCAATATCATCCCCGGGCTGGAAAACGCCCTGGCCGGCAAAAGCGTTGGCGATAAACTGAATGTCACCGTCGCTCCCGAAGAAGCCTACGGCACGATCAAGGATGAGCTGATCCAGGAGGTCGATCGCGCCAACTTCGAAGGCATTGACGAGATCGAACCCGGCATGCAGTTCATGGCCCAGACCCCCTGGGGCCAGCAGCCGGTCACCGTGGTCAAGGTCGAAGGCGATGTCATCACGCTGGATGGCAACCACCCGCTGGCCGGCGAGACCCTGACCTTCGACGTTGAAGTGGTTGAAGTTCGTGCGGCAAGCGAAGAGGAACTGTCGCACGGCCACGTGCACGGCGACGGTGGTCACCACCACTAACGAGCGCTCGTCACCGACGCTGATGCACAAAAAAGGCCCGCAGCAGCGGGCCTTTTTTTGTCGGCACGCTCGGTTAGACGCCGAGCTTCTTATTGATCGCCGTCGCTCAGATCTGCCGATCCTCGGCGCTGGCTTCGATACGATGAATACTGAGATCGGCACCGTTGTACTCCTCCTCCTCGCTGAGGCGCAGTCCGACCACGGCCTTGACACCGCCGTAGACCAACAGGGCACCGCACAACGCCACCAGGATCCCGGCCAGTGTGCCGACAACCTGCGCAGCCAGGCTGACGCCCCCCATCCCGCCGAGCGTTTCGGAGCCGAAGATCCCCGCCGCCACGCCGCCCCAGGCTCCGCACAGTCCGTGCAGCGGCCAGACGCCGAGAACGTCATCGATCTTCCAGCGATTCTGCACCAGGGTGAAGATCCACACGAACAGCGCTCCAGCGATGGCGCCGATCGCCAACGCTCCGATCGGATGGACCAGATCCGAGCCGGCACAGATCGCCACCAGCCCCGCCAACGGGCCGTTATGGATGAACCCCGGGTCGTTCCTACCCAGCAGCGTCGCCGCAACGATGCCACCGACCATCGCCATCAGGCTATTGACGGCCACCAGTCCCGAGATGCCATCCAGCGTCTGCGCCGACATCACGTTAAAGCCGAACCAGCCGATGCAGAGGATCCAGGCTCCCAGTGCCAGAAACGGGATATTGGAGGGCGGAAACGCCACCAGTTTGCCGCTGCGATAACGTCCGCGACGCACGCCGAGCAGGAGCACCGCCACCAGCGCGATCCAGCCACCCACACTGTGTACCACCACGGATCCGGCAAAATCGTGGAAGGGCGCGCCCAGGTTCTGCTCCAGCCAGCGCTGTAGCCCGAAGTTGCCATTCCAGATCATCCCTTCGAACAGCGGGTAGATTAGCGCCACGGAAAGCGCCGAACAGGCCAGCAACGGCCAAAATCGCGCCCGCTCCGCGATTCCCCCCGACACGATAGCCGGGATCGCCGCGGCAAAGGTCATCAGAAAGAAAAATTTGACCAGCTCGTAGCCGTTACGCTCGGCCAGGGTTGCAGCGTCATCGAAGAAGGTTACGCCGTAGGCGATCCAGTAACCGACAAAAAAATAGGCCAGTGCCGAAAAGCCAAAATCGGTCATGATCTTGACCAGCGCGTTGACCTGGTTCTTGTGCCGGACCGTACCAACCTCCAGAAAAGCGAAGCCGGCATGCATGGCGAATACCATGATCGCCCCCATCAAGATGAAAAGCGTATTGGCGCTTTGCATCAGCGCTTCGACCGCACTGTTTACTGTTTCCACTCTCGCTCCCGCTTACTTTTTTGCACACTAAAGAGGCATTTATAAATACAGCGCACAAATAATGAGCGCTGCAAATTTTTTATAGGCGTGCTCAAGTCCGGGGATCGCTCCGTGATCATGCCAATATTGATCACAAATTAATCAAACTATCGACAAATGCACCATTAAAAGGCATAGACGAACTTGAAGCGTAAAACACGCAGCAAGAAACGGGCCGATATGGTGCAGTCGACAATCAAATAATGCCTTTTGTCGGTGCGTCACCCCTTATGTCGAATCTCGAAACAGCAGTGGATGCGACCGTTACGCTTGAAGTCGGGATCGATAGTGCGCGCCGTGATATCACGCACCTGATAATCGCTCAGCGCCTCGTAGTCGAGAACGAAACGGCGAAAGTTGTTGGAAAAGATCAGTAGTCCATCGGCGCTTAGTAGCTGCATCGCGGCCCGGATCAGCCGCACGTGGTCACGCTGTACGTCCAGCACCTCCCGCATCCGCTTGGAGTTGGAAAAGGTCGGCGGATCCATGAAGATCAGGTCAAATTTTTGCTTCTGCGGCCGCGCCAACCACTTAAAGCAATCCTCCTGAATCAGCAGGTGCTGTTTGGGATCGGCCCCGTTCAGGTCCAGATTGCGTCGGGCCCAGTCCAGGTAGGTGGCCGACATGTCGACACTGGTCGTCGCGCGGGCCCCGCCGACGGCGGCATGCACGCTGGCCGCCGCCGTGTAGCAGAACAGGTTCAGAAAGCTCTTGCCCGCGGCCTGCTGCTGGATCATGTGCCGCACCGGCCGGTGATCCAGAAACAGTCCGGTATCGAGATAGTCATGCAGGTTAACCCGCAGCCGGCAGCCATGCTCGAGTACGCTAAAGAAATGGCCGGTTTCGCCCTGGCGCGTATACTGCTCGTCACCCTGCTGGCGCTTGCGCTGTTTCAACACGACCTGCTCGGGAGTCAGCTCAAACACCCGCTGAACCACGGCAACCACATCCTGCAGACGCGAGAACGCCTTGACCCGGTCAACACTGGCCGGCGGCGCGTACTCCTGCACCATCAGCAAGCCATCGTAGTAATCCACGGCGACCGCATACTCGGGAATATCGGCATCGTAGACCCGGTAGGCGCTGATCTCCTCGCGCTTGACCCACTTCGCGAGCTGCTTGAGATTCTTGCGCAAGCGGTTCTCGAACATCTCCGCCTGCGCCGACAGCGGCGGCGCCGCCGCCTCATCCTGCGGCTCGCGCGCATGTACATCGAACATCAGCAGTTGTACTGGCAAGGCGCCGTTGAACAGGCGATATTGCTTATCGGCACGTAGCTTCATCACCTTGCACAGCTCGGGATTGCCGGTAAACACGCCGACTCGCCAGCCACTGAAATGCTGGCGCAGCAACTGACCGAACAGGCGATAGAGGAACATCAGTTCGGACTCCTCGCCCAGCCGTTCGCCATAGGGGGGATTGGTGATCAACAGCCCCGCCGGCGCATCCTCGGGACGCCGCAGCTTGGCCAGATCGGCCTGCGTAAAGCCGACCCGGTCGGCGACGCCGGCCATACGCGCATTTTCCCGTGCCCGCTCCAGCACCTTCGGATCGGCGTCGAACCCCAGATAGCGCACGCCAGCGCTCTCCAGCCCACGCCGGCGCCGCTCCTGCGCCTCCGCCAACAGCGGCTCCCACAGCGCCGGACGGTGCCCCAGCCAGTAGCTGAAACCGAACTGGCGTCTGAACAGGCCCGGCGCGATATCCGCCGCCATCAGTGCCGCTTCGATCAGCAGGGTGCCGGATCCGCACATCGGATCCAGGACCACCGGCCAGTCGGCACTGGCCTGGGGCCATCCGGCGCGCAGCAGCACTGCCGCCGCCAGGTTCTCTTTCATCGGCGCGGCACCGGCCTGGCGCCGATAACCGCGACGATGCAGGCTGTCGCCGGAGAGGTCGAGCGCCACGGTGATGCGTCCCTTGGCGAGATGGGCATTGATCCGCAGATCCGGCGCCTGGCGCTCGACGATCGGCCGCTTGCCGGTCGCCGTACGGATCTGATCGACGATGGCATCCTTGACCTTCAGGGCGCCGAAGTGGGTATTGACGATCGCCTCGCTACGACCGCTGAAGTCAACCACGAAGGTACCGCTCGGGCGCAGGTGTTCGAGCCAATCGACCTCCTGCACCACCCGATACAACTGCTCAGCGTCCGCCGCCTCGGCGTCCACCAGCGGCAGCAACACACGGTTGGCGAGGCGCGACCACAGACAGATCCGATAGGCGTCGACCAACTCGACATCACAACCGACACCGGCCACCGTCTGCCGGGTCTCCGTGGCGCCCAGTTCAACCAGCTCCTGCTCCAGCAGTTGCTCTATCCCTTTCGGGCAGGTCACGAATAACTTCATTTTACTTAGGTACTCCACTGGGACGCGGCGATCTCTGTCGCCAGACCCCTTCAGCTAGGTAGCGCTATGAAAAAATTTCACCCAGCACATTAAGTTTGCATTCAGATTACAAGCTACTGATAAACAGCTATTTTTTGCAAATGCGTGACAATATTTACTATCACCAACACCAGAATTTATAGGTTTTTTAAATTACCTGTCGCAACGATTTTCGGTATCTATGGAGGGGAGACGACATCCACCGCTCGTCTCAACGCGTCAGGCGCCGCGTATTCCCGTGGCGTTAATATGAAGATTAGAACAATGTGAGGCGCACTATGAGAAAACAGAAACGAGATCGTACCTCTACTCTGTTCAACCGTGGATTCCAGGCCGGCTTGCTGGGTAAATCCCAACATGAATGTCCGGTACTACTCACCGAGTTGCGTAGCCACTGGATGAGCGGCTGGCGTGAAGGACGAGAGGCTCACTGGAGCGGGATGTCCGGCGTTTCTGCAATTCAGTCCAACCCATCACTTCACTAACGTACGCAAGGTCACAGCTGTACGGCCTGATAGGCTCTAATCCATATAACACCGGGTCGGGCTCCCGCTAGCGGGAGCCTTAGAAAAGGCGGACCCTTCTCCACGCTGCTCAGCGCGTTGCGCTGTGCAGCATCGAAATCTCTTTCAGCGCATCACGAATCAACGCCGGCCCATGGTAGATAAAGCCGGTATAGATCTGTACCAGACTGGCACCCGCCTCTATCTTCTCGGCCGCATCGAAGCCTTCGCAGATACCACCGACACCGATGATCGGCAGTGCCCCGTTGAGCTCCCGCGCCAGCACCCGAATCGCCGTCGTCGAACGACTGCGCACCGGCTTACCGCTCAACCCGCCCGCCTCGGCGGCAACCGGGGAGTCCTCCACCCCGTCGCGGGACAGCGTGGTATTGGTGGCGATCACGGCATCCATCTCGTAGGTTTTCAGCGAAGAGGCCACCAGGGCGAACTCCTCCTCCTCCATGTCCGGCGCAATCTTGACCGCGATCGGCACGTAACGGCCATGCAGTTTCGCCAACCGTGCCTGCTCGGTTTTCAGCGCGTCGAGTAGGCTGTTTAACGACTCGCCAAACTGCAGCGTCCGTAACCCCGGGGTGTTCGGAGAGGAGACGTTCACCGTGATATAGCTGGCACGGGCGTAGACCTTGCGCAGACAGAGCAGGTAATCGTCGTTGGCCCGATTGTTGGGGGTATCCTTGTTCTTACCGATATTGATCCCCAACACCCCCTTGTAGCGGCTCTGTTGCAGATTCACCAGCAACTGATCGACCCCGGCGTTATTGAACCCCATGCGGTTGATGATCGCCTGATGCTCGGGGATACGGAACAGACGCGGCTTGGGATTGCCCGGTTGCGGGCGCGGCGTGACAGTGCCGACCTCGATGAAGCCGAACCCCATCGCCGCCAAACCATCGACGGCGATACCGTTCTTATCGAGCCCGGCGGCCAAGCCCACCGGATTGGGGAAACGTATCCCCATCACGTCGACGGGATGCGACCACTCGGGCGAACTGAGCAGACGGTCCAACCCCAGCGAAGCGGCGATGGAAAGGCTGTTCAGGGTCAGCTCATGTGCCGTCTCCGCGTTCAGGCGGAACATCAGTGTACGGGCAAGATCGTAGAGCATGGTGTCTCTTCAGGCGAAAAATGATGCAGTATTATAACGGGCACGGACCGCGATAGCACCTCGGCCCGCCACACTCATAGCGCCACGATCTCCTGCAAGCGTCCATTCTGGTCGTAGCGGATACGAAAACTGCCCTGAATACCGTCATGGGTGACGAAGCGCCGCAGACTAGCCGCCGGAAAACGCACCCGACGTCCATCCCGCGCCCGAACCAACACCGTGGCGGCGGTACCGCGGTATAGCCGCTGATATTCCAGCGCATCGATATGCAGATCCACTATCAACTCATTCATTACTCACCTTGCCGTCACCCGCTAGCAGCATCTCTCCGACCCGGCCGCCATCCGGCTGCCAAAAATGGCCCGCAAAACCGCCTTTTAATGCAGTTGCGATGAATTTTACCTTAGCTGATAATGAGTTGAGTCATCATCGGGGATGGCCGCCAAGGATTTTTCCGGATAGCTGAATGCGAGTACTTCTAGCACTTATTTTGCTGGGGTTTGCCACAACCGCACTTGCGGAGGCAAAAGCGACGCTGGACCGGAACACTATCACCATCCTCGACAACCTGACCCTCACGCTGGAGGTCGATCAACGGATCGACGAGCGTCCCGATTTCTCCCCCCTGCATCGTGATTTCCGCGTCCTCGGCAGCAAACGTACGCTGATCTCCAGCCACAGCAGCGAAGGCCGGGCCGAACGCACCCGCTGGCGGATCACGCTGCGCCCACGCAGCTCGGGACAACTGCAGATCCCGGCACTGCTGCTGGCCGGCGAGCTGACCGGCGCCATCCCGGTTGAGGTTGCCGACGTCCGCCCAGCCAGCAATGGCGGCGCTGGCGCCTTGGCATTCTTCGACAGCTACCTGAACAGCACCGATGTCTATGCCGGCGCCCAACTACTCTACACCGCGCGCCTTTATCATCGCGATCCGCTGCCCAGTGCAGCATCGATAGAACCGCCGGCCGCCAGCAACACCGAAATCCGCGAGCTGGGCGAGCGGCGCCAGTACCAGGGCGAGTTTCGTGGCCAACGTTATCTGGTGACCGAACAGCAGTATGCCCTGTTCCCGCTCCAGAGCGGGCCGATGATGATCGAGGGACCGTTGCTCGAACTGCCCTCCGACGACGGCACGACGATCGAGCTACAGGGTGAAACGCTGGAGGTCGAGGTACTGGAGCCGGCACACCGCAGCAGTCTGGGAATCTGGCTGCCCGCCGACCGCCTGACCCTGACCGACAACTGGAACCCTCCCGACCAGATCCACCCCGGCGACCGCTTTACCCGTGAACTGACCCTGACCGTAACCGGCGTCCCCGCCGAGCGTTTGCCGCCGTTGATGCCGACCCAGAGCGACGACAGCTATATCGAGGTGCAAAACGTCAGCCTCAGCGAAAACTTCTCCCAGTTCGGTCTGGTCAGCACGCGCCGGGAGACGGTGACAATCGAACCCCTGGGGGCCGGCGATTTCACACTGCAGCCCATCGATCTGAACTGGTGGGATGTGGGTGCCGATCGTGGCCGCCACGCCTCGCTGCCGGCGCGCCAGTTCCACGTTGCACCGCCGCCGCTGATCGAACTGCCCGCCGCGGCCGGCACAACGCTGGAAGCGCCTGCCGATCTCGCCCGGCCACCGCTGCTCCTGCTGCTGTTAACCTTGAGCACGCTGATCAGCTCGCTGGGGTGGCTCTACACCTGGCAGCGCCTGCGCCGCCTGCAGGCCGTCGACAGCGCGGAACAGAAGCAGGAGGAGATTCGCCGCCAGCATAAGCTGTTGCTGGCCAACGACCGTGCCGAACGCAACACCTTCCAGGCCCTGGCGATCGCCTGCCAGCAGAACAGCGCACCGCTGGCCAAGGCCCGGCTGATCGAATGGGCGCAGAACTTCTGGCCCGAACACAGTATCGACAGCCTGGAAACGCTGTCTGACGTCGCCCGCAACCAAACCCTGGATTTTCTGGTCATCGACCTGGAACAGCAGCTGCGCGGGCAACCCGAACTCTGGCAGGGCGACCTGCTGCTGGAGACGCTGGACAGCATTCGCCGCCGGCGCCAGCCCCGAAGCGAGAGTCCCCGGGACGGGGAGTTGCTGCAGGCCTCCTGAGCGTCACAGCACTGAGCGTAGCGCCGGCTCCAACTCCGGATGTTTGAAACGATAGCCGCTCTGCAACAGCTTGCGCGGCACGACCCGCTGCCCCTTCAGCAGCAGCTCACTGGCCTCTCCCAACATCAACTCCAACAGCGGTGCCGGCATGCGCAGGAAGGCAGGCCGCCGCAGCGCGGCGGCAAGCGTCTGCGAGAACAGCTCGTTGGTCACCGGTGCCGGTGCGGTGAGGTTGAACGCGCCGGCCAGCGTATTGTGGTCGAGCAGATGCAGGATGGCGCCCACCTCGTCGTCGATATGGATCCACGACATCCACTGCCGGCCGCTGCCGATGGGGCCTCCGAGGCCGAGCCGAAACAGCGGCAGCAGCTTGGCCAGCGCACCGCCTTTACCGATCACGACCCCGGTACGGATACAGCAGACCCGGACCCCCTGGTCGGAGGCCCGCTGCGCCTGGGCCTCCCAGTCGGCACAGAGCTGATGGGCGAAGCCGGGGCGACACTCCGCCTCCTCATCCAGCTCCCGATCCCCCTGGCTGCCGTAGTAACCCACCGCCGAACCGCTCACCAGTACCGACGGCGGCGACACGCGCTGGGCGATCCAGTCGATCAGTTGCTCGGTCAGGTGGATCCGGCTCTCGCGCAGCAAACGCTTGCGCCCCTGGCTCCAGCGCTTATCGGCAATGGGCGCACCGGCAAGATTGACCACGGCATTGACCGGCCCTTCGATCTGCGCCAGTTCGGAGCAGAGCGCCACCCGTGCATCCAGCTCCGCCGATTGCGGGCGCCGGCTTAACACCACCACGCGGTCGCCCCGCGCCAACAGCGCCGTGATCAGCTTACGCCCGATAAAGCCCGTCCCACCTGTGATCAGCACTCGCATTATTGTTCTCCCAGTCGCTGTTTCCGGTACACTGGTATTTTGGCGAGAACGCACCGCCGCTATCGATCACCACCGGTGCGCCTATCTGGAGAGTAGCACAGCTATGTTTACCGGAATTGTTCAGGGCACCGCCGAGGTGCGCGAAATCGAACGCCGTGACGCCTTCATGCGCCTGACGCTGGCCCTGCCGGCCGAGCGCTGCGAGCGGTTGCAGCTCGGGGCCAGCATCGCGATCAACGGCACCTGTCTCACGGTAACCGCCGTTGACGGCAACCTCGTCAGTTTCGACCTGATCGCCGCCACGCTGAACACCACCAACCTGGGCGGACTGAGCGTGGGAGGTCAGGTCAATTTCGAGCGCGCGGCACGCATTGGCGATGAGATCGGCGGCCACAACATGTCCGGCCACGTCTATGCCACCCTGGCAATACTGGCCGTAGAGGCGCAGGGCGATAACCGGATTCTCTGGTTTGAACGCCCCGCCGCCCTGGCCCGTTACCTGCTGCCAAAAGGTTTCGTCGGCCTGAACGGCTGCAGCCTGACGCTGGCCGATGTCGAGGCGGAACGCTTCAATGTCTACCTGATTCCGGAAACCCTGCGGCTTACCACGTTCGGCTCTCTGCAGGCGGGCGATCGGGTCAATGTCGAGATCGACCCGCAGACCCAGGCGATCGTCGATACCGTGGAGCGTTATCTGCAGTCACGGGAAACGACTCCCGCATGAGGGGGAGCCGTTGCCTGGGTTAGCGGTTATTGATTGTCCTCGAGCAGGGCACGATAAAGATCGCGGTACTCGTCGGCCTGCTTGAGACCGAACAGCGGATCGGCCGGCGCCGGATTCTCGGCATCGACCTGCTGCCAATCCTGCTCTGTCGCGACCGACTCGATTTTCGGAAAGATATCGCCCTCTTCGAGGTTGAGGTGGTTCGTTTCCAGCGTAACGAACTGGTCCAGTTGCTCGACCAGCTGCTCCATCGGTATCACCGACGCGTCATGCAACACCCCCTCGATGGCGTCGAACAGCGCGGTGGAAACCTTTTTCAACTCGACATGCTCCTGTTCGGACTGCGTCAGCTTGGCATCGAGCCCGGCATCGCGTCCACGGAAGTGGGCATACATGCGGTCTTCGCGCGGATGATGATGGAGATCGGCATATCCCCCCACGTAACTGACCACATCGGACATCAACTGAAAATTGGGATGGGTGCCGGAGCGGAACCTTTCGACTTTACGCTCGAGCATGTCCAGCAGGCGCTTCAGGTTCATATGCTCCTGATGCAGTTCAGCCAGAATTGCCATATTGGAGTCCTCCACATTGGGAAAAGGTCGTGATGCTTGAATTCACTATAGACAACTATGGCACGAATCCAGCGCGGACCTAATTAACTCAGATCAGCATCTCGAGCAGTTGCGCCAGCGACGTCACCCGCAGATCCGTCAGCTCAGGCCAGCCCGGATGCACCCCGTGATCGAGGTGGATGGTCGCCGTACCGCAGGCCCGGCCCGCCTCCAGATCGTAGCGAAAATCCCCCACCATCACCGCCTGCTGCGGCCGCGCGCGCCAGCACTGCAACAGTTGCTCTATCCCCTGTGGGTCCGGCTTGGGACGTGCCTCGTCGCGCCCGAGCACATTGCCCGGCGCGAAAAACCGCCCGGCACCGATCGCCTCCAGCGAGCGCAGGGCGACGGCACGACTGTTGCGGGTCAGGATCCCGAGCCGGCAGCCGCGCTCGCTCAGCAGCGCCAGCAACTCGACCACCGCCGGGGCCGGCTGGGTTCGCGCCGCATACAGCAACTCCAGCTCATCGAGACGGGCATATTGGTGCGCCTTCTCCGGCTCTGGCAGCCGCGCCAGCGTGGTCAGGATATCGGCGCCGGAGGGCAACCCCAACTCGGCCCGGATATGTTCGAAATCATGAACCGGTAACGTCAGCGTGCCGTCGAGATCGAAGACCCAATAACGCCGCTGCAAAAACTCAGGCATCCTTACGCTCTCTGTCCGCGCTCCCGTTCTCGGCTTCGCTATCGGCCAGATCCAGCAGCATTCCCAGTTTGTGTTCTATATCCTGCAGCAGGGTGATGCCATCGGCATCGATCCGCGGCACCACGGCCTGCTCCAACTGCACGATGCTCTGCTGACTCTCCCGCAGCGCCTGTAACAGGTTGCGCGAGCGCTTCTTGTTACTGTCGGTCAACTGTTCGATCCGATGCAGGGTATGGCGCAACTGGTCGTCCAGATCCTCCAGGTGCTGGCTGACCGCCAGTATCCCCCGCGCCAGCGAGTGGTTGATCTCTTCCATCTGGTGTTCCAGTTGAAATACCGCATGACGGAAGCGCGACAGAAACTGCTCCCCCTCCCGGTCCATGTAGATCGCCAGCAGCTCCTCCGGCAACAGCGCGCGGTTACGACCGTCGGTACGGATACGGTATTCACCGCCATGGGTGCTGTAGGGCTTGCAATGGCCGCTGGGTATCTCGACTCGCAGAATCGGGCGGGACTGGGACAGGTTCTCGGTGTAGATCCGCAGTTCGACATTGGGGATGCACTCGGTCGCCTTGTTGACCAGCAGCAGGCGCGCCTTGTCATCGACGTCGCAGCCCACGATGCGGCCGCGCTGCACCCCATCGGGACTGGTGAACTCATCGATGCCGATCAGCAGGGTGCCACCCAGCGGGGAGTTGGCGAAGGCGACCAGATCGCTACTGCGCACGGCCTGCACTTCGCGCTTGAAGTCGACGTTGACCCCTTCCGGGGCTTCCAGCAGGAGGCGGGTACGTCGGCTCAGACGCCGGTATTCACGTTGCACCGCACACCTCCCGGATAGTGGCGCGTTACTGGTAGAGGGCGTCGTCGAACGGGTCGATGGCACGCTCCAGCATCTCGTCGTCGCGATAGTAGAGGATACGGCCCTGGAACTTCAGCCCCTTGCCGGCGAACCAGCGCTCGGTCTGCTCACACCCCTCTTCCGCCTGCGTGCAGTGGTACCAGGCCAACGCCACGCGGTAGAAATAGAGCCCGAACAGCGCCGCGGACGCCCCGAGAAAGAAGTCCGACGCCAGTGCGAACAGTAACATGACCAGTGCGGCGATCCAGACCCGGCTGGCGCGCGCCTCCTTCAGCGCATCATTGGACAGCGTGAACTGTTCCTGATACTTGAGGAAACGGCGGTAGTTCTGCTGCAGATCGAACTTGTCGCTCGCACTGAGATATCTATCCATTGTGTTACATCCCATCGTTTTATAATTCCACGCATTCAAGTGCAGATCGGGGCGTGGCGTCAACACCGTCGCCCCCATCCTTTAGCCTCAGGCCAGGCTCTTGCTCACCACTTCGTAAACATCCTTGGACAGCTCGCCGCTCGCCATGATGCGCTGCAACTGCGCCCGCATCTGCCGCTGGGCCGCCTCCGGATAACGCCGCCAACGGGTCAACGGCGTCAGCATACGCGAGGCGATCTGCGGATTCTGCACGTTCAAGCGCAGGATCCAGTCCGCCAGGTAGCGATAGCCGCTGCCGTCCGCCGCATGGAAGCTGACCGCGTTCTGCGCGCAGAAGGCACCGATCAGCGAACGCAGTTTGTTCGGGTTGCGGCTATCGAACAGTGGGTGCTCCGCCAGCTGCTGTACCCGCTCCAGCGCGCCGGGCCAGGGATCGGCGGCCTGAATCGCGAACCACTGGTTCATCACCAGCGCCTCGTGTTGCCACTGGTCATGGAATGCGCCCAGCAGACGCTCGGCGGCGGCACGAAACTCCGAGTGCACCACCAGCGCCAGCACCGCCTGCTGGTCGGTCATGTTGTCGGCGCTCTCGAACTGCTGTTCCGCCAGAGCCAGACAGGTATCGTCACCGCTGGCCAACAGGTAGCCGAGGCTCAGGTTCTTCAGGCTGCGTTGCGCACAGGAAGCCGCATCCGGGCTATACGCCTGTTCGCTGCTGCAGCGCTGGTAGGCGGCCAACCAGCGCTCCCGCAACGCATTACCGAGGGCCTGGCGCAGGAAGCGGCGTACGGCATGAATCGCCTCCACGTCGATCACATCGGCCAGCTCGCTCAGGTAGGCTTCGGAGGGCAGGCTCAACACCTGGGCCACCATCGCCGGATCGAGGCCGTCGGCGTCCAGCACCTGGGCCCAGCACTGCACCAGACTCGGCGGTAACACCAGCGGCTGGCCGCTGCGGTAATCCTGCATCAGCTGCTGCATCAGGCGTACCGCCAGACGCTGGCCGGCATCCCAGCGGTTGAAACCATCCGTATCATGCTGCAACAGCAGCATCAGTTGCTCGTCGCTGTAGGGATAGCTGAGCTTGACCGGCGCAGAAAAGTTGCGCAGCAGCGACGGCACCGGGCGCTGCGACAGCCCGTCAAAACTGAAGATCTGCTGCGCCTCGGTCAACTCCAGTACACCGCTCTGCAGTTCGCGCCCGCTGTCGTCCAGCAGCCCGAATGCGATCGGCATATGGAAGGGTTGTTTTTCGTTCTGGCCCGGTGTCGGCGGGCAGTGCTGGCTGAAGCGCAGCTGGTAACGTCCAAGCGCCTCATCCCACACCTCCTCCACTTCGATCCGCGGCGTTCCGGCCTGGCTATACCAGCGCTTGAACTGGGTCAGATCGCGCCCCGACACATCGGCCATCGCCTGCACGAAATCGTCGGTGGTGACCGCCTGGCCGTCATGCCGTTCGAAATAGAGATCGCAGCCCTTACGGAAGCGTTCCGCACCAAGCAGCGTATGCAGCATGCGCACGACCTCGGCCCCCTTCTCATACACGGTCAGGGTGTAGAAGTTGGAGATCTCGATGAACGACTCCGGCCGCACCGGATGCGCCATCGGACCGGCATCCTCGGCAAACTGCGCAGTACGCAGCACCGCCACGTCGTCGATACGCTTGACCGTGCGCGAGTTGACGTCAGCAGAGAACTCGGAGTCCCGGAACACCGTGAACCCCTCCTTCAGACTGAGCTGGAACCAGTCGCGGCAGGTGACCCGGTTACCGGACCAGTTATGGAAATACTCGTGCGCCACGACCCCCTCGACGCGCTGGAAGCCGGCATCGGTGGTGGTCTTCGGATGCGCCAGCACACAACTGGTGTTGAAGATGTTGAGTCCCTTGTTCTCCATCGCCCCCATGTTGAAGAAATCGACGGCGACGATCATGTAGATATCGAGATCGTACTCCCGCCCATACACCTCCTCGTCCCAGCGCATGGCCCGCTGCAGCGACGCCATGGCGTGGTCGAGCTTGTCCAGATCCTTGCGCTCGGCATAGATCTGCAGCAGCACCTGGCGGCCGGACAGTGTGGTGAAATGATCCTCCAGCACGGCCAGATCGCCGGCCACCAGCGCAAACAGGTAGGCGGGTTTGGGGAACGGATCCTCCCAGGTGACGAAATGGCGCCCATCGTCCTCATCGCCCCGCTCCACCGGGTTACCGTTGGAAAGCAGGATCGGATAACGCTTGCGGTCGGCGACCACGGTGGTACGGAATACCGACATCACATCGGGGCGGTCGGGGTAGAAGGTAATGCGGCGAAAACCCTCCGCTTCGCACTGGGTACAGAACATGCCGTCCGATTTATACAGCCCCTCCAGCGCGGTGTTGTTCTGCGGCTCGATCCGGGTCAGGCACTCCAGGGTAAAACGTTCCGGCACATCGGGAATGGTCAGCAGCTCGTCGCTGCGGACGAAATCGCGCCCGGACAGGATTTCACCGTCGATATTGAGCCGACACAGCTTCACCGACTCGTGCCCATGCAGCTGCAACGGCGGGCGGGCCTGGCCGGATTCGGGGTTGCGGCGGATCTGCAACGTCGCCCGCACCAGGGTTTCCTCCTCGTCGAGCTCGAAACGCAGCTCGGTATGTTCGATGAGGTAAGCCGGGACCTGGTAGTCCTTCAGATAGATCGCCTGCGGTTGCTGCTGCGGCGACTGCGAGGTTTGCTGAGGCATCTTGACTCCTGATTCACGCGCGAATACTGACCCGGTAAGCGCCATATTTGCGAAGATTGATAGCGCCGGTATCCAGTATCAGGTACTGACCTTTGATCCCCATCAGCGTACCCGATACGACCGGATCCTTGTCCAGATTGAATGTTGAGACTTTGTGCGGATATTCGATAACCGGATACTCGATCGCGAGCGACTCGTACTCCGGCAACGCCCTGATGGCGGCGGCACCGAACTGCTCCCGCAGCTGCTGCAAGCCGTCGGCACACAACGCGAACAGCCGGTCGCGCTCCGCCGCCAGGTCGAGCGGCTCGACCTGGCCCTTCAGCATGGCACGCCAGTTGGTCTTGTCGCTGACATGGTTGGCGAAGAGCTGTTCCAGCAGCCCGGAATGCAGACGGTTATCGACCTCCAGGATCGGCAGCGCCTGCACCGCACCCTGATCGATCCAGCGGGTGGGAATCTGCTGCCCGCGGGTGATGCCGACCTTGAGACCCGAGGAGTTGGCCAGATAGACCACATGGGGAGCGAAGCAGTTGCGCTCGCCCCAGGCCGGATCGCGGCAGGTCCCTTCGTGATAGTGACACTTTTCCGGTTTGACGATACAGCTGTCGCATTGCGGCAAGCGGGTGAAGCAGGGGTAGCAATAGCCCTGGTTAAAGCTTTTTTTGGTCTTCCGGCCGCAATGCAGGCAGTGGATACTGCCCTCCCAGACCAACTCGATCGGCTGGCCAATCAGCGCGTTCATGTCGACCCGCTGCTCCTCTCCCAACGCCAGTTGATACTGTACCGGCCTGGCCAGCGCCGTCTCCATCTTGCGTAAAATGCCTTGGGCGAGCAGATCCATCGGTCGTATCACTGCTCCGTCAGGATTTTCAACGTCTGCGGGGCCAGCGGATCGCACCCGTGCTGCGTTCCGTCCGGGCGGGTCCGGTCGATGAAACCGACCCGCTCCTGCTCCGGCAGGTTGCGCTTGTGCTCATAGGCGATCACCGCCCGCAGGCTGGTTTCGCGCTGTTCCTGGCTGAGACGCTCGCCATTGGGCCATTTACCCAGCTCAACGGCACGCTTGAGCGCCGCATATACCTCGGGCGTCACCGCCTCGATCATCTGCTCGAAATTCATCGCTACTCCTCTCTGTTTCTGGCGGCCATCTTACCACAGGCGCCGCCCGTGCGACTTAGCTTCAGCGCGGCCCGAACAGGCGTCCCAGCGGCCAATAGGCCAGCCCCGCCAGCAATCCGGCCAGGTGGGCCGTGTTGGCAATAGCCCCCAGCCCCAACGACTCCAAGGCTCCGGTGTAACCCAACACCAGCCAGAACAGCATGAAGCCCATCAGGGCGGACGGCAGACCGAAGCGATAGCGCGGCGCCATCCGGTCCCACAGCCAGGTGTAGCCGAGCAGACCGAAAACGACGCCCGACATCCCCCCGAACATCGGCCCGGAAACCGCGTATTGCGCCAGATTCGACGCCAACCCGCTCAGCAGCACCAACCCGGCCAGGGCCCAAGCGCCCTGTAGCATCTCGATCCGCGCACCGACGGCCCAGACCATGACCAGGTTGAAGACGATATGCAGAACACTGAAATGCAGAAAGATCGGCGTGATCAGTCGCCACCACTGCCCCGACGTCAGGGTCCCGCCCAGGTCCGCTGCCCCGGAGGTAAACGGATCGACCAGGATGAACCACTGCAACCAGCCGGTATTGGCGCCGAAACCGATCAGCAACGTCAGCAACACACTGATCAAGACCAGCGCCAGGGTCACCGGCACCCGGCGCAACTGAATCGCGCCGGCAAGACGCCGCGGCTGGGCCACCTTCAACTCGACCCGGCCCAGATCGCCGCCCTGTTTCCAGTAGCCATACAGCTGGCGGATGGCGGCGGGGTCGACCCGCGGGGAAACCAGCAGCAACTGATGCCCCGCTTCCTCGATCACCCGGTGCGGAATCTGATGCTCCCACAACAACGCGGTGAACGGGGCGAGGTCTTCGTTCAACGGTACTTGCAACACCGGTATCATCCACTCCACTCCGAATCCAGCCGTCCCACTTCACGGGCCACATCGACCCAGACAAATTTACTCGCCTGCAACTTAGTCTCGTTATCCAGCCGATAGGCCACCAACTTGCCGTATTTAACGGCGCTGAAATCGATGCAGGCGATATTCGGGGCGACCGGCTCCGGTCGCCCTTCGCACCAGTAGTGCCCCATGAACAGCAGGCGCTCCTCCGGTCCGTAGTAGATCAGGTCCGCCCGCTGTTCAGCGGTCAGCAACTGGCGCGCGATATGCTCCGGCAACGGGTCGGGCTGAAACACCACGTCCCCCAGCCGCTCGGGGTGGCTGGCCCAGAACTTGGTGCGAAAAAAACGCCGCCGAAAACCGTCGCGACTGACGATCACCTCGTCATTGGGTAGACGCAAATGGGTCCCGCGCAGCAGCCGATCCATCACGTCCCACTCGAACGAATCCTCCACCGCCGAGCGCAGCAGGAAATCGTGATCGATCCGGTTACCGCCCTGTTCGGCCTTGAATCGATCGATCAGCCCCTGGTGCCAGCAGGCGTGAACCGCGCGGAAACGCTCGGTTTCGATGAACAGCGGTAACTGTAAAAACCACTGCAGGTAGTCGTCCAGCTCGCGCGGATGCCCGGCAAACTGGTCCAGCGTCTGCTGCAGGATACGCTGATGTCGAGGGGTGTGTTCGCGCAGGTAACCGGTCCCATCCGGTTTCAGCGTCAGATAGCACAGCAGGTTGTACTCATGGTTGCCCATGATGATCTGCGCCTGCCCCGCCTCGACCATGGCCCGCACGATATGCAGGGCCTCGCGGATCATCGGCCCACGGTCGACGATATCGCCGATGAACAGCGCGCGCCGGCTCGGATGCTGATAAACGCCGCCGATACGACGGTAACCGAGGCGGTCGAGCAGCAGACACAAGCTGATCGCACAGCCGTGCACATCGCCGATCAGATCAATACCCTGAGAACGCTCGCTCACCTAATCCCCCTCCGTTTACTGGCCGCCCGGTTTGGTGCCCCAACCCAGCTTCTCGCGACAGGTGCGGTAGAAATCATAATTCAGCGGATGCAACAGCTTGAGCTTGTGCGGCTTCTTGTGAATGGTCACCGTATCGCCCGGCGCCAGGGCGATATTCATCTGGCCATCGCAGGAGATCGACGGATAGGTCTCGTTGTTGTCGCTGATCACCAGCTTCAGTTCGCTGTTGCCGTCGACCACGATCGGCCGGCTCGACAGGGTGTGCGGAAACATCGGCACCAACACCAGCGCATCCAGCCGCGGATGCATGATGGGGCCGCCGCCGGACAGGGCATAGGCCGTGGAACCGGTCGGCGTGGATACGATCAAGCCGTCGGAGCGCTGGGTATAGACGAACTGCCCCTCGATATAGAGCTCAAACTGGATCATCCGCGTCGCTTTACCCGGATGCAGCACACAGTCGTTCAGTGCGGTGGACTCGGCGATCGGCTCGCCGTCGCGTTTGACGATGACATCGATCAGGAAGCGGGTATCGACCGAGTAGCGCCCGGCCAGCACCTCCCCCACCTTCTCTTCGATCTCCGCCGGTGCAATATCGGTTAGGAACCCCAGATTCCCGCGGTTCACCCCCAGCACCGGGACATGGCTCTGCGCCAGAGCACGGGCTGCACCGAGCAGACTGCCATCGCCGCCGACGACGATCACCAGATCGCAGCTGTCCCCCATCCGCGACTGCTTGGCCACCTGCCGCCCATGCCCCGGCATCACTTCGGCGATCTTTTCATCGAGGATCACATTGAGCCCCTGATCGTCGAGATAACGGATCAGGTGTTTCAAGGTGTCGATCACCTTCTTGCTGCCGAGCCGCCCGATCAAACCGATATTGCGAAAATTCTCCATGTCCCGCCCTTAACCAAAATGACTGTACCGATCGCTGCACCCATGCATTATATGGACAGCGGCCCGACAAAAGCAGCCGCACGTTGCGTTATCCGCTGCTGCATGCCACGCCGCCCCTGCAGCCCCCCGGTGTGCACCAGCAACACCCGGCTACCCGGCGGGAAATACCCCGCCAACAGTTGCCGATGAAAACTCGCCATCAACTTGGCGGTATAAACCGGATCCAGCGGCAACTGCCCGCCGGACTCCATTCGCAGCATGAAGGCCGCCAGCTCGGCAGACAAACGCGCATACCCCCCGTAATCACCGGATACCAACGCCCAGCCGCCGGGATCGCCAACCCCCGCCTGGAGCAACAATGTCCGCACCTGGCGTTCTCCCCCCGCCCCCAGCTTCAGCACTGGCACCCCCAGGATCCGCGTTCGCTCCGGTTTGCCGGCGATCAATCCCGCCAGTGTGCCGCCCGTACCCAGCGCGCACATCAGGTACTCCGGCTGCTCCCAGCCGCTGCCCTGCAGCAGGTTCCAGATCCGGCGACACCCCAGTACCGCCTGCCGGTTACTACCGCCCTCGGGCACCCACTCCCAATCGGGGTAGCGTTGCCCGAGCCAGCGTTCAAACCCCGGGGTCGCACGCAGCGCATACTGCTCACGGGACAGAAATTGAATCTCCATGCCCCAACGCCGGGCATCCGCCAGCATCGCCGTCGGCTGCTGCCCGCCATCTCCCCTGACCAGGCCCAGGGTCGCGATCCCGAAGCGCTGCCCCAGGAAGGCCAGCGCGTGCAGATGGTTAGACCAGACACCACCGAAACTCAGTACCCGGGGCC